>NZ_CP061288.1:568143-926124 GCF_018687355.1 Polynucleobacter sp. VK25 | reverse complement strand
CAATGCTTGGGGTTTTAGAGGATCTTTTAGGCCTTGTAGAGCAAAGCTACCGCGTGGACAGCAATACCCTCGCCTCTACCTAAATGGCCAAGAGATTCATTCGTCTTGGCCTTGAGATTGACGTGGCTGGGGGTCACAGCCAAATCAGCGGCGATATTACGGACCATTTCTGGCAAAAAATCAGCTAATTTTGGCTTCTGGCAAATGATGGTGGCATCCACATTGCCAATCTGAAAACCTGCTGCTTGGACTTTTTGTAGGGCTGCTCTGAGCAGAATTCGGCTATCCATATCCTTAAATTGGGGATCTGTATCTGGGAATAGCTGCCCAATATCATTCAAACCAGCCGCCCCTAGCAAGGCATCCGTTAAGGCATGCAATAAAGCATCTGCATCAGAATGTCCCAATAAACCCTTATCAAAAGGTACATGAACGCCGCCCAAGATCAGCTTTCTATCAGCGACCAAGGCATGGACATCGTAACCTTGACCTATGCGAAATTGTGGAATGTGCGGATTGGATTGATTCATAGAGGTATATTCTTTACTTAGCACCTGAGCTCAAAAGTAATTGCATCAAATCCCAATCGGCTGGGTGTGTCACTTTAAAGTTGCGGGCAGCACCTTCAATCAATAAAGGCTTATTGCCAGATAACTCAATCGCACTAGCCTCATCCGTCACATCTGCCTCAAGACGGATTGCATTCTCAAGCGCATCATGCAATTGCTTTAATCCAAACATTTGCGGGGTTTGAGCCTGCCAGAGATGCTCTCTTGGAATCGTTCTTTCTGAGTGCGGCATGTTTCCAGCAATCACTGAATCTAGGTCTGCCTGCTTTAAGGTGTCAGCAAGCGGAATGGCCAAGATGCCCCCGCGATTAGACGCTTTCACTGCGCTTATTAACTTCTCAATTAATGCCGGAGTAATTCCCGGTCTAGCTGCATCGTGAACCAGTATCCAATCATCCTCAGGGATTCCGGACTTCATCATTGAGGACAGCGTATTGCGAACAGTTTCTTGCCTCGTTAGACCGCCTGTTGGCACCACATGAATCTCTGACCCGGCCTTTGCAAGATCCTGCAATATTGGATTAATAAGAAAACCGGGGCTTACGCCAAGCCAGATAGTCTCAATATGTGGACACTCCTGAAATGCTTCCAGTGCATAAGCAACCATCGGCTTACCCGCCAGTTGCTGGAACTGTTTAGGTAACTCCCCGCCCAGACGGGAGCCTGTGCCTGCCGTTGGCAAAAGTGCATGGCACCGCTTGTTCGATTGATTTCCAGAACCCATGCCTGATTCTATAATGAGCTGAGATGTCTGACGCATTAAATCTCGTACCCCCCATACCTGCTCCGCGGGCTGGGCAGCGCTTTACCTTTTCAGGGCTGGTTGGTTCAGCAGATGCTGCTTTAATAGCTCAAACCGCCCTACGCTATCGCAATCAGTTTTCGGTAATGGTGATTTTCTGCGCTCAAGCCCAAGAAGCCCAGCGACTTTTGGAAGAAATCCCCGCTTTTGCGCCGCAGCTGAAAACCAGACTTCTTCCCGATTGGGAAATCCTTCCCTACGATCATTTTTCACCGCATCAGGATTTGGTCTCCGAGCGACTCGCTACTCTTTATGAATTACTTAATGGCAGTTGCGATATTGTTTTGGTTCCAGTAACCACTGCATTACAAAGACTGGGGCCACCAAACTTTTTATCTGGCCACACCTTCTTCTTCAGACAGGGCGACAAGCTGAACGAAGCTGCATTAAAGCTTCAGCTGCAGCAGGCTGGCTATGATCCAGTGAGTGCCGTGATGCGTCCAGGCGAATACAGCATTCGCGGTGGTCTGTTTGATTTATTTCCGATGGGATCCAATTTACCTTACCGCCTAGATTTATTCGGTGATGAGATTGAGCAAATTCGTGCATTTGATCCTGACACACAACGAAGCCTTTATCCCGTTAAAGAAGTCCGCCTACTGCCTGGACACGAGTTTCCGTTTGACGATACCTCACGCACTGCTTTTAGAGGACGTTGGCGAGAGGTCTTTGAGGGTGACCCTACCCGGTGCTCCATTTATAAAGATGCTAATTTAGGAATACCTAGTGCGGGTATCGAATCCTATCTACCCTTATTTTTTGAAGAGCAATCCAATCTATTTGACTACTTCCCTCGCTCAGGCGACCCGGTTTGGCTAGTCTCTATTGGAGATGTTGAAGAGACCATCAAAGGCTTTTGGAAAGATACGCTCTCACGCTATGAGTTCCTCAAGCATGATTTAGATAGGCCAATTCTTCCACCAAAAGAACTGTTCTTGGATGTGGATGAATTTTTCACCACATCTAAATCATATGCACGACTAACACTCGAAAAGGAAACCACAGAGAAGAGCCAATTCCTCGCAGTGCCCGATATTGCGGTTCATCGTCGTGATACCGACCCGATTAACCTCCTTCGTAAGGTAGTGGCCTCAGAAAAGGTTCGCGTATTAGTTTGTAGCGATAGTGCTGGCCGCAAAGAATCTATTCGACAGCTCTTTGATGAAAGCAATTCGGTTGCTGGCCATGATGGCAAGGCGCTCTACCCCTTAAAGCCTGAGGGCTTTGACAGCATTGCAGAGTTTATTAAGAGCGATTCTTTATTTGGCCTAGTAACAGCTCCTCTCTTTAACGGTTTTTCATGGCCTGCTGAAAATCTTCTCGTAATTACCGAGGCAGAGCTATTCACCACAACCGCAAGACAGCGGCGCAAAGGCAAAGCAAGTGAGAGCGCCGATCCCGACATGCTCTTTAAGGATCTCTCTGAACTCAAGATCGGCGATCCTGTAGTACATGCAGAGCATGGCATCGGACGCTACCAAGGCTTGGTACTTCTGAATTTGGCGCCGCCAAAAGAAGCCCCTATTTTTGAAGAATTTCTTCATCTTCAATATGCAGGTGACGCTACCTTATACGTTCCCGTTCAACAGTTGCAGATGGTCACCCGCTATGCAGGTTCAGACCCCGATTCTGCACCACTGCATCAACTAGGCTCAGGTCAGTGGGACAAAGCCAAACGCAAGGCTGCCCAACAGATACGAGATACGGCCGCAGAACTATTGGGTCTGTATGCAGCCAGGGCGATTCGTAAGGGTCATGCCTTTGAATTCTCGGCTCATGACTATGCAGCCTTTGCCGAGAGCTTTGGCTTTGAAGAAACACCTGACCAAGCCAACGCGATTGCGGCGGTAATCGGCGATATGACGAGCGGCACACCAATGGATCGGCTAGTTTGCGGTGATGTTGGCTTTGGCAAAACAGAGGTCGCATTACGAGCAAGTTTTGTTGCTGTCATGGGTGGCAAACAAGTTGCTATCTTGGCTCCAACTACTCTGCTTGCAGAACAACATGTAGCCACCTGGAAAGATCGCTTTGCTGATTGGCCAGTGCGCATTGTTGAATTGTCTCGCTTTAAAACTACTAAAGAAATTAATGCAGCGCTTGAAGCCATCGCCAAAGGTGATGCGGACATCATTATTGGCACTCACAAACTCCTTTCCAAGGAAACCCAGTTTGCCAATTTGGGCTTAGTGATTGTTGATGAAGAGCATCGCTTTGGAGTGCGCCAAAAGGACGCTCTAAAAGCCTTACGTGCTGAAGTAGACATCCTCACGCTTACCGCCACCCCCATCCCAAGAACCTTAGGTATGGCTATGGAAGGATTACGTGAGTTCTCTATCATCGCTACTGCTCCACAGAAGCGTTTAGCTATTAAGACCTTCGTGAGACGTGAGGGTGATGGCGTCATTCGTGAAGCAGTATTACGAGAAATCAAGCGTGGTGGTCAGGTCTACTTCTTGCACAACGAAGTAGAAACTATTCAGAATCGTAAGCACGCCTTACAAGAACTGATTCCCGAGGCGCGCATTAGCGTTGCTCATGGACAAATGCATGAACGCGAGCTGGAATCCGTCATGCGAGAATTTGTTACGCAGCGAACCAATATTTTGCTGTGCACTACGATTATTGAAACTGGTATTGATGTTCCAACTGCCAATACCATCATCATGCATCGCGCTGATAAGTTTGGCTTAGCTCAGCTGCATCAATTGCGGGGTCGTGTAGGTCGATCACATCACCAGGCTTATGCCTATTTACTGGTTCCCGATCCCGAAGCATTAAGCAAGCAAGCGCAGTTACGCCTTAATGCGATTCAAGCGATGGAAGAACTGGGTTCTGGTTTCTATTTGGCTATGCATGATCTTGAGATACGCGGGGCCGGGGAAGTGTTGGGTGATAAACAGTCTGGTGAGATTCATGAGATTGGTTTTCAGCTTTATACCGAAATGCTGAATCGCGCAGTGAAGTCTTTGCGCAGCGGTAAGGAACCTGATTTACTCTCGCCACTTCAAGCAACTACTGATGTCAATCTTGGTGTACCTGCATTATTTCCTGAAGATTATTGTCCCGATGTCCATGAGCGCCTGTCTCTATATAAACGGTTTGCTGGAACAAATGATTTCTCAGAGCTCATGGGTTTACGAGAAGAGTTGGTAGACCGATTTGGTGACCTTCCAGACCAAGCCAAATCTTTTTATGAGACTCATCGCCTACGTTTGGAGATGGCAGGTTTTGGCATTAAGAAGATTGATGCAACGCCTGCATCAATTCAGATTCAATTTGTACCGAACCCGCCCATCGACCCAATGAAGATCATTCAACTCATCCAGTCTTCGAAGCACATCCAGCTAAATGGTCAGGACAAGTTAAAAGTACTCCCCCAAAAGGATCGTGAGTTTGAGAAGCTTGAGCAGCGCCTGGATGCCATTCGCAATATCTTGCGGCGCCTCAACGAATCAGCAGTCTTGAGCTCGGCAAAAGTCAGCTAATAATCCGATTATTATTGAGCCATGTCCAATTACCCAGTCCTTGTTGCTCTATCCAGAGATCCTATAGCTGAGAAGCTGGTCTTTTCTTTAAAGGATCAAGCCTTGACGTTTGGAGTCTCGCTTCACTCTATCGGTGGACAGGTGGGAAATGGGGCTTACTATGTCGAGCGTTTTGAATCGAACAGCCATTTAGATACCGCACAACGTGAACAGCTAAGATCTATTGCCGCAAGCTTTAATGCTGACCTATGCTTTCTTAGGTCTAATCTAGTGCCGCAAGATATTCGTGTTTTGGCGATGGATATGGACTCAACCTTAATTAACATCGAATGTATCGATGAGATCGCCGATTTCACAGGCAAGAAATCCGCTGTTGCAGAAATTACTGAAGCCACAATGCGCGGTGAAATTAAAGACTTTAAAGAGAGTTTGCGCAGACGTGTTGCATTGCTTGAGGGCGTCCACGCTGATGCCCTCGAATCCGTTTATCGCGAGCGCTTGCGCCCCAATCCTGGTGCAGTTGAGCTTTTGGCTGGTGCCAATGAACGCGGTATGTATACCCTCCTAGTATCCGGCGGCTTTACTTTCTTCACCGAAAAGTTACGTCAGCAATTAGGCTTTAAACAAACACAAGCCAATACATTAGAAATCGTTGATGGCAAGCTCACTGGAAAAGTACTCGGTGAAATCGTCGATGGAGCAGCTAAGGCCGCTCATTTAGATGAGGCTTGCTCTCGACTTGGTTGCACTAAGGCAAATGCCATCACTATGGGTGATGGCGCTAATGATTTAATCATGATGAATGGTTCGGGCATTAGCGTTGCCTACCAAGCAAAACCGGTTGTTAAAGAAAAAGCCGACGCGGCTTTTGACCGAGTCGGCTTAGATGCTGCTCTACTACTGATCTCTTAAGTTTTTACCCAAGAGTTCAGCGTAATACTTACGCTTGTATATCCTTACAGGCGCTCAAAAATGGTCGCAATACCTTGACCACCACCAATACACATCGTTACCAAAGCATATTTACCTTGAACGCGTTGTAACTCATGGATTGCCTTAGTAGCAATCGCAGCGCCGGAACAACCAATTGGGTGTCCTAAGGCAATAGCGCCGCCGTTTACGTTGGTCTTAGCTGGATCTAAACCTAAGCCCTTAGTCACTGCTAAAGCTTGCGCAGCAAATGCTTCATTAGACTCAATCACATCCATTTGATCTAATTTGAGTCCAGCACGCTCGAGAGCGATTTTGGTTGCCGGGATTGGGCCTTCACCCATGATGTGGTTTGGAACTCCAGCCACAGCATAAGATACCAAACGGGCGATTGGCTTATGACCAGCCTTCTTCGCAGTTTCAGCATCAGCTAATACAAAGAATGCGGCACCATCATTAATGCCTGATGCATTGCCAGCCGTTACTGAGCCACCCTCTTTTTTGAACACTGCCTTCATCTTGGCAAGTGTTTCCATGGTGGTCTCTGGCTTGACATGTTCATCGGTATCAAACACTACGTCACCCTTACGAGTTTTAATAGTGATTGGCACGATCTGAGATTTAAAGCGGCCCTCTTTAATGGCATTTGCCGCACGACGATGAGACTCGACCGCAAGAGCGTCCTGCTCATCACGTGTTAATTTCCATTTTTCAACAAGATTTTCAGCTGTAACACCCATGTGACCAACGCCAAATGGGTCAGTCAAAATACCAACCATCAGGTCGATCATCTTGGTATCACCCATACGCGCACCACTGCGCATTGCTGGAGAACCATACATGCCACGAGACATGACTTCAACGCCACCGCCAATACCGTAATCACAATCACCCAACATAATTTGCTGAGCAGTTGTTACGATCGCCTGCAAGCCAGAGCTGCACAAACGATTTAAAGCCATTGCCACAGATTCCATTGGCAAGCCAGCTTGGATTGAGGCTACACGTGCAACATAACCATAGCGACTATCTGTAGGGATAGTGTTACCCACAGTAATGTAATTAATAAGCGCAGGATCTACACCCGAGCGAGCAACCGCCTCTTTCATTACGATGCCGCCAAGCTCAGATGGCTCAAAACTGCTGAGAGCACCGTTAAAGGTGCCAATTGCGGAACGAACTGCACTTAAGACAACGACATCACGACTCATATCAATCCCCTTTGCTAAGCCCAATTAATGGGCTGACACTGCACTAAACAAGTACTAATTAAATGATCCAGCTATCATTTTTATTCGATCCGTCAAGTTTCGGCTATTAGGTCATGCCCTTGGGAGCTAATGACGGTTACGCGAATGATTTCACCGGCACGATAGCGTTTGGAAGGCTTACTTGGCGGCAAAACCCTCACTAGACCATCGATTTCAGGGGCATCACCGATAGTTCTGCCAATTCCACCCTGCTCGTCCACCCGATCAATGATGACCTGGATGCGCTTGCCTATTTTTTTAGCAAGTCGCTTAATCGAAATTTCCTCGGCTTTTGCCATAAATCTGGCGCGGCGCTCTTCACGAAGATCAGTAGGAACCGGATTGTCCAATTGATTAGCGGTCGCACCTTCAACTGGTGAATAAGCAAAACAACCCGCCCGATCAATTTGCGCCTCGTCAAGGAAGTTGAGTAAATATTCAAACTCTTCCTCGGTTTCACCAGGAAAGCCTGCGATAAAAGTACTGCGAATCACCAAATCAGGGCAAGCTTGGCGCCATGCTGAAATGCGCTCAATATTTTTCTCGCCGCTAGCGGGACGCTTCATGCGCTTCAAGACATCAGGGTGCGCATGCTGCAATGGAATATCTAAATACGGCAGAACACCATAACCATGCTCTGAGAATTCAGCCATCAAAGGAAGAACATCGTCTACGTGGGGATAAGGATAGACATAGTGAAGTCTCACCCAAGCCTGATGCTCACGCGCAATTTGGTTTAAGGCGTTAACCAAATCAAACATTTTGGTTTTCACGGGTTTGCCATCCCAAAAGCCTGTGCGGTACTGAATATCAACACCATAGGCACTGGTATCTTGCGAAACAACTAACAACTCTTTTACACCCGACTCAAATAAGCGCTTAGCTTCAAGCAAAACCTCGCCAATTGGTCGCGAAACTAGATCGCCACGCATATTGGGAATGATGCAGAAAGTGCAACGGTGATTACAACCTTCGCTAATTTTGAGATAGGCGTAATGTTTAGGAGTGAGCTTCACACCTGCTGGTGGGACCAAATCTATAAAAGGATCATGTGGCTTAGGCAAATGTAAGTGAATTGCTTGCATCACCTCGTCAGTGGCGTGAGGGCCTGTAACAGCGAGAACTTTAGGGTGAATGCTGGAGATGAGGTCGCTGCCGTCGGCATTTTTTCTGGCACCCAAGCAACCAGTCACAATCACTTTACCGTTCTCTGCTAAGGCCTCACCAATAGCAGAGAGACTTTCCTCAACTGCAGAATCGATAAAACCACAGGTGTTAACAACCACAAGATCCGCGCCAGAATAATCTTTGGCAGTCTCGTAACCTTCGGCACTTAGTTGCGTCAGAATTAGCTCAGAATCTACAAGCGCCTTAGGGCATCCTAAGGATACAAATCCAATTTTACCGGCCACAACTATTCTTTTTCAGTTTTGTTAGGCTGAGCTGTAAACGGAAAATTTCCAAAAATATTTTGCGAGCCCTGTACTTGCTCTTGCATTTTGATGAAAAGATCTTTGCTCTGCTCCATATAGTTACCCATCAAACCCTGCATGAGCGGGTTTTGTAGGTTCATCATCTGCGACCAGGCTTCAGGTGTACTACCAGCACCTAGTCCCTTAGTTTGGTCGCCAAGCTTATTGTGGATATCCACAAAAGATTGCATGGTCTTTTCAAGATAATTACCCATCAATCCTTGCATGGAGTTTCCATAAAAGCGAATGATTTGAGAAAGCATTTGAGTAGAGAAAACTGGTGCACCACCAGCTTCTTCTTCAAGAATAATTTGCAGCAAGATGTTGCGCGTTAAGTCTTCTTCGGTTTTAGCATCCACTACCTTGAATACTTCATTTGCCATCACCAAATTCTTAATATCAGACAAGGTGACATAGGTACTAGTCTGCGTATCGTAGAGACGGCGATTTGGATATTTCTTGATGAGGCGATCTTCGCCAGCTCGTTTAGCGCGGGTAACCATTTTTTTCCTTACTTTTTTTACTGCAACGCAACACGAGCGTAGTTTATCCCTAGTTTGACCAAAAGGTAAATACGCTGTGTTGCGGGCTGTAAGTGCTGATTAAATTGCTGCAGCGCAATATTAACCAGTATGAATACCGCCATTTAATGAGAAGTCTGCTCCAGTAGCATAGCCACCATCATCAGAGGCTATCCAACAGCAGATGGAGGCAATCTCCTCTGGAGTGCCCAAACGCTTCACCGGGATACCAGACACAATCTTCTCTAAGACATCTTCTCGGATGGCTTTCACCATATCGGTCCCGATATAGCCCGGGGATACAGTATTCACAGTAACGCCCTTGGTAGCCACTTCCTGAGCCAGAGCCATTGTGAAACCATGTAACCCAGCTTTAGCAGTGGAGTAGTTGGCTTGTCCGAATTGACCCTTTTGACCGTTTACAGAGGAAATATTAATGATTCGACCCCAGTTGTTTTCAACCATGCCATCAATCACTTGTTTAGTAACGTTAAAGAGAGAGTTCAAGTTGGTATCAATAACCGCTTTCCAGGCATCTGGAGTCATTTTGCGGAAGACGCTGTCACGAGTGATGCCAGCGTTGTTAACCAAAACATCAACACGACCAACTTCAGCCTTGACCTTCTCAAAGGCAGCAACAGTACTATCCCAATCAGAAACATTGCCTTCAGAAGCAATAAATTCGTAGCCAAGCGCTTTTTGCTCGCCAATCCAGCGATCCTTACGGGGCGAATTCGGGCCACAACCAGCAATTACCTTAAACCCATCCTTAGCAAGACGTTGACAGATAGCGGTACCAATACCACCCATACCACCAGTTACATATGCGACTTTTTGAGACATTGAATTCCCCTTTTAAAAACCTTCGTTAATCGTTATTGAATTTCTGGTGTTGCTTTTTCTTTGACATAAACACCAGGTGCAGCTTCCATTTTTTTGTACTTAGCGTTACCAAAGGTAGCGCTAGCCTGCCTCTTCTCACCGCCAAATTGCTCTAGCCACTGAGTGTAGTCAGGCCACCAGCTACCTTGTATTTGTTTTGCACCCTGCAGCCACTCTTGAGCTGTTGGTGCAATCTTGCTGTTTTCAAAGTAGTAGCGTTTATTTTTAGCGGGCGGATTGATGACGCCCGCAATGTGTCCAGACGCTCCAAGAACAAAACGATTTTTCCCTTTGAGGAGATGTGTTGACTCATAAGCAGACTGCCAAGGAACAATATGATCTTCCTGCGAAGCATATAAATAGGCCGGACATTTGATTTTTCCGAGATCGATCTTTTCACCGCAAATTTTGACTTTGTTAGGCTTGACTAAATCATTTTGCAAATAGGTATGACGTAAATACCAGCAGTACATTGCACCAGGAAGGTTCGTAGAATCGCCATTCCAGTACAACAAATCAAATGGTGGAGGCGAATTACCTTTGAGATAGTTCTCCACTACATAGTTCCAGACCAAATCATTTGGGCGCAAGAATGAGAAGGTATTTCCTAAATCTAAGCCCGACATCATGCCGTACTTGCCACCTTTGCCGCCAATGCTGTTCTCGCGCATCTCGACCATGCCTTCGTCAATAAAGACATCCAGAATGCCGGTATCCGTAAAGTCCAACAATGTAGTCAACAACGTCAAGCTTGCGGCTGGATGCTCGTCTCGCGCCGCTAATACCGCCAATGCTGAACTGGTTAAGGTACCGCCAACGCAGAATCCCAAGATATTAATTTGCTTGGTATCGCCGACCTCTTTAACAACATCAATCGCTTTAATCACACCTTTGCCTACATAGTCATCCCAACTCACTTGGGCCATCGAAGCATCGGGATTTTTCCAAGACACTAAAAAGACGGTGTGGCCTTGGCTGACCATATGGCGCACTACCGAGTTATCAGGCTGCAAATCTAAAATGTAATATTTGTTGATGCATGGTGGCACCATTAAGTATGGGCGCTCGAACACTTGCTCAGTTAATGGTGTGTATTGAATGAGTTCAAACAACTCATTACGAAACACCACATGACCTTCTGTAGTGGCAATATTTTTGCCAACCTCAAAAGCAGATTCATCCGTTTGAGAGACCTTGCCTTTTTTCATATCCCCCAACAAGTTCACAATGCCTTTTTGAATGGATTGTCCTTGCGAGCTAATAATGCTTTCCAGTACCTCTGGATTGGTGGCAATGAAATTTGATGGCGAAAGTGCATCAATCATTTGCTCTGTAGTAAATAGAATTTTTTGCCTAGACTTTTCATCTGTCTCAACTGCTTTTGCTAATTCCATTAAATATTTGGAATTGAGTAAATAGGTAGCAGCAATGACTTTGCTCCAGGATGAGTGCCAGGCTTGACCTGCAAAACGACGGTCTTTAACCTCAATCGCTTCAGGATTGGTTGCAATATGCGCCAATTCCGTGAAATATTCTTTTTGAATTTCAGATAAACGCTCTGGCGGAATTAGTGCCATATGGTGCGGCGCCAAAGATGGCGTTGCACCCGTATTCATACCTGCAAACATATTAGTCTCTTCTATAAGTTAAAGACATTCTCCGCCCTTAAGCACTATAGAGTTATACGCAAATACCCTAGCCCAATGGATAAGCTAGTACTAACCCGTATATTTATTACAAATCTATTTTGTGATCCAAATTGCAGATGCAAATCGACCGGTATCACCATCGCGGCGATAGGAAAAAAACTGCTCTTGATCCCTCACTGTGCAATATTGCCCACCAAAAATCATGTTGACGCCACAAGCCTCCAGCCGCCCTTTTGCTAGTTTGTAAATATCGGCCAAGAACTTGCCTGGTTTATGGTCAAGCGCTTTAAATGCATCCATCGGGATGGGGTAAGCAGCGTTATTGAAAGCCGTTAACACATCATCTCCAACCTCAAATGCGTCAGGACCTATTGCAGGGCCTAGCCATGCCATTACATTAGATGGATTTTTATCGCTAGAAAGTTTTAATAGCTCAGCGAGGGTATTTTCAAGAATTCCGGCACACAGGCCCCTCCAGCCAGCATGTGCGGCGCCAATAACAGACCCTTCTGTATTGGCAAAAAGAACGGGGAGGCAATCGGCAGTCATGATAGCCAATACCTCTCCTGGAATGTTGGTAACAGAAGCATCGGCTTGATGATTTACACCTGGGTTTAATTGACGACTTTGCGGAGTGCTGACCGCCGTACCATGGACCTGCTTTAACCAAATGGGCTCTGCTGGCAATTCCTTGGCGAAGATAGCTCTATTCGTCAAAACGTTATTAAGCTCATCGCCCACATGGTCACCTAGATTCAAAGAATCAAAAGGCTTTTGACTAACGCCCCCCTTACGAGTGCTCACCAAGGCTTTAACTGAATTTGGTGTCGACCACTGAGGGGTAATGAAACTCATGAGCGCAATTCATTTTCTATAGAGGTCAACACCACAGCCTCTTTAGGAAGAACCTCTTCATTCATTCCAAGCTGGGGCAACAACTCAATAATGTCTTGCGGCGGCAATCGAAACCAAGTCATCAATTCATTTTTAACTGGATGCTGAAGACTCAGCGCAAAGGCATGCAAGGCTTGGCGATTGAATGTTAGGATTTTGGCTGCACCCGGTGTTTTTTTGCGATAGACAGGATCGCCGACTAAGGGAAAGCCAAGGGACTCTAAATGAACCCGAATCTGATGGGTGCGTCCGGTCTCCAGTCGACACTCCAGCAGCGCAACAGTGGACTCCCCAACCAAACCTTTGGCTAGGCGTCTAAATAAAGTAGCTGCGGGCTTACCTTGGGGGCTGCCAGCTGCCATTTTCAATCGATCCCGTTGATCACGGCCAACCGCTGCCAGGACCTTTCCTTGGCTTGGGGGATCTCCCCAAACGCAAGCAAGATAGCGGCGCCCTACCGTTCGCTCTTGCAGTTGGCGGACTAAAGAGGTTTGTGCCTGTGAGGTGCGGGCCACCACCATTAATCCCGAGGTATCTTTATCTAGGCGATGAACAATTCCTGCCCTAGGAAGCAACTTCAGCTCTGGATAGCGAAATAAGAGTCCATTTAGTAGCGTCCCCGACCAATTTCCAGCCGCCGGATGCACCACGAGGCCCGGTGGCTTATTCACCACAATGATGGCGTCATCCTCATAAACCACCTCTAAGGCAATATCTTCTGGGCTAAAGGCAAATTGCTCAGGCATTTCTTGCGGAAATACCTTAATACTCTCGCCACCATGGAGCAAGTAACGGGCTTTGGTGACTTTTCCATCAACCATCACACCCCCCGCCTCAACCCAAGCCTTAAGGCGATTGCGCGAATAATCCGGCAAAGACTGTGCCAGCACCTTATCCAAGCGCTCACCAGCCATCTCTAAAGGGATATCTAGGGAGATGAAATCCTCATCATCGATATAATCAATGGGATTCGAATCAGGAGTTTGCGGCAATGCCACGCTTAGAGAGCCTTTCAGTTATGTCCGACGTAATATCAGACGCCAGTTTAAGGCTTGCTGGGAATTCTTCCCCACAAAAAAAGAGCTCACATGTATACAGCGCTCCTTTCGCCCTGATTTTTGCCCTGATCCTTGCATTAATGTTGTTAGGTGGATGCGCAGGTAGTGATGGCAGCAAAGATGACACCGACATTTGGTCTGAGGCAAAACTCTATTCGGAGGCCACTGACAAACTCAACGATGCCGACTTTGCTAAATGCGGAAAATACTTTGAGAAATTAGAGGCACGCTTTCCATTTGGTCCTTACTCACAACAAGCCCAAATTAATGCAGCCTATTGCTATTGGAAAGCACAAGAGCAAACTCAGGCACTCGTTGCGATTGATCGCTTTATTAAATTACACCAAGGCAGCCCAAACTTAGATTACGCATACTATTTAAAAGGTCTTATTACTTTTAACGATGATCTGGGATGGTTGGGCAAATTTACTGGACAGGATCTAAGTGAGCGTGACCCTAAAGCCGCTAAGGAAGCGTTTGAATCCTTCAAAGTAGTTGTTGAGCGTTTCCCAAATAGTAAATACGCTCCCGATGCTTTGGACCGGATGCGTTACATCGTTAACTCCCTTGCAGAGGCGGACGTTTTGGTAGCGCGTTTTTACTATCAACGTGGCGCCTACCTAGCTGCAGCCAACCGGGCTCAGCTAGTGATACGAGATTATGACCGCGCACCTGCCGTTGAAGAAGCGCTTTACATTCTGACGAAGTCGTATGAAAAGCTTGGCATGATTCAGTTGAGCAACGATTCTGCCCGTGTCTTTAAACTTAATTTCCCGGATAGCCAGATGATGGAGACTGGTCAACGCGTTAAAAAAGAGCGTAGATGGTGGCAGTTCTGGAATAAATAATTTTTAATACACTTATTTCAAATTATTTCTTGATGCATAAAAAAATCCTCCGCACTGGAGGATTTTTTATTAGACAGAATTGCTTGATTTGGTTATTTGTTTATTTGTTTATTGGCTTTTATTTAATCTCAACCGGCACTCTAGGTGCGACAGCGCAAAGCAACTCATATCCAATCGTATCGCTCATTCGTGCAACCTCATCGACGGGAACTTTATCGCCCCAGAGTTGTACTAGGCTTCCGATCTTGGCATTAGGCGCCTGACGTAAATCAATCGCCAGCATATCCATTGAAACTCGACCTACTAGAGAGCAAATGACGCCATCACTACCGGTGGATACCCAAACTGGAGTGCCATCTTTTGCATGACGTGGATATCCGTCAGCATAGCCACAAGCAACAATACCAATACGCATTGCATCAGGCGCCTCATAACGACCGCCGTAGCCAATGCGATCCCCTTTTTGTAGTTCCTGAATATCAATAATTTCACTGTGAAGGTGCATGACTGCTTGTAGATTGGCATGCTCTATATCGGCGTACAGTCCTGTTGGCGAGGCGCCATAGAGCATGATTCCGGGTCGCACCCAGTCACCCAAAGCATTGCGATGCCACAAAATAGCGGCAGAGTTCGCTAAGGAGGTTGAGCCTGCTAGGCCCGCAATCGTTTCATTAAATAGCTCTTGTTGAGCGCCAACCGAAGGCAATCGATCGACTTGATCGGCATTCGCAAAATGGGTCATGTGATGCATGTGGTATCCAGCAGCATGCAAGCGATGAAATGCGGTTCGGTAGGCTTTAGGTTTGAAACCCAAACGATTCATGCCGGTATTCATCTTTAGAAAAACATTAAAAGGTTTATGGTCTTTATGTTTGAAACGTTCAAGCCACTCGACTTGAGCATCGCAATGGACCACCAAGTCACACGCCAACTCTTGTGCGCGGCTCAACTCGTTTTCATGGAAAAACCCCTCCAAAAGCAGGATTCGCCCTTCCCAGCCGTGATCGCGTAGCCAGGCTGCGTCCTGTATGTCCAATAAGGCAAAGCCATCGGTAGAGGCCAAACCCTTCAGAGCAGCATCAAAGCAATGACCATAAGCACGGGCTTTAATGACAGACCAAATCTTGGACTCTGGCGCCAATTCACGAACTCGGTTTAAATTATGCTGAAAGGCAGCAGAATGAATAGACGCCAAAATTGGTCTATTAATCAGGCTGTTAGCAGATTCACCCATATTCACCCCTCCTTTCATGTTTTAATTGTATTAATGACTAGATTGTACGAATGAACCGTAGCTTTTACATCATTATGGCGGCGCAATTTTTTTCGTCGCTTGCTGATAATGCTCTCCTGATAGCAGCTATTGCCCTCTTGGCCCAGCTTCACGCGCCGGCCTGGATGACGCCTTTGCTCAAATTGTTCTTTGTATTGTCCTATGTTCTCTTGGCAGCCTTTGTTGGAGCGTTTGCAGACTCCCGCCCCAAGGGTAATGTCATGTTCATTACCAATACCATTAAGTTTGTAGGGTGTGTGGCCATGTTATTTGGCAGTCACCCATTAATGTCTTATGCCATTGTTGGTCTTGGCGCTGCAGCTTACTCACCAGCGAAGTACGGCATTCTGACCGAATTACTACCCCCTGAAAAATTAGTTGCCGCCAATGGTTGGATTGAGGGTCTCACGGTTGGGTCCATCATTCTGGGAACCGTTTTAGGTGGCGTCCTCATTAGCAGCACCGTATCTCAAAGTCTTTTGGCTTGGGATATACCTACATTTGAGACTGGTATTGATACCCCAGCTGAATCAGCCATCTTAATCATCATGATGATTTATGTAGTTGCGGCTCTGATTAACCTCAAGATTCCAGATACTGGCGCTCGCTACGTTTCTCAAAAAACCAATCCAATAGAGTTGGTTAAAGACTTTGCTATTTGCTTTAAGACCCTTTGGGATGATCGCCTTGGTCAAATCTCTTTAGCGGTCACCACCTTATTCTGGGGTGCCGGCGCTACCCTGCAATTTATTGTGATTAAGTGGGCGCAAGTTGCGCTGCACATGAATTTATCTCAGGGTGCAATTCTGCAAGCGATATCCGCCGTTGGAGTAGCCGGCGGTGCAGTTTATGCCGCCTGGAGAATTCCGTTGCGTAAGTCTTTAAACGTTCTGCCGTATGGCATCGCCATGGGTCTGGTTGTCTGTGTCATGGCTGTCTACAACTCAGATCTACTACCGAATACAAGTATTTTTTCTATCGGTAAACTGCAGGTTACTCTGAACTTATTGCCTGCTTATATATTGCTGATTTTGGTAGGCTGGTTGGCCGGTTACTTTGTAGTACCTATGAATGCCTTGTTGCAACATCGAGGTCACGTTCTGATGTCGGCAGGCCACTCTATCGCCGTTCAGAACTTTAACGAAAACATTTCAGTGTTGATGATGTTGATGATCTACTCACTACTGATCTGGTTAGATGTGCCCGTTCAAATTGTCATCATTGGTTTTGGTGTGGCTGTAAGTCTCATCATGTGGCTTGTCATTAAGCGGCACGCCAGAAATCAAGCGGAATATGACTCTATGCATTTGATTGGCGAACATAAGCACTAAGCTTACTCACCACTAAGTCATGACTTAGTTATGACTTCACCTTCAGCTATTTTGCAGTACCGACCTAGCAAGCAGTAAATCTTGCCATAGCAATGACTTCTCTTTTGCACTGGTGAGGGCTTGGTTTAACTCAAATGAAGCAATCACCGGAATCTCTTCTTCGTTACCAGTATTTAAGGCCAGCACAGTCTCGCGGAGCTGAGGTAATGGATCTCTCTCTCCGGTAATTTTCTGGGCAACCGTACCGCCAAAGGCTAACGCCACTACTGGTGTGTCTGGGCTTGATAACTGAGATAGCTTGTCAGTGGAGCTCTTCCAGATCCATTCATTCTTAGCCAATCCCAAAACACGAATGATGCTCTGAAACAGAACTTTTGCCTCACCCTGAGGTTCGTTACCGAAAAACCACCAAACGCCATAGGAAGCTCGCTGCGTTGATTCATTCTCTGCTACGGAGTCTTGGGTGTTATTAGCAACTGAAGATGCTACAAAAGGCTGCACAGCATCGCGGGAGGTCCACTCCGTGATGCCCATTTCCTTTAAAAAGACTGAATGATTATTGGTCATGACTCTAGCTTAATCGATTTGGCCATCACCAGTGCATCCTCACGAGAACAGGTCTCTGGGCTTGCTGGATAGTAATTCTTGCGAACGCCAATCTGTTCGTACCCAAGTTTTTGATAAAGCGCTAATGCTGCGGTATTGGTGGGCCGCACTTCCAATATGATGCGCGGCATTTTCTGTTGAACAGCAACCCCTTCGATGGCAGCCATCATTCTTTGCCCAAGACCAAGCTTGCGCAAATGAGGTGAAACCGTAATGTTCAGAAGATGTAATTCATCTACAGCGGGAAATAAAATGCAATACGCCCATAGAACAGCTGGATCTAAATAAGACCCCTTCACAACTTGATCCACTTGTGGGCGGATGCAATAGGCCCAATGCCCGGCAGCTAAAGAATCTGAAAAGTTTCCCTTGGTCCAAGGATGAATATGTGAGACTGATTCAATTCTCAACACCTCATCAAGGTCTGCAGCTTGCATTGCCAAGAATGAGAGTTCAGCCTCACCGCCGACCGACGAATGATTTGACATTACTTAAACGCCTCTTCACGTTCAGCGGTAGTCAAGGCCACCTTATTACGCACATACAAAGGCTCAAGCTGTCGAACATCTTGCTGCTTTCCTTCTGCAAGCATTTGTTTAGCGCAGGCCAAAATACCCAAGGAGGAAATCGCAATCTCTGAATCTAGAGCGCCTTTAAATTGAGGCAAGCGCTTACTGTAGGCATTAATAGCGCTTCCAGCCAGGAACTCAATGCCCTGAAGGTCAATATCTTCCGGCTTTGTAAGGCGAATATCGCCAATGCGCTTTGGCAATTGGTTGGATTGATATTCATATTTAGCCCAATAAACCTCCTCCATGCGCGCATCAATTGCAATGATGAATGCTTTTGGATTTATATCTTTAAATGCATGAGTAGTAATTAATTGAGCTGATATTGCATCAAGGCTAGTTACGGCGATCACTGGTAGATTGTTTGATATTGCCAATCCTTGAACTGCTGCCACCCCCAATCTCACACCCGTAAATGCACCAGGGCCGATACCGACTGCGATAGCATCCAAATCTTTTAATTCAATATTTGCTTTACGCAAAAGCGCTTCAATCCAAGGCAATAGGAGTTGGCTAGCGCCAGCCGAGACGGCCTCATGCCTATGCTCTGCAACTTGTTCGCCTAAAGATAAAGCCACCGAACACCAGGCTGCGGAGGTGTCGATGGCTAATAAATTTGCCAATTTAAGCCTTACTTGGTTATTTACTTACTGAGTTAGTAACATGCCTAAATTATGAACTTAAACCCGCAATCACCTCTGGAGGGGCCTGAACCAGCTCAATGAGGACCCCTTCACCACTGATCGGAAACTCGTCATTTCCTTTAGGGTGAACAAAAGTGATGTCATAACCAGCAGCACCCTTACGAATGCCGCCCGGAGCAAAGCGCAGACCGTTTGCAGAGAGCCATTCAACCGCCTTAGGCAGGTCATCAACCCATAAACCAATGTGATTTAAGGGTGTCTGATGGACTGCTGGCTTCTTTTCAATATCAAATGGCTGCATAAGGTCAACTTCAATCTCATGCGCACCAGAACCAATTGCGCAGATATCCTCATCCACGTTTTCACGTTCTGAGACAAAAGTGCTTTTGTATTCAAAGCCCAGCATATCAACCCACAACTTCTTAAGCCGATCTTTGCTTTCGCCGCCAATAGCGATTTGCTGAATGCCTAAAATTTTGAATGGTTTAGCGCTCATAATTATCAATCCTTTGGTTCAGCAGGGCTACTCGAAGCGAATAATCAATTGATCAACCGCCAAGCTATCACCCTCTTTAGCGCAGATCTCGGCAACCACACCATCTTGCATTGCAGATAACGTGTTTTCCATTTTCATCGCCTCAATCGAAGCCAATTTTTGACCAGCAGTCACCGCTTCACCCACTTTGACGGCAATCTTAGTTAATAGACCAGGCATTGGAGACATGACTAATTTAGAAGTATCTGGCGGCAACTTCACCGGCATCCGGCGCTGAAGCTCTGCACCCAATGGGCTCAGCACCATACACTCATAATGAACACCATCTAGGATTAAGCCGTATCTCACGCCTCGGCGCTCTACTTGCGCCGTGATCTTATGGGTACCGTTAATGGTGGCGCGCAGACAAATTTGACCTGGTCGCCAATCGCTCACGATGTCGTAACGACTTACACCATCCGCTTCATCAATGTAGACAGAGTAAATGCCATCCTTGAGTTCTACACGAATAGGTACTTCATATGGGTCATCCATCGAGCCAGTTTTTTTACCGGTAACCACTACAAACTTCTTGCCAATAATCATTTCGTGGCCAGCTAATTGACCATCAATCATTTGAATGTGTTGCAGATAGCGATAGCGCATAAATGCGGCTAATGCTGCCAAACGCTTAGGATCAGCCGGTTGCACAGAATCCTTTTTAAAGCCCTCTGGATACTCTTCAGCAATGAAGCCAGTTGTAAAGTCTCCATTTACAAAACGTGGATGCTGCAATAAGGCCGCTTGAAATGGGATATTTGAATGAATTCCGCGAATCACGAAATCATTCAAGGCTGCACGCATCTTTTCAATGGCTTCCGTACGATCTTTGCCATGCACAATCAGTTTGGCAATCATCGAGTCGTAGTACATTGGGATCTCACCACCCTCATACACGCCGGTATCAACACGCACTCCATTTAGTGATTCAGGTGGGCGGTATTTAACTAGGCGACCGGTTGAAGGCAGGAAGTTACGGAATGGATCATCCGCATTAATACGGCACTCCATAGACCATCCATCCAACTTCACATCTTCTTGCTTAAATGACAGTTTCTCACCGGCAGCAACACGAATCATCTGCTCTACCAAGTCCAGACCAGTAATGCTCTCGGTTACTGGGTGCTCAACTTGTAAGCGGGTATTCATCTCAAGGAAATAGAAAGACTTATCCTTGCCAACAACAAACTCAACCGTACCAGCAGATTGATAGTTCACAGCTTTAGCTAATGCAACAGCTTGCTCACCCATCGCCTTACGAGTTGCGGGATCAATAAATGGTGATGGCGCTTCTTCGATTACTTTTTGATGACGACGCTGAATTGAGCAATCACGTTCATTGAGGTAAACCACGTTGCCGTGAGAGTCGCCCAAAACCTGGATCTCAATATGGCGCGGGCCTTCAACAAACTTCTCAATAAAGATACGATCATCACCAAAGCTATTCATCGCCTCAGTTTTGCAAGCAGCAAAACCTTCGGCAGCTTCTTTGTCATTAAAAGCAACGCGCAAACCTTTACCGCCACCGCCTGCTGAAGCTTTGATCATGACTGGATAGCCAATACCCTGGGCAATCTTGACTGCCTCTTCAGTAGTATCAATTGCCTCGTTGTAGCCAGGAATAGTATTGACCTTAGCTTCAAGGGCAAGCTTCTTAGAGGCAATCTTGTCACCCATAGCGGCGATAGATTGGTGCTTAGGGCCAATAAAGACAATGCCTTCTTCTTCGCAACGCTTAGCAAACTGCTCGTTCTCAGATAAGAAACCATATCCTGGATGAACCGCTTCTGCACCAGTATCTTTACAGGCTTGAATGATCTTTTCCATTAGCAAATAGGATTCACGCGACGGTGCCGGCCCAATGCAAACAGCCTCATCAGCAAGTTGCACGTGACGTGCCTCTTTATCCGCCTCAGAGTAAACAGCCACAGTCTTGATGCCCATCTTCTTGGCAGTAGACATTACACGGCAAGCAATCTCACCGCGGTTAGCAATCAAAATTTTCTTAAACATTTTCGTAGTCATGATTTGTTTGCGCCTTTACAGAGGAATATTGCCGTGTTTACGCGCAGGATTCTTTAAGTCTTTATCTTTGAGCATTGCCAATGAACGGGCAATTCGCTTCCGGGTTTCATGCGGAAGAATGACATCATCAATATAGCCACGACGACCCGCTACAAATGGGTTCGCAAACTTAGCCTTGTATTCGGCTTCACGTGCAGCAATCTTTGCTGGATCTGATTTCTCTTCACGGAAGATAATTTCTACGGCGCCCTTAGGACCCATTACTGCAATTTCAGCCGAAGGCCATGCAAAGTTCACATCGCCGCGCAAATGCTTGGAGGCCATCACGTCATAGGCGCCACCATAAGCTTTACGAGTAATCAATGTCACTTTAGGCACAGTGCAATCTGCGTATGCGTAAAGTAACTTAGCGCCATGCTTAATGATGCCGCCGTATTCTTGAGCAGTACCTGGCATAAATCCAGGAACATCAACCAAAGTCACTACAGGAATATTGAAGGCGTCACAAAAGCGCACGAAGCGCGCAGCTTTGATAGATGCCTTGATATCTAAACAGCCCGCCAAGATCAAGGGCTGATTGGCAACAATACCAATGGAGCGGCCTTCAATGCGTGCGAAGCCAATTACAATGTTTTTTGCATAGTCAGGCTGTAATTCAAAGAACTCGCCATCATCCACAATCTTTTCAATCAACTCTTTCATATCGTAAGGTTGATTTGGATTGGATGGCACTAATGTATCTAATGAGAAATCTGGCTCTTCAGTACGGTTGGCGCCTTTAATCAAAGGTGGCTTCTCGCGGTTGGAGAGTGGTAAGTAGTTGAAGAAACGACGCAGCATCATGATGGCATCAACATCGTTATCAAATGCTAAGTCACAAACACCTGATACCGTTGAATGCGTTACCGCACCACCTAACTCTTCGGCCGTCACATCTTCATGGGTCACAGTCTTCACGACTTCAGGACCGGTCACGAACATGTATGAGCTATCTTTCACCATGAAAATGAAATCAGTTAAGGCTGGTGAGTAAACCGCACCACCGGCGGAAGGCCCCATGATCAAGGAGATTTGGGGGATCACGCCAGAGGCAGTCACGTTGCGCTGGAAAATTTCTGCATAGCCACCAAGAGAGGCAACGCCTTCTTGAATACGTGCACCACCAGAGTCATTTAAGCCAATCACAGGAGCGCCTACTTTGAGCGCTTGATCCATGATTTTGCAAATCTTCTCAGCATGCGCTTCAGATAAGGATCCACCCAAAACAGTGAAGTCTTGTGAGAACACAAATACTAAGCGGCCATTAATCATTCCATAACCAGTAACAACGCCATCACCAGGAACTGTTTGGTCACCCATACCAAAGTCATGGCAACGGTGCTCAACAAACATATCCCATTCTTCGAAGGTGCCAGCATCTAGCAAGAGCTCAATACGCTCGCGGGCTGTTAGCTTGCCCTTTGCATGCTGCGCTTGAATACGCTTTTGTCCGCCACCCAATCGGGCAAGCTCACGCTTGGCTTCCAGTTGCTGAATGATGTCCTTCATTTCCTACTCCTTAGAAAAATTCATGCCCCATGGCTTCCAGTAGTCGTCTTGCGGCAACTGAAGCGGCCATAGTTCCTTGGTTTACTTGTGCTACTAAGTTTGGTAGAAGCGCTTGTACGGCTTCATTGCTACGAAAGGCGTTTTTTAATCCCGCATCGATGCGATCCCACATCCATGAGCCCGCTTGATCTTTACGGCGAGCATCGAACTTCCCATTGGCTTTTTGAAGCTTTGCAAAGTGAGAAACCTTATCCCACATCTCCGGAACGCCCTTGCCCTCTAAAGCACTCAATGTCATGACTTGTGGGTGCCATAGTTCTTTGATGTGCGAGGCATGATCAGGGTTACCCTGAAAACCCAATAGACGCAATGAACTCGTAATGAATAATTGAGCTCGCATAGCGGCATCGGGATCTATATCGGCTTTATTAATCACAATTAAATCGGCTATTTCCATTACGCCTTTTTTAATTGCCTGCAGATCATCGCCCGCATTTGGCAGTTGTAATAACAGGAACATATCTGTCATGCCAGCAACAGCGATTTCACTCTGACCTACGCCGACCGTCTCAACAATAATGATGTCAAAGCCAGCAGCCTCTGCAACCAACATGGCTTCACGCGTCTTCTCTGCTACGCCGCCGAGCGTACAAGATGATGGACTAGGACGAATAAAGGCATTCTCCAGCACAGATAAGCGCTCCATGCGAGTCTTGTCACCCAAAATGGAACCACCAGATATGCTTGAAGAGGGATCAATTGCCAATACAGCAACTCGATGACCCTTCTCAATTAAGTACAGACCAAGGGTTTCAATCAAAGTAGACTTGCCGACGCCAGGGACCCCAGAAATACCTAGACGAAATGATTTTCCCGTCTTGGGAAGCAAGGAATTAAGCACGTCATCTGCACGATGACGGTGGTCAAGTCGAGTTGATTCGAGCAAAGTAATAATCTTTGCCAGTGCGCGACGCTGTTTAAGCGACGGCGCACCAGTGAGATCATTCACTAGAGCTTGATCAGCAGCTTGGAGCATGCCTATGTTCCGAATTAAGCAGGTTTAACAGACTTACGGATTTGCTCAAGCACATCCTTAGCCGAAGCTGGGATTGGGGTGCCTGGACCGTAAATTCCTTTTACACCAGCCTCATAGAGGAACTCGTAGTCTTGTCTTGGAATCACACCACCAACGAAGACGATGATGTCATCTGAGCCCTGCTTCTTTAATTCAGCAATGATGGCTGGTACCAAGGTTTTGTGTCCGGCGGCCAAAGTAGATACGCCCAATGCATGTACGTCATTCTCAATGGCTTGACGGGCACACTCTTCAGGGGTTTGGAACAAAGGTCCAATATCCACATCAAAACCTAAGTCGGCATAGGCTGTGGCGACCACTTTTGCACCACGGTCATGTCCATCTTGGCCTAACTTAGCAATCATTACGCGTGGGCGACGACCAAAGTCTTTTGCAAAGTCGGCAATTTCTGTTTGGAGTTTTGCCCAGCCTTCGGCTGAGTCATAGGCAGCTGCATACACACCGGTCACCTTTTGAGTATCGGCGCGATGGCGCCCGTAAACTTTTTCTAATGCATCGGAAACTTCACCAACAGTTGCACGCAAACGAATTGCGTTTACTGACAACTCCAAGAGATTTCCAGAGTTATCTTCTGCAGCCTTAGTTAAAGCCTCCAATGCGGCTTCTACTTTTTTGGAATCGCGCTTCGCTTTAATGTCCTTAAGACGCGCAACCTGTCCTTCGCGAACCTTATCGTTATCGATCATCAAGACATCAACGAGATCTTCTTTGCCGAGCTTGTATTTATTAACGCCCACAATCACGTCAGAGCCCGAGTCAATCTTGGCTTGCTTCTCAGCGGCTGCAGCTTCAATCTTAAGCTTGGCCCAACCACTTTCAACCGCCTTAGTCATACCACCCATCGCCTCAACTTCTTGAATGATTTCCCAAGCTTTATCGGCCATCTCTTGAGTCAGGTTCTCCATCATGTAAGAACCGGCCCATGGATCGATCACACTAGGGATATGGGTTTCCTCTTGGAGGATCAATTGTGTATTGCGGGCAATGCGGCTGGAGAACTCAGATGGCAGTGCAATCGCCTCATCCAAAGAATTGGTGTGCAATGACTGTGTGCCACCAAATACCGCAGCCATTGCCTCAACTGTGGTTCTCACAACGTTGTTATAGGGATCTTGCTCTGTTAAAGACCAGCCGGATGTTTGGCAGTGTGTGCGCAACATCAACGACTTCGGATTTTTTGGCTCAAAAGACTTCATAATGCGCCACCACAACAAACGGGCAGCGCGCAACTTAGCCACTTCCAGGTAGAAGTTCATGCCAATTGCAAAGAAAAAAGATAAGCGACCCGCGAAACCATCGACATCCAAGCCTTTAGCAAGCGCTGTTCTAACGTATTCTCTGCCATCAGCTAAAGTGAAGGCCAATTCCAATACTTGATTGGCACCAGCTTCTTGCATGTGATAACCCGAGATGGAAATCGAGTTGAACTTTGGCATGTGCTTGGCGGTGTACTCAATAATGTCACCAATGATGCGCATGGATGGCTCTGGCGGGTAAATATAAGTATTACGCACCATGAACTCTTTCAGAATGTCATTCTGAATTGTTCCGGATAATTGCTCTTGCTTTACGCCCTGCTCCTCACCAGCAACGATATAGCCAGCTAGCACGGGCAATACCGCACCGTTCATCGTCATTGAAACAGATACCTTGTCCAATGGAATGCCATCAAACAAGATCTTCATGTCTTCTACAGAATCAATGGCAACCCCAGCTTTACCAACGTCACCGGTAACACGTGGATGGTCGGAGTCGTAACCACGATGTGTGGCTAAGTCAAAAGCAACGGATACGCCTTGTCCACCCGCATCAAGTGCCTTGCGATAAAAGGCATTCGATTCTTCGGCAGTAGAAAAGCCTGCGTATTGACGAATAGTCCAGGGTCGTACCGAGTACATTGTTGCTTGCGGTCCCCGAACAAAAGGCTCAAATCCCGGTAATGTATTTGTGTAGTTCAAACCCTCAACATCTTCTGATGTGTACAGCGCCTTTAAATGAATTCCATCTGGTGTTTTCCATCCTAAGGAATCAACATCACCATTAGGCGCTGATTTCTGGGCTGATTTTTTCCAAGCCTCGAGATTAGACTCTGGAAATGATGGCCATGAATTGGTTTCTTTAGAACTCACAAAAACTCCCGGTTAATTTTTGCTGCATTGCATTGAAATATCCTTACATTCTGCTTGACTATTTGTTATTTGTCTAGCTATCATGTATTCATAATTATGAATACAAAACTGAATAACAGACCCCTGTATGAAGACGTTGCTGATCGTCTGCGCGAGCAGATATTTAGCAAGCAATTAGCGCCTGGAAGCTGGCTAGATGAGCAATCATTAGCTGAGCAGTTTGGCATTAGCCGAACCCCTATGCGAGAAGCCATCAAGGTTTTAGCATCTGAAGGCCTTGTCACCATGAAGATGCGCCGTGGCGCCTACGTCACCGAGGTAGCCAGGAAGGATTTAGAGCAGATCTTCACAATTCTTTCCCTTTTAGAAGGTCAGGCAGCAAAAGAAACAGCTGTTAAAGCTACTGAAGCCGAACTAAACATGTTGGATCACCTCCACCATAGGCTAGAAAAGGCCGCTGCCGATCGAGATATCGAGCAGTTTTTTGAAGTAAATGGCAAATTTCATGAATTAATACAAGAAATTGCAGGAAATCGCTGGATGAACGGTGTGATCGCAGACTTGCGCAAAGTGCTCAAACTACATCGCAGAGAGTCCTTAACAAGCACCGGAAGATTGCAAAACTCTCTAGTTGAGCATCGAGAAATACTGAGAGCGCTCTTGAAACGGGATGAGCAGGCATCCGAATTGGCTATGCGAAAACATCTAGCCCAAGGGCTTGAAGCGCTTCGCTAAATAATAAAATATCTATAAAAAATAAAGGCTTAGAAGATTATTCTAAGCCTTTTGTGTAAGCAGCTAAGTTAGATTTACTTTTTAACGACTAAGTTACCTGGTAGTGAAGCAACGTAGGCTGCAATATCTTGCAAATCAGCGTCTGTAAAGTTTTGAACCTGTGAACCCATGATAGCGTTGTTGCGTCCAAACTGAGGATTGCCGTTGCCTACTTTATAAGCCTTGAGTGCGTAGTAAACGTAATCAGCATATTGACCGGCCAACTTTGGATAAACAGGCAAGATTGGAGCATTGAGCGCTGCACCGTGACAAGAAGCGCAATTAGCCTTCTCTACCAATGCCTGCCCTTTATCAACGCTAGCAGCATTAGCTACGCTTACTAAACCGATGCTTGAGAGCAAAACTGCTGTAATTAGTGCGAATTTCATAAAAGTATCTCTATGTATCTTTATCAATGAATCACTTCAATGGGTTGTTAGGTGAGCTGGCAGTTTGGGCAGCATAGTATTCGCCAATATCAGCCATATCTTGGTCAGACAAGCTGGCGGCAATAGAGCGCATCGTTGGATGCTTTCTTTCGCCCTTTTTGTAGGCCGCCAATGCGCTAGCAATGTAAGCGCCATTTTGACCGCCCAACATAGGCACCTTGTAAACCAAGGGGTAATCAGCACGGTAATCAGGGATTGAGTGGCAACCAACACAAAGCCAAACCTTGGCATTACCAGCAGCAGCATTACCTTTTACTTCATCAGCCTGAGCAACAGAACCAGCAAAAGCTAAAGTTGCGGCTACGGCCAAATGAGGAAGAATTGAGAGTTTTTTCATAGAAATCATTATTAATGAGTTTGATTTAGATCAATTGGCAAGAGTATAGCGGACAGACGCCCTTCCCGCCATTCCAGAGCCCAAAATCAGCAGAAATACTGAAAAATTTAGCCCATTTACCTATACTGGAACGCTTAACCATGCACTTTTAGGCTAGATGATGAGCAAACCCAGTACCTCACCCCAAAACCGCTTTGACGGGAGTCAAAGTTATGTCGCCACGGACGATCTCAAACTGGCCGTTAATGCCGCCATTGCATTACAGCGCCCTCTCTTAATTAAGGGCGAACCAGGAACTGGCAAGACCATGCTTGCCGAAGAGGTAGCGGCAGCGCTCAATATGCCGCTACTGCAGTGGCACATCAAATCCACTACAAAAGCCCAGCAAGGTCTCTATGAGTATGACGCCGTCAGCCGCTTGCGCGACTCACAATTGGGCGATGAAAAAGTAAAAGATATTCGCAACTACATTGTCAAAGGGGTTCTTTGGCAAGCTTTTGAAGCAGATGAGCCAACGGTATTGCTGATTGATGAGATCGATAAAGCCGATATTGAGTTTCCGAATGACTTATTGCGCGAAATTGATCGCATGGAATTTTATGTCTATGAAACTCGCGAACTCATTAAGGCAAAACATCGCCCACTGGTCATCATTACCTCAAATAATGAAAAGGAATTGCCGGATGCTTTCTTGCGTCGCTGCTTCTTTCATTACATTACTTTCCCAGATGCTAAAACCATGCAAAGCATTGTGGATGTGCACCACCCCAATATCAAACGGGATCTATTAGATGCTGCCCTCAAGGCCTTCTATCAAATACGCTCTTTACCTGGGCTAAAAAAGAAGCCCTCCACCTCCGAGTTAATTGACTGGCTCAAGCTTTTACTGGCCGAAGACATTCCACCAGAAGCACTTCATAGCAGCGATGAAAAGATCGTCGTTCCTCCACTACATGGCGCTTTACTCAAAAATGAACAAGATATTCATTTGTTTGAAAGACTTGTCATGATGAATCGTAACCATCGCTAATACATAGCAAGTAAAAGTTTTTATGTTGATTCAATTCTTCCTTAATCTGAAAGAGGCTAAAGTGCCTGTTTCGATGCGAGAGTTTTTAACTCTTTTGGAGGCGTTGAAGTCAGGCGTCATTAGCCCATCCATCGATGAGTTTTATCAACTCTCGCGCATGACTTTAGTGAAAGATGAGCAACACTTTGATCGCTTTGATCAAGTCTTTGGGGCTTACTTCAATGGGGTCGAGCAAATTATTGCCCTTTCACCAGACATTCCACTTGACTGGCTTGAGAAAAAACTTCAACGGGTTCTGACTGATGAAGAGAAAGCGGCGCTCAAAAAGCTGGGTGGACCAGACGCCTTAAAGAAACGCCTTGAGGAACTATTAAAAGAGCAAAAGGAATGGCATGGCGGCGGTAATAAGTGGATTGGCGCTGGCGGTTCCTCACCTTTCGGCCATAGCGGCTATCACCCAGAAGGCATCCGTATTGGCGGTGAAAGTGCTGGCAATAGAACTGCCATCAAGGTATGGGAAGCTCGTGAATTTAAAGACTATGACAGCGATTTAGCCTTAGGTACTCGTAATATCAAAGTGGCATTACGTCGTCTGCGTCGCTTTGCTCGTGAAGGATCTACCCTAGAGCTCGATTTGGACAAAACCATCCATTCAACTGCAGCTAATGCCGGCATGTTGGATATTCAAATGCGCCCTGAGCGCCATAATCAAGTCAAAGTGTTGCTACTTATGGATGTCGGTGGTTCGATGGATGATCATATTCAGCGTATTGCTGAACTGTTCTCTGCTGCGAAGGCTGAATTTAAGCATCTTGAGCATTACTATTTTCATAACTGCGTTTATGAAAATCTATGGCAAAGCAATCGCCGCAGGCGTGATCAAGCCACACCAACGCAAGACATTATTAATAAATATGGCCCCGACTATAAGTTGATCTTCGTTGGTGATGCGACCATGTCTCCCTATGAAATTCTGAGTCCCAATGGTTCGGTTGAATACAACAACAAGGAGGCGGGTGCTGTTTGGATTAATCGACTCATTGATCACTTTCCGCACTTTGCTTGGCTCAATCCAGAACCTGAATCTATTTGGCAATATCGTCAATCGATCGATATTATGCAAAATCTCATGAGAGATCGCATGTACCCTGTTACCTTAAATGGACTCGAAAGTGCTATGCGCCAACTTTCCAAGTAAGATTCTCATATCTTTTTTTGACTTCATTTCTTAATAAAATCTAACTACATATCCAACATGACTACAAACATTAGCGAACGCCTCAAGACCCTTGGAATTGATTTGCCACCCCCAGGACCGCCTGCTGCAGCCTATGTCATGGCCGCTACAACCGGCAATACTGTTTTTCTCTCCGGTCATATTGCCAAACGCGATGGCAAACCTTGGGTTGGAAAGCTAGGTAAGGATATGGATACTGAAACTGGCAAAGCAGCTGCTCGCTCGATTGCAATTGATTTGCTCTCTACACTACAAAATCATTTGGGCTCTTTAGACAAAGTTAAACGCATCGTTAAGGTAATGGGTCTAGTGAACTCCACTGACAACTACACAGAGCAGCACCTGGTAGTGAATGGCTGCTCAGAATTACTCTTTGAAGTATTCGGTGATGCTGGTAAACATGCGCGTAGTGCTTTTGGTGTTGCGCAGATTCCGCTTGGCGCTTGCGTTGAAATTGAATTAATCGCTGAGATTTAATTCATCATCATTGGGTTAAATAAGATCAAGTCCTAGTTTTTGGATGTCGGCTTCTGTGTCGACATCCATGAGGTAGGCTTGATTATTGGTATCAAATAATTGGATTACCTCTGGGTGTTGATCCATATAAGGCCTACAGACCATTGCGGGGATTGCTAAGATGCTCTTAATCACCCCTCTAGAAAATAAGACCGGATTGCCGCGTTGACCGTCGACCATCGGCAGGATGATTTCTTGATTTGCGCCTCTTTCAGTAAATTGCTCTAGCAATGTCCTGATCTCGAGATTAGCAATATTGGGTTGATCACATAAAGCAATTAGTAACACGTCATAGTCAGACTTAAGCGACTCCAAGCCAAGTCGAACAGAAGATGATTGACCTAAGTCTGGATTGGGATTTTTTACAGTAGTGATTGGACTGCGAGTGCCCTGCTTAATGGAGTTGATCTCCGATTCTATTTTGTCGGAGTAAAAGCCAGTGACAACCAAGGTCTCAATAGGCTTAAAACTCTGCACTGAATTGATAAAACGTTTTAATAAGCTGCCCCCATCCTTTTTCAACAAAGCTTTAGGGTAGCCGCCCAAGCGACTGCCCTCGCCAGCAGCCAATATCATGATGGCTAGTTGCAAATTGGAGCTTTTGGTAGATGCGCTAGAAATAGTCATTAGAGTGATAATAAATAGTTATTAATAAAAGTATTCACAAAAGCACGTAAAAGAAGAAAACGCATGAACAGCACCGATTTAAGTGTCCTCAAATCCGCCGTTGAATGGCTCCAATCAGGTCAATCCGTTGCTATTGCGACCGTTGTCCAGACGTGGGGCTCAGCACCACGTCCAGTAGGTTCATGGCTTGCGATTCGGGCTGACGGACAAGTTGCCGGTTCTGTTTCCGGAGGCTGCGTTGAGGATGACCTTATCCGTCGCGTGCAAACTGAAATCCTCACCCGTAATACCCCTGAAATGGTAGTTTATGGTGTGACGCAACAAGAGGCGGCACGCTTTGGTCTACCTTGCGGCGGCACCTTGCGACTACTAGTTGAGCCTAGACCTGAATTAGCAGTATTAGAAAAGTTACTCGCGAATATCTCATCCCATCAAATTACCCGCCGCTCTGTGAACTTGCTTACCGGTAAGTCCACTCTCAGCCCAGGCGACCGTAGCGATGAATTTTCCTGCACCGATGAAGCAATGCAAACTACTTACGGTCCACGTTGGCGCATGGTCATCATTGGCGCAGGACAACTCTCCTTGTATACAGCAGATTTTGCGCTTGCCTCTGACTTTGAAGTGATTGTGATTGATCCGCGTGAAGAATACGCAGAAGGCCTGAATCGTTCTGATATTACTTTCTCAAAGGGTATGCCAGATGATGTCTTGCTGGAGATCGGTGTTGATTCACATACAGCCGTTGTTGCCCTGACGCATGACCCCAAGCTAGATGATATGGCTCTGATGGAGGCTCTAAAGTCTCCAGCCTTTTATGTAGGCGCCCTGGGGAGCCGCAAGAACACTCAGAAACGCAAAGAGCGCTTACTAGAATTTGATGTCTCTCAAGAGCAAGTAGAGAAGTTACATGGCCCTGTTGGGCTTTACATTGGCGCCCTCACCCCACCAGAGATCGCTGTTTCGATTCTGGCGGAAGTGATTGCCGTTAAATATGGCGTGAGTATTCCAAAAAAGAAATAGGGCAGTTAATGCGCAATTAATTTGTTGTTAATTTGCTGTTAACTTGCCATCTTTCAAGCGTGGTTCAACAAAGTGACCCTTGCGTGCACGGTTACGCGCAAATGATTTTAAGGTTTTCGCATCCAAACTGAGTTCAGTTGGCTTGCCAGCACGGCCAGCACCTGAATATGTAGCGCCGTCTGGTCCAACCGCGATAGCTGACGCCAAGTGCTCTTTATCATCCAAGCCCATCAGAATGACGCCCTTACCACCCGTTGGCAAACGCTTTAACTCATCCAATGGGAAGACCAGTAACTTCGAGGCTTCAGATAAGCAAGCAACTTGCTTCATGCCGACCTTCACCTTGGCAGCGCCCAAAGGTGCATCACCAGGAACTTTGGCATCCATGCTCAAGAATGATTTACCTGCCTTGTTGCGCGTAGTCATGTCGGCTACATTGGCTAAGAAACCAAAGCCTGCTTTAGTCGAGAGCAATACCAAATCATCGGGCTGGCCAGCGTAGTAAGCAACCATTTGTGAGCCAGCAGCCAAGTTCACAAAACTCGTCAAGGGCGAGCCGTCACCGCGTGCGCCAGGTAGTTCGCTGACGGGCACGGTGTACACACGTCCATCACTTCCAAAGCCTTGAATAACGTCTACAGTCCTCACTTCAAAGGTGGCATACAAAGCATCGCCTGCCTTGAAAGCAAACTGAGTTGCGTCGTGCTCATGCCCTTGGCGTACACGTACCCAGCCTTTTTGCGAAACAATCACTGTAACCGGCTCATCAATCACCTTGGTCTCAGCTACAGCGCGTTTGTCTTCTTGTATGAGGGTGCGACGATCATCTCCAAAATCCTTCATATCGGATTCGATTTCTTTAATGATGCGCTTACGCAAGACGGCATCACTCTGCAATAAACCATCCAAGTCATCACGCTCTGCTTTGAGCTCTTTAAGCTCTTGCTCAATCTTGATGCCTTCCAGGCGAGCCAACTGACGCAAACGAATATCCAGAATGTCTTCCGCTTGGCGATCGCTGAGCTTGAACTCTTTGATCAGATCAGCCTTTGGCTCATCACTATTGCGAATGATCTTAATGACCTTATCAATATTGAGAAGAACGGTTAAGCGCCCTTCCAAAATATGCATACGGTCCTTCACTTTGCCCAAGCGATGCTGAGTTCTACGCGTGACGGTAGCAACCCTAAATGCAACCCACTCAGACAGAATTTCTTTTAAGCCTTTTTGACGCGGACGACCATCATTACCAATCATCACCAAGTTCATTGGCGCATTGGATTCCAATGAGGTATGCGCTAACAGAAGATTAACGAACTCATTAACGTCAATATTCTTGCTCTTGGGCTCAAATACCAAACGCACCGCAGCATCCTTGCTGGATTCATCGCGAACACCATCAAGCACATTCAGAATGGTTGATTTGAGGTTATTTTGCTCAGGGGTTAAGGTCTTCTTGCCAACCTTCACCTTAGGATTGGTGATTTCTTCAATCTCTTGCAAGACACGTTGTGAAGAGGTTGCTGGTGGCAATTCATTGACAACAATCTGCCATTGACCACGGGCCAACTCTTCAACAGACCAACGCGCACGCACTTTAATACTGCCGCGCCCTGCTTCGTATATCTGCGCAATTTCTGCAGCAGAAGAAATAATTTGGCCACCGCCTGGATAGTCTGGACCAGGCATGATCTCTAACAATTCTGAAGTACTCATCTTCGGAGACTTCATTAAAGCAATGGCAGCAGTAGCGACTTCACGTAGATTGTGTGAAGGAATCTCAGTTGCCATACCAACAGCGATGCCTGATGCGCCATTGAGCAATACGAATGGCAAGCGAGCCGGTAATAATTTAGGCTCTTGGAATGAGCCGTCGTAGTTCGGAGCAAAATCTACCGTACCCTCGTCAATCTCACTCATCAGCAAACTAGCGATCTTGGTGAGGCGCGCCTCGGTATAACGCATTGCCGCTGCACCATCACCATCGCGTGAGCCGAAGTTACCTTGACCATCAATTAATGGATAACGCAGTGAAAAGCTTTGCGCTAAACGAACCAATGCATCGTATGCAGATTGGTCGCCATGGGGATGGAACTTACCAAGTACGTCACCCACAACACGGGCGCTCTTTACTGGCTTAGCATCAGCACGCAAGCCCATTTCACTCATGGAGAACAAGATACGGCGCTGCACAGGCTTCTGACCATCGGATACATCAGGTAGTGCACGGCCTTTTACAACGCTAATCGCGTAATCCAAATAGGCGCGCTCTGCATATACCGCAAGGGTTAAGCTATCTTTACCGTCTTCATTCAGATCAATGGTTTTGGGATCATGATTACCCGCTCCACCACCAGAGGCAGTTGCTACAACTGGAGCCTCATCAACCTCTACCACTTCTATCTCTTCAGCGGGAATAGAAAACAAATCCGCTTGTTCGGCTGGATCATTTTTTCCGGGGGTCTTTTTAGTTGCCATTAGATGTCTGCCTCCACTTCATTGCCGCGCTCTTCCAACCAGTCACGACGTGCACCCGATTCCGATTTACCCATCAACATATCCATTGTTTTAAATGTTTCGTCTTCAGTCCAAGTGCCTAGTGTTACTGGCAGTAAACGGCGAGTATCCGGATTTAAGGTGGTATCCCAAAGCTGTTCTGCACTCATTTCTCCCAAACCCTTAAAGCGGGAGATTTGCCATGCTGTTTCTTTAACACCATCTTTGCGCAACTTATCTTCAATCGCTTGAAGCTCATTAGCATCCAAGGCATAAATCTTTTGCGCCGGCTTCTTCCCGCGCGCTGGGGCATCCACCCTAAAGAGCGGCGGTCTTGAAATATGGACATGACCCAACTCAATCAGCTTCGGAAAGTGCTTATAGAACAAGGTTAGTAATAAGACCTGAATATGCGCACCATCGACGTCCGCATCAGACAGAATGCAAACCTTGCCGTAGCGCAGATTAGATAGATCTGGATTGTCATTGGCTCCGTGAGGATCTACGCCAATCGCTACCGCAATGTCATGCACTTCATTATTGGCAAACAAGCGATCACGCTCAGCTTCCCAAGTATTTAAAACCTTGCCACGCAATGGCAGGATGGCTTGATATTCCTTATTGCGACCCATCTTGGCTGATCCGCCCGCGGAATCGCCCTCGACTAGGAAGATTTCATTCATACCAATGTCTTGACTCTCACAATCAGTGAGCTTTCCAGGGAGAACCGCCACCCCAGAGGACTTCTTCTTCTCGACCTTTTGGCCAGCACGAGTTCTGGCTTGCGCCTGTTTAATTACCAGATCGGCCAACTTGCGACCGTAGTCAACATGCTGATTGAGCCAGAGCTCTAGGGCGGATTTCACATATCCAGAAACTAAACGCACGGCATCACGAGAATTGAGACGCTCTTTTATCTGACCTTGGAACTGTGGATCTAAAACCTTTGCAGACAAGATGAATGAGGCTCTTGCAAAAACGTCCTCAGGCATGAGCTTCACACCTTTGGGTTGCAATGCATGCATTTCAATAAAACCTTTGACAGCATTAAATAGTCCTTCACGCAGACCGCTTTCATGGGTTCCACCAGCGGGAGTTGGAATCAAGTTCACGTAACTCTCACGCACTGGTGCACCATCTTCAGTCCAACAAACTACCCAAGCTGCGCCCTCACCTTCAGCAAAGGAATCATCATCTCCAGTGCCAGTAGCGTATTGCTCACCTTCGAACGGTGGAATTACCTCTGCGCCATGACCAGCTTGGGCAATGGCTTCATTTAAATAGCCGCGTAAGCCTTGTGCATACTGCCAAGTCTGGGTATCGCCTGATTTTTCTTGAATCAGCGTAACCTTCACGCCAGGCAATAACACTGCTTTGGAGCGCAAGAGGCGAATGAGCTCAGGCATTGGTATTACTGAGCTATCAAAATACTTACCGTCTGGCCAAGCACGCACGCGAGTACCGTGCGACTTGTCTTCTTTCGAAGAAGCAATCGTCTTAAGCTTTTCAATCACCTTGCCATCGGCAAATGTCAATGTCGACATTTGGCCATCACGCCAAACGGTGACTTCTAATCTCTTAGATAAGGCATTGGTTACAGAAACACCAACACCATGCAAACCACCGGAGAATGCATACGCACCGCCAGTCCCTTTTTCAAACTTACCGCCAGCATGAAGCTGGGTAAACACAATCTCAACCACCGGTAGTTTCTCAGTAGGATGCATGCCCACTGGAATGCCACGACCATCATCTTCTACGCTCACGCTGCCATCGGTATGCATGGTGACAAGGATTTGCTTACCAAACCCGCCTAAAGCTTCATCGGATGCGTTATCGAGCACCTCTTGAATGATATGGAGTGGGTTGTCAGTACGGGTGTACATTCCAGGCCGTTGACGGACTGGTTCCAGTCCTTTTAGGACCTGAATCGACGATTCGCTGTATTCGGAAGTTTTACGGGTAGCCATGCGCGCAAATTGTAGTCATGTCTGAGATCTAAGCCGAAATTTTCGGGAATGCCCCTGTCATCCATGCCAAAATCGAGGGATGGGAGCCTTAAGTCATATTCGCGTTTTAGACCTTAGCCGAGTCTTGGCTGGTCCTTGGTGCGCTCAAAATCTAGCGGATTTGGGTGCGGATGTCATCAAAGTCGAAAGACCGGGGGTTGGAGACGATACCCGCCATTGGGGGCCCCCTTTTGCCAAAGACCCAAATGGCAAGGAAACCGATGAATCTGCCTATTTTATTTGCATCAACCGCAATAAGCGCTCTATTACGGTTGATATTGCCAAGCCCGAAGGTCAGGAACTCATTCGCAAACTCGCTGCAGAGTCTGATGTCGTGATTGAGAACTACAAAGTAGGAGACCTAGCAAAGTACGGGCTGGATTATGAGAGCCTGAAGAAGGTCAAAGAGAATTTGATTTACTGCTCAATTACGGGCTTTGGACAAACCGGTCCTTACGCCCATCGCCCAGGCTACGATTTTATTATTCAGGGTATGGGCGGCTTCATGAGTGTGACTGGTGAGGCGCATGACTTCGAAGGCGCTAGCCCACAAAAATCTGGCGTTGCAATAGCAGACATCTTTACAGGCATGTATGCCAGCTCTGCAATCCTGGCAGCTATCGTTCATCGCGACCACACTGGTGAAGGTCAATACATTGATATGTCACTACTCGATACGCAAGTGGCCGTCATGGCCAATGTGTCGAGCGCATATCTCACTTCTGGTGAAGTACCAAAACGTTGGGGCAATGCTTCCCCAATTATTGTTCCCTACCAAACCTTCCCAACCTCTGATGGCTGGATGATCGTGGGCGCCGGTAATGATGGTCAATACCGACATTTTGTGACTGCAGGTGGCGAACCCCAGCTAGCGGACGACTCTCGCTTTGCCACCAACCCACAGCGCGTTGAACACCGTAAGCAGCTTATTCCGCTTTTAGAGCAAATGACACGCAAGAAGACCAAGGGGGAATGGATTGCTTTGCTTGAGAAAGCCAACGTTCCCTGCGGACCGATCAATGACTTCAAAGAAGTCTTTGAGAATGAGCAGGTTATCCATCGCGGCGTACAGATCGATGTTCCGCATCCGACTGTTGGCACTATGAAATTGGTTGCTAGTCCGATGCATCTATCGAAAACGCCCACCGAAGTTCGCATGGCGCCACCAACTCTTGGACAGCATACCCAAGAGATCTTGCATGAGCGCCTCAAACTTGATGACCAAGCAATAGAAGAGCTACGCACCAAGGGAATCATCTAAGCCATGACTACCCAGAGCACCAAAACAGGACTTTCGATGAAGCAGGTCCTCATCTATGGCGGTCTCATGGTTACCTTATCCATGGGTATTCGTCATGGCTTTGGACTCTTTAATTTACCCATTACCTCAGCAAATGGCTGGGGTCGCGAAACATTTGCGCTGACGATTGCCCTTCAAAATCTGATCTGGGGGGCAGTGCAGCCCGTCACTGGTGCGCTGGCTGATCGTTATGGCGCATTCAAAATTATGGTCGCCGGTGGGATTTTGTATGCCCTAGGTTTAGCCGGCATGGCAATCTCTACTGACGTGATGAACTTCACTCTGGCTGGTGGTTTACTCATTGGCTTGGCACAAACCGCAACGACCTATAGCGTGGTCTACGGAATCTTGGGCCGCAATGTATCAGCAGAAAAACGGGTTTGGGCAATGGGCATTACTGCTGCGGCTGGTTCGTTTGGACAGTTCCTTATGATTCCAGCGGAGCAAGGCCTGCTCAGCATGTTTGGCACACAAGATGCTCTACTCATGTTGGCCTTGATGGCTAGCTTGATGATTCCAACTGCATTTATGTTGCGTGAACAGAATTTCACCCACAACCATAATTTAGGCGATCAAACGATCAAACAGGCTTTAAAAGAAGCAATCGGCAATCCAAGCTTTCGTTACCTAACCTTGGGTTATTTCGTTTGCGGCTTTCAGGTGGTATTTATTGCAGTGCATTTGGCGCCCTACCTTAAAGATCTCTCCTCTAGCTATCCAGCCGTTGGGGCGCCTGTAGTCGCCACTTCTGCTCTAGCCTTGATTGGTCTCTTTAATATCTTTGGCACCTATAGCTCAGGCATCTTAGGGCAACACTTTCCTAAGCGCCATTTGCTATCCGCAATCTACATTGGGCGATCCATTGCCATTACAGCATTCTTATTACTGCCACCAACACCGATGAGCACCTACATCTTTGCTGCCATCATGGGATTCTTATGGCTCTCTACTATTCCACTAACTAATGGGATCGTTGCGCAAATTTTTGGTGTGAAGTATTTGACGATGCTTTCAGGTCTGATCTTTTTCTCGCATCAACTTGGCAGCTTCTGCGGAGCTTTCTTAGGTGGTTATTTATTTGATCAAACAGGCTCTTATTTAATTGTTTGGGAAATTGCGATTGGATTGGGTGTCTTTGCATGTCTAGTCAATCTTCCTGTAAAAGAGCGTGCTATTCATAGAGTGGCGAATGCTTAAGAAAAAACAATCCATGTGGAGCATCATTTCCTATGGATTTGCTTTGTTTATTTTGCTGATTGTTTTTTCAATGTACTTTGCACCCGATATGATGATGGCTGTTACCAATCAAGTATGGGCACTCTGCGGGTGGTAACTTTTGACTAGTAATTGATTAAAATTTTTCATAACATATTTTTAGATTTACATCCGACTCGCCGTAGCACAATGGATAGTGCACATGCCTCCTAAGCGTGGGATACAGGTTCGATTCCTGTCGGCGGGACCAAAAATATCTTCAGACTTATCCACAGGGCTTGTGGATAAATCCACAAAAATTTTCGTAAGTCACAGATTTGTATAGACTGACCTAGGTTGCCTAATTTGTGTGCAGTGTGTATTGCCCTGTTTTGCGTGCCTGCTTCTAAATATTTAATCTAGTTCCTATAAGATTTTGTGCTATGCATATGGGCCAATAAGGACGCAGAACGCCAAGTTCCCTTACACTTAGGCCATGATCAGCCTTTCAACCAGCACGCTAGCAGCCCTTGAGGAAATGCTCCAAAATACGGCGCGTTCTGCTCCGGCGGATTACTTACCAATCTATTTATCACGCGGTGCAACTGACGAACAACTCATTGGCCATCTCAATCCGGAGTTCATTCCTTACCTGCAGGAATCGCTTCAAAAAGAATCTATCCCGTTTATTGTCATGGGCCATGACAAGCTCTCCATTCATCTGACCAAACCTAGAGATTTATCGAACAGCCTCTATCAATTGGCTAATCGTATGCGCTTGGGTGGTTTTATTCCTGGCTGGCGTAACGAAGACTTTGCTTGGCTTGATCAAAATGGTCATAAGCACTTTCGCATGGAGCGCGCTGCTTTTCGTACCTTTGGCTTTCGCAGCATGGCAACTCATATCAACGGCTATACCCAAGGCAATACCATTTGGTTAGGTAGGCGCAGCGAAACCAAACCTACTGATCCAGGTAAGTTAGACAACTTGGCAGCTGGTGGCATTACTGCTGATGAAACACCGTGGGTCAGTGCACGACGTGAACTTTGGGAGGAAGCGGGCGTTCCCGAACAGATTTCCGATCAGATCGAACCTATAGGTCGCATTCATATGCGACGACCATCCATTGGTCGGGGCTTTCATGATGAGCAGCTTTACGTTTATGACCTTGAGCTCGCAGATAACTTTGTCCCCACCAATCATGACGGTGAAGTTAGTGGTTTTATAGAAATCTCACTCCCGGAGGCAGCCGCCAGAATTCTGGCTGACGAGTTCACCTCTGATGCTGCTTTTGTGACGGCAGACTTCATATTGCGCCGCAACAAATAGTCTTTTGGGTCTCATGAGTCCTGTTTGAGCCTGCTTGACTAGCGTCATGCCGTAATCCGCCGATTCGTGGTTAAATTCTCTTTAAGGATGAAACAGGGGTGCCCTTCAAAGCGGATTTAGCTTGAAGGTGCTGAGAAAGACCCTAGAACCCGATCCAGGTAATGCTGGCGTGGGGAGTTACATCAGACCGACACCCGGTTTCGTCCATCTAAAACAGCTAGGAGATGGACATGAGTACAGGCAAAACTTCAAATAAAAACGCTAAGCACGAGATTCCAAGTTTAAAAAGCTTGGAGCGCGACTTTGGGCAAAAATTTGCCTATCCAGCCTCAACAAAAACATACCTCCAAGGCTCAAGACCGGATATCAAAGCGCCGATCCGCATGATCGAGCAACTACCTACTCGCGTAGGTGAAGAGATGTTGGCAAATCCGCCAGTACCTGTCTATGACACTTCAGGACCATACAGCGATCCAGATGTGGTGATCAATTTAGAAAAAGGCTTACCAAGATTGCGTGATGCTTGGATTGCAGAGCGCAATGACACCGTTCAACTTGCCGGCCCTACTTCTGAATATGGTGTTGCGCGCTCACTAGATGAGGCTACACAAAATTTACGCTTTGCACACATTAGTGCGCCGCGCGTAGCCAAATCTGGTCATAACGTGAGTCAGATGTATTACGCCCGTCAGGGAATCATTACCCCTGAAATGGAATATATCGCGCTGCGCGAATCTATGGGCCTTGAGCAATTGCGTAAAGATCCTGCATACAAGCAACTCCTCAAGCAGCACCCAGGCAAAAGCTATGGCGCAAACTTACCTGAGATCATCACCGGTGAATTTGTACGCTCAGAGATTGCTGCAGGCCGCGCGATCATCCCAGCCAACATCAATCACCCTGAATTAGAGCCAATGATTATTGGTCGTAACTTCCGCGTGAAGATTAACGGCAACTTGGGCAACTCTGCGGTTACCTCATCGATCAATGAAGAAGTAGAAAAGATGGTTTGGTCGATTCGATGGGGTGCAGATACCATCATGGATCTCTCCACTGGCAAGCATATTCACGAGACGCGTGAATGGATTATTCGTAATTCACCAGTACCAATTGGCACTGTTCCGATTTATCAAGCATTAGATAAAACCGGCGGCATTGCAGAGGATCTCACCTGGGAAATGTTCCGCGATACCTTGATTGAGCAAGCCGAGCAAGGCGTGGACTACTTCACTATTCACGCAGGTGTATTGCTGCGCTATGTGCCACTGACTGCTGACCGTATTACTGGCATTGTTTCTCGTGGTGGCTCGATCATGGCTAAATGGTGCCTTGCTCATCACAAAGAAAACTTCCTCTATACGAAGTTTGATGAGATCTGCGAGATCATGAAAGCCTATGACGTGTCATTTAGCCTAGGAGATGGCTTGCGTCCTGGTTGTATTGCTGACTCCAATGATGCTGCTCAGTTCGGCGAACTCCATACCCTCGGTGAATTGACTGCTAAAGCATGGAAACATGATGTGCAAGTCATGATCGAAGGTCCTGGTCACGTGCCAATGCAGCGTATTGAAGAAAATATGACCGAAGAGCTCAAGCACTGCTTAGAAGCCCCCTTCTATACACTTGGACCATTGATTACCGACATCGCCCCTGGGTACGATCACATCACCAGCGGTATTGGTGCAGCACAAATTGGTTGGTACGGCACGGCAATGCTTTGCTACGTCACACCAAAAGAGCATTTAGGCTTGCCAGATAAAGAGGATGTTCGTGAAGGCATCATTACTTATAAGATTGCCGCTCATGGCGCCGATTTAGCAAAAGGTTTACCGGGTGCACAAGTGCGAGATAACGCATTATCTAAAGCCCGCTTTGAATTCCGCTGGGAAGATCAATTTAATCTTGGCTTGGATCCAGAGCGTGCACGTGAGTATCACGATGCAACCTTGCCAGCTGAAGGTGCCAAGATTGCTCACTTCTGCTCCATGTGCGGTCCGAAGTTCTGCTCAATGAAGATCACCCAGGAGGTACGTGACTACGCTGCAACCTTAGATGCTGATGGCAACCCTAAGGCGAAGGTCATTCCGATTACTGAAGTCAATGATGCCTCCAAGGGTATGGAAGAAATGTCCGCAGAGTTCCGTAAGCGCGGCAGTGAAATTTATCAGTAAGCAGACTGGAGCGATTGGGTAACCCATGACTAGCGTGAGCTTCTCCAATAGCAAATATGCAATTGTTGGCGGCGGCCTGATGGGTCGCCTGCTAGCGCTTGCACTTGCTAAAGGCGGCGCTCAAGTGGATCTGTTTGATAAAGGCGGCCCGGATGGCGCCCATGCTGCTGCACGTATTGCGGCGGCAATGTTGGCACCATTGGCAGAGTCTGCCATCACCGAAGATTCTGTTGTACGCATGGGTTTGTATAGCCTGCCACGCTGGAAGCAACTTATTTCAGAGTTATCTAACTCGGTTTATTTTCAGCAAGATGGCACGCTCATTCTCTGGCATCGACAAGATGCTAGTGATGCGGATCGGTTTGCTGCACATCTGGAAAAAAACTGTCGCTCTAATTCTGAGCTCAGTGCGCCGCAAAAGTTAAGTGCTGAAGCATTGCGTGAGCTTGAGCCAGGTGTTGCTGACCGATTTAATCAAGGCTTATATCTACCCAATGAAGGGCAGCTAGATAATCGCCAACTATTAAATGCACTCGAGAGTGAGTTAAAGCTTCTGAAGGTCAATTGCCACTGGCATACAGAAGTTGACCCTCAAGAATTAAGAACGCAATCCTGCTATCAAACAGTAATTGATTGTCGTGGCACTGGTGCAAAAGAGTCTTGGTCAGCTGGCGATAAACCTAATACCCTGCGTGGTGTACGTGGAGAAGTGATTCGGCTATACGCTCCAGAGGTCAAGCTGCGTCGTCCTACTCGCTTGATACATCCGCGCTATCCAATCTACATTGCCCCCAAAGAAAATGATGTCTATGTAGTGGGCGCCACTGAAATTGAATCTGATGATCTCTCAGACATGAGTGTGCGCTCTGCTATGGAGCTACTGAGTGCAGTCTATACAGTACATAGTGGCTTTGCGGAAGCCCGTATTTTGGAAATGGCAACCCAATGTCGTCCCACATTAAAAAATAATCTTCCGGAAATACGTTCTAGCAAAGATAAAGGCCTGGTTGATTTGATCATGATCAATGGCTTATATCGTCATGGTTTTATGATTTCACCAGCAGTGCTCGATTGCACCTTAGAGCTTTTAGAGTTCGGTGGCAGTAATACTGCATTGGAATTAGGTTTGAGCGTTACTCATAACAACATACAGGTAGAGACTGTATGCGCGTGATTGTGAACCAAGTTGCCTATGACCTACCAAGCCAAAGTTTGGTGAGTGATGCGTTAGCCTTGATTAATGCCAAGCCACCCTATGCCGTTGCCGTGAATCTACATTTTGTACCCAAGACTAAACACGCAGAGTTTGTCTTAAATGAAAATGATCAAATTGAAGTGATTACCCCGGTTACCGGCGGTTGATCAAGAATGAGTTAATTGATATGAACGCCCCCCTACCTAGCAACCTGAATAGCGCTGATACTCTTGTTCTGTATGGCGAGAGCTTTGCCAGCCGTTTGCTATTAGGGACCTCACGCTATCCGTCCCCTCAGGTTTTAGAGAATGCTGTTCTTGCATCGAATCCTGCCATGATTACCGTGAGTTTGCGGCGCCAAGGCACTTCGACTACTGAAGCGCATAGCGGCTTTTGGGATTTACTCAAGAAGATGGCCGTTCCAGTTTTACCTAATACGGCTGGATGTCATAGTCCACAAGAAGCAATAACAACAGCCCAAATGGCGCGTGAAGTTTTTGAGACGGATTGGATCAAGCTAGAACTCATTGGCGACGACTACACCTTGCAGCCTGATGTTCTGCGTTTAGTGCAAACTGCAGAAACGCTGATTAAAGATGGCTTTAAGGTCTTGCCGTATTGCACTGAAGATCTCATTTTGTGCCAACGGTTGGTTGATGTGGGCTGCCAGGCAGTCATGCCATGGGCTGCACCGATTGGTACTGGCCAGGGGCCTTTAAATCCTTATGCCATGAAACTCTTGCGTGACCGCCTGAAAGTTCCGCTTTTAGTCGATGCGGGCTTGGGTCTTCCTTCACATGCTTGCACCGTCATGGAATGGGGATTTGATGGCGTACTTCTCAATACCGCAGTAGCATTAGCCGATGATCCTGTAGTGATGGCCAAAGCCTTTGCCATGGCGGTTGATTCGGGTCGTGCAGCCTATTTATCGGGCGCTATGAAGCCACAAGAGTCAGCGCAGGCAAGCACACCTTTAGTGGGCACTCCGTTTTGGCACCAATCCTAGTTACCTAGTTACACCAAGTTAAGTACACTGAACTTATGAGCCTCATTCGCGACCTAGCAGACCAAATCGTGGCAGCCCATCGCAATGATGATCTATGCATTCCGATCCCGACATTTAGCCTTAACTCCCCGCCTCCGCTAATTGATAACGAGGTAGCCGTCGATCATTACGAATTAGCGGGTGCATTAGCTAGCGTGGAAATGGGATTCATTGAGTCGGATGCCAGAATCCTTGGAAAAGCATGGTCGCGAATGACCTTGCAAGATGGCGGCTTTAATCCCCTGAAATGGCCTAGCAGGCCAGAGCATTTTGATTTGCTGCCTTGGAGTCGCAATATGAATCCCAATGCGTTTAAGGAATGTCCTAAGCGCCTAGGCCTATATGGCGTCATGCCAGATGCTGATTGGATAAAACGCATGGTCGATGCAGAAATCCCTACCGTGCAATTGCGTTTTAAATCGGATGAAAAGGCCAAGATCCGAAAACAGATAAAAGAATCTGTTGCTGCTGCAAAAGACAGCAAGACACTGCTGTTTATTAATGATTATTGGCAAGAGGCGATTGATGCGGGTGCTTATGGCGTGCATCTTGGACAAGAGGATTTAGTCACTGCCAACCTTGATGAAATTCGTGATGCAGGATTGCGCCTCGGTATTAGCACTCATGGATATGCAGAGCTTGCATATGCAGATCGTTTTTGCCCAAGCTATATTGCGATGGGCGCAGTTTTTCCAACAAATTTAAAGAAGATGCCGACAGCACCCCAAGGCCTTGGTCGTTTATATCAATATAGCAAGCTCATGAGCAACTACTCTCTAGTTGCCATCGGCGGCATTGATCAAGACAGCATTCATGCCGTGGCTAAAAGCGGGGTTGGCTCTGTTGCTGTGGTGAGGGCTATTACGCAAGCCAAAGATCCAAAGGTAGCAGTAAAGCACCTGCAAGAATTAATGCAGGCTTAAGGCTATTGCTTTAAATCTTTATTCATACTTTTCTTTTTCATCTAGCAGTGCGGTTGGATAGAAGTCGTGCATATGCCATAAGGGCCCAGGACCTTCACCGATAGATAGAAAGCGCCCCGCTTCCAAGCCTGCCTCAACATAAGATATAGCCTTAGCAACTGCATGAGCGAGATCATGACTATCAGCAAGATAAGTAGCGATAGCAGATGCTAATGAACACCCAGTACCGTGAGTATTGGCAGTATTAACGCGGTAGTGCTTGAACTCTTTTGATTGAACAACTTCGAGACCATCTTCAATGGTGCGCCACATTAAATAATCGGTAATTTGCGTATGCGTACTATCCAAATGCCCACCTTTAATCAGGACTGCTTGCGGCCCCATATCGAGCAATTCTTCTGCGGCTAATTTGAAGTCATCGGGGCCATTAATCTCGCGGCCGAGCAATAAAGATGCCTCTTCTAAATTTGGTGTGATGAGTGATGCAATCGGAAACAATTCAGTAATGATCGCTTGAGCGGTATCGTCACCACCCAAGCTTGCTCCCGAAGTAGCACGCAAAACAGGGTCTAGGACAATTCGCTTCACACCAAGTCTGCGCAAAGACTTGGCAACTGTTCGGACTATTTCTGGGCTTGCCAGCATCCCGATTTTGACAATATCAGCCCCGATATCCAATAAAACAGCATCAATCTGGGCCTCAACAACATCAAGATCTATATCCTGAATACGTGTGACTCCCAAGGTATTTTGAGCGGTAATAGCTGTAATAACCGACATACCATAGCCGCCCAAGGCAGTGATTACCTTAAGATCAGCCTGAAGCCCCGCTCCGCCGCCGCTATCAGACCCAGCTATGGTCAGTACTTTGGGGATCCGTACAGAAGTGGGAAGAAGTGATTTCATCTTGCTATAATATCGGCTTATTCCTCGATAGCTCAGTCGGTAGAGCGCCGGACTGTTAATCCGTAGGTCCCTGGTTCGAGCCCAGGTCGAGGAGCCAAATAAGTAAAGCCCCTAAAGTGATTTAGGGGCTTTTTCTTTAGAAAACCCAGCTAAGTCAATTTCTTAGATCAAGCCCTTCTTGCTTAAATTGGCTAGACGGTTATGGAGAGTCTTGATTGTCAGGAGATTGTATTTATCACCCTCCTTCCAAGCGCTACCTTTCCATTCAATACCTTCAGGCGTGACATTGGCAAAAGGCTCTTGACCCTCTTTAGCGTAGCCCTCCAAGATAGCGATAAGTGCTGCGCGATCATCGGATCCGCCTGCATCTTTAACGGCATCCAAAATGGGTTTGGTGATGGTATCGCTATAAGTTACTTTGGCATCTAGATGCTTTGGCGCTACAGGCTCTTCAAAGATGTATTCATGGGGCCACTCAAAGACATTTCTTGCGGAATTTTTTACGGACGCCGGACTCACTGCGCCACTCTCTGAATTCTTTGGATCAGTTGGTAGGCTTAGGCCCAAAATCCAAGTTTCGAATTCTGCAATACGGCTATAGCGTTTTTCTTCGCTGTCGCGCTTCTGCTCCTCTTGAGAGAGCAGTAAAGTAACCCATGCCCAAGCTATATCTTTAGGTATTGCAAAATCCTGAGCCAAGATGCCGGCGGCTTTTTTTAAGATGGGCTTGGATGTAAGTTTTGTCATTGCATTCTTTCGTTGATGCCTTCAATTTAAGGTGAAAAGTCAAAGGGAAGGCTCCCCGTTCATTTTTACAATGCTCTTCACAGACTCATTAGGATACTCTTCATTGGCCAGCAATTTATTTAGTGATTACTTCATATCATCTAAAGTAACTGCCAACTCTTTATTCCACCACTTCGCCTGCCCAGTAGTGCTATGACCAGAGGTCTCGGGTGAGGCCGGAATGAGATACAGCTTGGCATTCTTCATTCTTGGTAGTTCTTTCTGCATAAAACCCAACTCGGGTGGATTTCTTTCGTCATCAGCCGAGTTAATTGCCAGCACTCTTGCTTTAATTTTTTCAAGGTGAGGCGTTGGGTTGTAATCTCGCGATGACTCCCACTGATAGAGATTGTCATTCGCATCAGCAACAAAAGAAGCGCTCAATCGTTGATTCAATAGTTGATCAGCCGCATCGCTGCTTGGTGCCAACTTATAGAGCCCTTGATTGCCTCCGCTAAAGCCGATATTGAAATACACACTAGCAAATTGGAGGCTCTTTGGTTGTTTGGTGTAATTACCACCCTGCCACTCTGGATCGTTTTTGATGGAGTCAATAATCATCCTACGCATCATCCAATTGCGACCTGACATCTGCGTGGGTGAAGATGCCATCGGCACGAGTAAATCCATGTAATCAGGATATTGAATTCCCCATAACCACGTCTGCATACCACCCATAGAATTTCCTAGAACTAAACGTAGATGGTTAATCCCTAGGCCTTCGGATACCAATCTATATTGCGCGTCAACCATATCCTCATAGTTGTAGTGGGGGAACTTGGTTTTAAGACCATCCGATGGCTTGCTTGATTTACCCACTCCAATTGCATCAGGAATGATGATGAAATATTTACTTGCATCCAGAATCTGGCCTGGGCCAAATAATTCACCGCCAAAGTTCTTTGAAAGCATACCTTTTGCAGTGCCAGCAGTGCCATGCAGGATCACGACTGGAATGCCGCTTGGGTCGCCGATCGTAATGTAACCAATCTTCATCTCGGGCATCACTTCACCAGTATGAAAGCGAAAATTCTTAGCTATCCAGACGCCCTCTTTAGGTTGTGGGCCTGTCTGTCCAAAACTTACTCCAATCAATAAAAATGAGAGCGCAGCACAGAAAATAATTTTAGTAAATTGGTTGAATAGAAATTGCATACCGCTCCCTTGGGAATAATTTTGGAACTACTTTTTGTACTTTTCTGACAAGTTATCGAAAAAAGGTTTTTGCACGAATCGCTGACGCTCCTCAAAGGATGCAACTAAATTGAGATCCTCATGCAACTCTCCGTGAGTCTTTAAATGCGAGAGTGCATTGGTCATGCCACGCATTGCACCTTGAAGTGCTGCATTGGCATACAACACAATGCCAAAACCCATTTGCGCAAATTCTTGTTGGGGTAAGCATGGTGTTTTTCCACCAATCACCACATTCACTATCTGCGGACATGTAAGCTCTGATGCAATTCGTTTGAGCTCACTGACATTAACAGGCGCTTCGACGAACGTAATGTCAGCACCATGTTCGGCATATAGCGCTGCTCGAGCCAGAGCATCATCCAAGCCATGTATCGCTCGGGCATCCGTTCGGGCAATGATTAAAAAATCTTTACTATCTCGCGCATCAACCGCCGCCTGAATTTTGGAAACCATTTCCATTGGCTCAATTACAGATTTATCAGAAAAATGGCCGCATTTTTTAGGCATAACCTGATCTTCAATCTGAATGGCATTAGCTCCGGCGCGCTCTAACTGACGTACCGTCTGTCTCACATTAAGTGCATTACCAAAACCCGTATCAGCGTCGACAATAATAGGCAATGGCATTGCATCGCGCATTGCAGAGGTATGCCCTACTAGGTCACTTAATCCCACAAAACCTAAATCAGGAACGCCGTAAAAGGTATTGGTTAAGCCGGCGCCACTGAGGTAAATCGCCTCAAAACCAAGTTCATAAATAATCCTTGCAGCTAAAGCATTTGCTGCTCCAGCAACCAGCAAACCCTTTCTTGTTTCAACTTTCTGGCGCAAGAGAGAGCCAAGCTCGTAATCTAATTTCATTGATCATCCTTCATATTGGCAGCTTTCACTATTGAACCTAAACGAGCGCGCTCAGCATCCACGAATTCAATGAACGAGGCACGAGTCCCGCCAACAGGCTCTATTCCCTGACCCTTTAAACGATCTGCAACCTGTGGAGACTTCATAGCGACATCAACAGCTGCCGCTAGCTTATCCATGATTTCAGGGGATACGCCAACAGGGGCATGTATGCCTGCCCAATGCGCAATTTGCAAATCTGGGAATCCCTGCTCGACAGCTGTAGATAACTCGGGATATGCCGAAATACGTTTTGTCCAAGTAGTCGCTAATGGCCTAAATTTTCCCCCTGGTTTGATGTGAGGCAAAGCCACAATGCTAGCCTCAGAGGTGCCAGCTACTTGACCGCCCATCACGGCAGAAGCACCTTCAGAGCCACTCTTGTAAGGAACTGGGATTAACTTGGCACCATATTTTGTATTGAGTAGTTCTGCCACAAAGTGTGGAGTACTTCCAGTGCCAGCAGTAGCAAAGTGAAGACCCTGCCCTTCTTTTGAAGCATCAACAAAATTTCGTAAATTTTTATAGCTAGATTCAGAAGAAACAACAATCACTGATGGGGCTAAACCAATCATGACTACTGGCACCAAATCACCATCTTTATAGTTGGTCGTCTTCTTGATCATATTGTTAGACACAACGCCTGCTGCACTAATTAAAAATGTATATCCGTCTGGCGCGCTTTTGCTGACAAACACTGTACCCAGCGTTCCACCGGCACCCGGTTTATTTTCAACCACAATGGCTTGCCCTATCACTTTTGATGCGCCTTCAGCTGCAGCTCTCGCCATCAAATCATTGGCGCCCCCAGCAGAGAAAGGGACGATAAATTTAATAGGCTTTTGTGGCCAAGCTTGTGCATTCGCTAATGAGCTAAATAAGACACCCGCCAGCGTCACACCAGCAAGAGCCGACTTTAAAAATACCTTCATGAGATTTGTCTCCATTTTTTTAGTTATTGCGCATTATGAATCCTTTTCCGAGACGGGGAAACAGCTAGAAACCAACCCTCATATCACTTTTAGCTACAAAAGCTCAAATATGACCTCCCCATCAGGGATCACCCCAACCAAGGGTCTGCACCCATTGCCCAGTTATGCTTAAATCATGAATATATGTTTTGAATTTAAGAAATTAGTCTGTGTCTTAAAACCCAAGCAAAGTATTAAAAGAATCATCTAAAGAATGATCTCAATTAACTGGAGACAAGAATGAACAAACGCGGTTCCGCAAACATTACGTCACGAGTTTTTCGACTATGTTTGCTTTCCCTAGTCTTAATGGCGGGTCCTGCCGAAATGGTATTGGCCCAATCCGATTATCCGAATAAGCCCATTAAATTTATCGTCCCTTTTCCAGCCGGTGGAGCAACTGACAATATTGCTCGGCCCTTGCAAAATGAATTGCTCAATACTCAAAAATGGAATGTCATTATTGATAACAAGCCGGGTGCCGGCGGAAATATTGGCGCAGAAATAGTTTCTAAATCACCACCAGATGGTTACACATGGCTAATGGCCTCGGTAGGAACTCACGGCATCAACCTTCCTCTATATACACAAGGTGGCGGCAAACTTCCTTTTGACCCAATTAAAGACTTTACGCCAATCACATTGGTCGCAGAACTACCCAATGTCCTCGTTCTGAATCCGGCGTTTGCAGCTAAAAACAAAATTAATACTGTAAAAGACCTTATCGCTTATGCCAAAGCCAATCCAGGCAAAGTGAATATGGCCTCAAGCGGTAATGGCACTTCGATTCACATGGCGGGAGAGTTGTTTAAATCCATGACTAAAACCTATATGGTGCATTTGCCATACAAGGGAAGCCCACCTGCGGTAACTGATCTAATGGCAGGTAATGTGGACATCATGTTTGATAACTTACCTTCCTCAATTAACTTTATCCGTGCAGGACGCCTCAAGGCATTGGCTGTAACTAGTGCCAAACGTTCACCAGCATTTCCAGATTTACCAACAATTGCTGAGGCCGCTAATTTGCCTGGATATGAAGCAACATCTTGGTTTGGAGTAGTTGGTCCAGCAAATATGCCAGCCGAGATCTTGAATAAGGATAGCGCAGCCTTGATGGCAGCCATTGCCAGTCCATCTGTACAAGAAAAGTATTTAGCAATGGGCGCTCAACCTGCAGGCAATACCCCAGAACAATTCTCCACATTCATTAAGGCTGAAATTGTGAAATGGAGCAAAGTAGTAAAAGATTCTGGTGCTAAGGTGGATTAACTCATGACCGTTCATGCGGGACCGCTATTTTTTGGTCTGCTGTAGTCATCAAAAAGAGGGGATCTCCCCTCTTTTTTATTTCCCTAATTCAGAGAGTAGCTTGCTTGGTGAAATAACTTCTTGATCCAGAACCAGCTCAATCAAGGCCCCGCGATTGCCTTCCAATGCTTTGGCAAAGATAGGTGCGAACTCTTCTGTTTTGGTAACTCTATAGCCTGAAATACCAAAGCTGTCTGCAAATTTGACGAAATCAGGATTGGTTAACTCGGTCGCAATGACTCGAGACTTAAACTCACGCTCCTGATGCATGCGAATAGTGCCCAGCATACTGTTGTTGACCAATAGGATGATTGGAAATGCGTTGTATCGTGCCGCTGTTGCCAACTCCTGACAGTTCATCATGAAATCACCATCACCACATACAGCAATCACCACCCTTTGTGGCTCAGCAATTTTTGCAGCGATTGCAGCTGGCAAGCCGTAACCCATTGATCCATTTGCTGGCGCTAGTTGAGTCTTAAATGCGCCGTAAGGATAAAAGCGGTGTACCCAAGTAGCGAAATTACCAGCACCATTTGTGACGATGGCATTACGTGGAATAACATCCTTTAATGCGCTCATGATGTGTGCTAACTGCATGTCTCCTGGAACCCTCACCGGAGTCGAGAAAGCAAGATACTGTGCATGAGCGTCATTCATTGCCTGACGATCGTATTGCTTGCCCATCTTGATTTCACTCAGGGCTTTGCAAAAGTTTTCAGGACTACAGTTCAAGGCAAATTCAGGTCGGTATACGCGACCCAACTCTTCTGGCCCTGAGAGAACATGAATTAATGTGGTCTTGGCCTGCGGTGATGACAGCAGGCTATAACCTGCTGTTGTCATTTCCCCTAAGCGCTCCCCAATGACCAAAAGACAATCGGCTTCTTGAACCCGCTTAGCCAAGGCTGGATTAGCGCCAATGCCTAAATCACCTGCAAAACAAGGATCCAAGTTATCAATGACATCCTGAGAGCGAAAACTGGTTGCAACAGGCACGTCTTCACGGTTAGCCCAGGCTCTTAAGCTTTCACATGCAGCTTGATTCCAATTCCCCCCACCAGCAAGCACAAGCGGCTTGCTAGCTTGAGCAAACACCTCAAGCGCTTTAGAGAATGCTGCTTGGTCTAAGCCAGGTTGAACAATATGCGCAGGTGCTACCGGCTTCTCTTGTCCGTGCATATATAGAACATCTTCTGGAAGCGCTAGAACCACTGGACCTTTTCTACCTGCCTGCGCAACATGAAATGCGTGAGAAACAAACTCATCAATACGGTCCACTCGATCAATACTGCCGACCCACTTTGCGCATTCAGAAAACATACGTCGGTAGTCAACTTCTTGAAACGCTTCGCGCTCAACCATATCGGTACCTACTTGGCCGACCAACAACACCATGGGAGTTGAATCTTGATAAGCCGTATGCAGCCCAATCATGGCATTTGATGCGCCTGGACCACGAGTTACCATGACAACCCCGGGCTTACCGGTCAGCTTTGCGTATGCCTCAGCCATATAGGCAGCGCCACCCTCTTGGCGACAGGTAATGAAGCGACACTGGGGATGATCCACCAAACCATTCAGTAGCGGTAAAAAGCTCTCACCAGGGACACCAAAAGCCAGATCGACACCCTGCCTTACTAGCGCGTTGGCCAGAATCTGCCCACCATTCAATGAATCGCCCTGTGTCCCCATGATTTCTGTACTTTCTGAATAATCAATTAGTGCATGTAATGTTTTGAAAATTATCACATTATTTCTAGGTCTAGGTCATTTTCGTTGAATCTGCACCCCACCAATTCAAATGGGGTGTCTGGCAGATTTTTAAAGACTGCCGATTCCTTTTAAAGGCTGCCATATACTGCCAATATTACGATTCATATAATTACTAAAAGTGAGCGAGAGACAGTAATGAAACTAATTAGCTTTAGCAATCACAATGGTCAGTCTAGTATTGGCGCACTCTGCAAAAACAATCCATCCGAGTTTGTAGATTTATGCGCTACTGATGCAACACTTCCGCATAACCTGCTTGCGCTCATACAGTCGCCAAAACTATTGGATCGAGCGGCAGCCGCCCTCTCTAATCCAAAGGCTGCCGTCAAAAAGTTGAGTGACATTTCTTTTAATGCGCCAATCGATAGACCAGGGAAAATTATCTGCATGGGATTGAACTATGCAGATCATGCAAAAGAAGGCGGCAATGCCAGACCAGAGTACCCAAGCTTCTTTATGCGCGGACCAAGCTCCCTCACATCACATGGAAGTCCACTCATTCGACCAAAGGTATCTGACAAACTGGATTACGAAGCAGAACTAGCTTTTGTTGTTGGCAAAACCATTCGCAATGCCACACTTGAAAATGCATTGGACTGTGTAGCTGGCTATAGTGTATTTAATGATGGCAGCATTCGAGACTATCAACGCAAAACGACACAATGGACTATTGGCAAAAACTTTGACAAGACAGGTGCATTTGGACCTTGGTTAGTTACACCAGATGAACTACCCCCGGGATGTGATGGATTAAATATTCAATCACGCCTCAATGGTCAGGTCATGCAGAATGCCAATACCAAGGACTTTCTATGGGGTGTAGCAGAGACAATCGTATTGATCTCGGAGTGTATGACTTTAGAGCCTGGTGATCTTGTCATTACAGGCACCCCCGCAGGGGTGGGCTATGCGAGAACGCCGCCTGTCTTCATGAAGCCTGGCGATATCTGCGAAATCGAGATTGAATCGATTGGAGTTCTCAGTAACTCAATAGCGGACGAATAGCCCCTTCCTACTGAAAATAGCGGGATTAGGGCTTCTTGGCCAGATATTACTTAGGAATGCGCAATACCCTCTGAGGCACTAAAATAGGTCCATGACTAAGATTCCTGAACTTCTCGCTCCAGCCGGCAGCCTTTCTATGCTGCGCACTGCTTTTGATTTTGGCGCTGATGCCATTTATGCAGGTCAGCCACGCTATTCACTACGGGTACGTAATAACGACTTTGGCAAGATTGAAGTTCTAAAGAACGGAATTGATACCGCCCATGAAATGGGTAAGAAATTTTATTTGGTGTCTAACTTATTACCGCATGGTGGTAAGACACGCACTTACATCAAGGATATGGATCCTGTAATTGCATTAAAGCCTGATGCTTTAATCATGTCTGATCCTGGTCTCATCATGATGGCACGTGAAGCTTGGCCCGATATGCCAATTCATTTATCAGTACAGGCAAATACCGTTAATGGAGCTTCAGCAAAGTTCTGGCGTTCTGTTGGTATCAGCCGCGTGATTTTGTCTCGTGAACTCTCCTTTGATGAAATTGAAGAAGTGCGTCAAGATTGTCCAGAAATGGAGCTTGAGGTTTTTGTTCATGGCGCTCTCTGTATTGCCTATTCGGGGCGCTGCTTGTTATCTGGTTATATGTCACACCGAGATTCAAACCAAGGTGCCTGTACTAACGCCTGCCGTTGGGATTACAAGGTCAAGCCCGGTCAACAAAATACTAGCGGTGATGTAGTCCTCCTCCAGGAGGCGCGTCGCCCTGATGACTTAATGCCCATGGAAGAAGATGAACATGGCACGTACATCATGAACTCCAAAGATCTTCGTGCCGTTGAGCATATAGAGCGCTTAACCAAGATGGGCGTAGACTCATTCAAGATCGAAGGTCGCACCAAATCACCTTATTACGTTTCACGCACTGTCCAGTCCTACAGAGCGGCAATCAATGATGCTGTTGCTGGAAGACCATTTAATACAGCCTTGCTAGGTCAATTAGAAGGCTTGGCCAACCGGGGTTATACCGATGGCTTCTATGAGCGTCACCACGATAAAGAATATCAACTGTATATGCGTGGTCACTCTTTATCTGGTCGCAGCTTATATGTTGGCGAGACATTAGACATTGATACTGCAACTGGTCGAGTCAAAGTCGACGTGAAGAATCGTTTTTCTGTAGGTGACAAAATTGAGATCATCGAGCCGAGCGGAAATACAGATGTTGTTTTGACAGAAATGTGGAATATGAGCGGCGAGTCTATTGACGTTGCGCCAGGTTCAGGACACTTTGTATGGCTGAAGATCCCAATGGCCAGCAAGCATGCCTTTATTGCACGTTACACACAAGAGCCAGCACCAGTTGAGCTTGCCACTTCGAGCTCTTGCTCTACTTGTGGTGACTAACAGCCCCATTCCTCTCATTAAAGATTTTCATGACTAACAGCACCACGAATCCCCCAAATCAACCAGGCCTGAAAATCAAACTTGAAGAGGAAATGAAAAAAGCGCTTGCTTTGACGCTTTACTTTGGCATTTGGTTCTGTGCCATTACCTTTATGGCTGCAACTGCTCTGGAAGAGCGCCCTATTCCTCTAGCCTTATTTGGTTTTGCATTAATCAAAGCGGCTTTATCGGCAAAATTTATGTTAATCGCTCAGGCCGCCTATCCAATCAAGATTGAAAAAGAAAATGGCATTGTTGGCTCTCTATTCATTGAGTCGATTGTTTATATTATTGTCGTCATTGCCCTGAACTATTTTGAGGCTGGGGTCGATGGCTTAATACATGGAAAAGAATTTATCTCCTCAATGACTGCCTTTGGAGGCGGTGATGCATTAAGGATATTAGCAATGTCGATCTTGTATTGGCTCATTGTTTGGCCTTACTTAATTTTTGTGGGGTTCAATAAGGTTGTGGGTAATACTGAAACTCTGGCAGTCTTATTTGGCTCCAAAAAGTAATTGCCTTACTTGCATTGCATGAGAATTTTTTGGTTTTGTTTGTTGGGATTTTTATGCCAACAAGTATCCGCCCAAGAGATTGAAGCCCGTGCATATTCGAATGCACCCATTGGCATTAACTTTATTACCGGCGGTATTGCGCAAGCTAAAAGTGGTTCCTACACACTCACTACCGAGGCAGCAAACCTAACCCGCATCATCGACGTCTTCGGACAGTCTGGCAGGATTAGCCTCTTAGTTCCCTACGCCCAACTTTCAGGTACTGGCGGTATTGGGCCCCAAAATATGAATGCCTCCGCAGAAGGTCTATCCGATCCAGTTGTGAAGATCTCCGCCAATCTGTATGGCGCTCCTGCTCTATCGCTAGAGGAATTTAAGAATTACCAGCAAGACCTCATTATTGGAGCAAGTCTTGCCGCATCCATCCCATGGGGTAAGTACAACAGCGAGCAAATGCTCAATGTCGGCGCCAATCGCTCTCTTGTTCAGCCCGCCATTGGAGCATCTCAAGCAGTCGGACCATGGCGTTTGGAACTGGCAGGCATGGCCACGATCTACACGAGCAATACTAGTTTTCTGGGTAGTAATACGCTGTCACAAAATCCGATCTACTCCTCGGAAGCCCATGCGATCTACTACTTTCAAAATATGGCCTATCTTTCTGCAGACGCGACCTATTTCATGGGCGGTCAGAAATATGTCAACGGAACCGCAATCAGCGGTTCGCAGGAAAATTGGCGATTTGGCAGCACTTTTTCCTACCCCATCAATAAACACAATTCGATCCGCCTCACTGGTAGCAAAGGTGTTTATTCCAACACCAATACTGACTACACAGCACTGGGGGTTTCCTGGCAATACCGCTGGGGTGGCGGACTGTAGGTAAATTGCCTATTCCATCGCTACAATTAAGCCAAAAGAACACTTAAAAAGAGATTCGAGACATATTGATGAGTAATAAACCAAAAGATCCTGCGGAGAGCGGTTTACGCAAAGGCTTAACGAGCTATGGCGATAAGGGCTTTTCTCTATTTCTGCGTAAGGCTTTCATTAAAGGGGCTGGCTATACCAATAGCGCCTTAGATCGTCCAGTGATTGGCATCATTAATACCGGCAGCGCGTACAACCCCTGCCACGGTAATATGCCGCAGCTATTAGAGGCAGTGAAGCGTGGCGTGATGTTAGCGGGTGGTTTGCCTATGGAATTTCCAACGATTTCTATCCATGAGAGTTTTGCTGCACCCACTAGCATGTACTTGCGCAATCTCATGTCGATGGACACAGAGGAAATGGTACGGGCGCAGCCAATGGATGCGGTCGTCATGATTGGTGGTTGCGATAAAACAGTTCCTGCACAGATGATGGGCGCGGCTTCTGCGGGCATTCCAGCTATTCAGCTCATCACCGGATCAATGCTCACCGGCTCACATCGTAGTGAACGTGTTGGCGCCTGCACGGATTGCCGTCGCTATTGGGGCAAGTTCCGCGCCGGTGAAATTGATGAAGTCGAAAAAGATGAAGTGAATGATCAATTAGTAGCTAGCGTAGGCACATGCTCAGTCATGGGTACAGCAAGCACAATGGCTTGTATCTCTGAAGCCTTGGGTATGACAGTCCCTGGTGGCGCAACACCACCAGCTGTTACCGCTGATCGTATTCGCGTCGCCGAGGAAACCGGTACGTGCGCAGTCAAGATGGCTAAAGAAGGTTTAACGATCGACAAAGTACTCACTGCAGACGCATTTGAAAATGCGATGCGTGTATTGCTAGCGATTGGTGGATCAACCAATGGCATTGTTCACCTTGCTGCTATTGCTGGTCGAATGGGCTTGGAAATTGACCTCGATGCACTCGATAAGATGGGTGATGAGACTCCAGTTCTGGTGGATTTAAAGCCATCCGGCGATCATTACATGGAGAACTTCCATGATGCTGGTGGTATGACTACGCTGCTTCGTGAACTAAAACCTCTATTGAAGTTGGATGCGATGACAGTTTCCGGCAGAACGCTTGGCGAAGAAATTGATGCAGCTCCGCCGAGCTTTAAACAGGATGTAGTGCGCCCTTTTGATAAGCCGATTTATCCACGTGGCAGTATTGCGGTCTTGCATGGCAATCTTGCACCTGGTGGCGCGATCATTAAACAGTCTGCAGCCAATGAAAAACTCATGGAGCATGAAGGTCGCGCTGTAGTTTTTGAGGATGCAGCTGATTTAGCGAACCGTATTGATAGCCCAGACTTAGATGTGACTGCTGACGACATTTTGGTGCTCAAGAACATTGGCCCTAAAGGCGCTCCAGGCATGCCTGAGGCTGGCTATATTCCGATTCCTATGAAACTGGCCCGTGCTGGCGTGAAAGACATCGTACGTATCTCTGATGGACGCATGAGCGGGACCGCGTTTGGCACGATTGTTTTACACGTTACCCCTGAATCCGCTATTGGCGGCCCCTTAGCGCAAGTACGTAATGGTGATCGAATTCGCTTGAGCGTGAAGAATCGTGAAATTAGCCTCCTCATTTCAGATGAAGAACTAGCTAAGCGAATGACAGAGAACCCAATAACTGCACCTACCGCTGAGCGTGGGTATAAGAAACTCTTTTTGGATACCGTTACTCAAGCCGATCAAGGTGTAGATTTTGATTTCTTGAGAGCGGCCAAGATGGTTGGCAAGACTCCACAGTCAAAATAGAAACTCAATAGAAATTCATCCCGTGATCAATGCAAATCTTCTGCGAAGGGGTATGAATCTGTGGCCTCCGTTCCTGGGGGCCGGAATCACTGTTGAAAAGATTTCTAAAGATTTTCGTTATGCGAGAGTTCGCCTTAAGCATGGTTTATTGAATCGCAATATCTTAGGCGTTCATTTTGGCGGCAGTCTCTTTGCAATGACCGACCCCTTTTTCATGATGATGGTGTCCCAAAATATTGGCAAGGGTTATATTGTTTGGGATCAAGCAGCTAAGATTGAATTTTTGAAGCCTGGCAAGGGCAAGGTTCATGCCAGTTTTGAAATTACTCAAGAACAATTAGATGAAATCGTCAGCGCAGCCGAACCTGGCGACAAAATTCTTAGGGACTTTGTTGCAGATATTAAGGATCAGGAAGATGATGTTGTGGCACGCATTACCAAGACGCTCTACATCCGCAAGAAGACCAAGAAAAACTGAGAAATTAATGGGCGTATGCAGGCGCATCAATTCTGCGCATTTCGCCCTCTATCCAGGCCTCCACCTCTAGCTGCAACTGCTCCTCCGTCTTTCCTTGAACAGAAATCACCGGTCCAATCGAAAGCGTAATTACTCCTGGGCGTTTTAAGAAGGTCTTTCTAGGCCATATGGCTCCAGAGTTCTGTGCAACCGGCAGGATATCTGTGTGAGTACTTATAGCAAGGCGCACTCCGCCTTTTCTGTAAGGCTTAAATGATCCTCGCGGGGTTCGAGTGCCCTCGGGATAAATAGCTATCCAATTACCAGCCGCCAGTACTACCTTGCCCTGCTCATTGACAGCCTCTCGAGCCTTTTCACGATCGCCACGATTAATGTGAATCATTTTTAGCGAGGCTAATGCCCAGCCAAAAAAGGGCACGTAAAGCAACTCTCTTTTAAATACAAAGCAAAGTTGTCTCGGAAAAAAGGCTGGGTATACAAAAGTTTCCCAGGCAGATTGATGTTTGCCTAGAACAATTAATGGCTTATTGGGATCTCTGGGAATATTTTCCATTCCTTTGATTTCGGAGCGAATTCCGCACAATAGGAATAGTACTTTTTGGATTAAACGGCACCAGGCTACACCGATGTTGTAGCGAGTGCGGATACTAGTAAATGGGATCACCAGAATAATTACGGAAGCGTAAACAGTGACCGATGTAAAGCCAAATAAATAGAACAGCAAGGAACGAAGCCAAAGAATCACGATAATATTTTTACTAATCAGTAGCTAAAAAAGTATTTTAAATGACTAGTCTTTACATCCGGCGATTGCTTATAGGTCCCGCAATTCACGTCTTAGGATTTTCCCAACGTTAGTCTTAGGTAGGTCATTGCGGAAAACAATGTGTTTGGGGCGCTTATAGTTGGTCAGGTTTTCCTTGCAGAAGGCCAAGATAGCCTCTTCTGTAAGCGACTGATCTTGTTTCACAATGAATGCCTTAACAGCCTCACCAGAATCATCGTCCGGGACACCAATAACAGCACATTCCAGGACACCAGGAATCAGGGATAGGACTTCTTCCACTTCGTTTGGATAGACATTAAATCCAGACACCAGAACCATATCTTTTTTACGATCGACGATCTTGGTTAAGCCATCAGAATTCATGATGCCGATATCGCCTGATTTAAAGTACCCATCAGCAGTCATCACATTTTTGGTTTCTTCTGGCCTATTCCAGTAACCAGCCATGACCTGTGGACCCCGAATACAGATTTCGCCAGGCGTTCCAAATGGCACCTCAATGCCATCATCACTCAAAATAACCACTTCTGTGCTGGGTACAGGTAATCCAATATATCCAGTAAAGCTCTCTATCAATGCAGAATTTACACAAGCAACCGGGGAGGTTTCTGAGAGTCCATAGCCTTCAGCAATAGGAGCGCCAGTCATCTCTTGCCAATGATCAGCAACGACTTTTTGCATCGCCATACCACCGCCAATGGTTGCCAAAATATTGGGGAACTTCACAGAAGCGAATTCTGGCTTATGCATCAATGCGTTAAATAAGGTATTCACACCTGGGAAGATATTGATGTCTGGATGCTTCTTTAACAGCTTGATAAAGCCATCAAAGTCACGCGGGTTGGGAACCAAAATTAACATGCCGCCCTTGCGCATCCCCAAGACTGCACAGGCTGTCAATGCAAAGATGTGATACAGCGGCAGTGCGCACAAGAAAACCAATTGCTCAACTTGCTTACGCTTTAATCCAGGCTCTAACCATAACTCTGTTTGGATAACATTAGAGAGAATATTCTTATGCAGCAGAATGGCGCCTTTAGATAGTCCGGTAGTGCCTCCGGTGTACTGAAGAAAGGCAATATCGTTAAGTGAAGTGCTCGGTTTATTCCAACGATGGCGACCACCCTCACTTATGGCGTGAGTAAAGGTAACGTGACCAGGCAAATCCCATGTAGGCACTAATTTCTTTACCTTGCGCACTACCAAGTTCACGATTGCACCTTTAACACCGATCATTTCACCCATAGATGTAACAATGGCTTGCTTCAATGGTACGTTTGCGGCAATTTGTTGATAAACGTGTGCGAAGTTTTCCAATATAACAATGGCTGATGCTCCACTGTCCTTGAGTTGATGCTCGAGTTCACGAGCGGTATAGAGTGGATTAACATTAACCACTACGAAGCCGGCACGCAGAATACCGATCATCGCAATCTGAAATTGCAAAACGTTAGGCAGCATGATTGCCACACGAGAGCCAGGCTCCAATCCTAGGTTTTGCAAATAGGCTGCAAAATGCTTGGAATACTGATCAAGCTCTCGATACGTTAGAAACTTATCAAGATACTCCAGTGCTCGTCTATTGGGATATCGCTCAAACGCTTCCTCAAACATATCCAGCAGAGAGTTGTATCCAGAGATATCAACATCATGAGGCACACCCTCAGGATAGTTTTTTAACCAAGGTTTTGCGGGATTAACCATTGAGCTAGTTCCAGTCTCGATATTGTTTTACTTATAGCTATATTGCTAAATACGTATGACCCATTCTAATCATAGGAGTCATAAATCTAAAGAAAAAGCCCTCTGCGATGAGAGGGCTTTGACTTAAGAATTTACAACAATTAGAAGCGGTAACCGGCGCCAAAAATAACATCCATTCCACTACCGCCAATTTTGGCAGTAATTGGGCCGCTACTTGTAGCTAGGGTTGCTGTCTTAGAACTCAGACTCGCATAATTAACTTCTCCGAGCAAGTAAATAGACTGGGTAACCATTTGCTTGTAACCCAAACCAAGAACATAGCCGGTAAAGTTTTGGGTTTGATACGAAGCAGTTTGGCCATTGAGGCCCATGGTGTTTCCGGTTATGCCAACTTTTGCATAAACCAAGCTATCTTTGTCGATCGCATATCCAGGATTCACAGTTGCAGACCAGATGTTTTTCAGTTGATAGTTAAACCATTTAGTTTGACCAGCAACAGCAAATTCTCCACCCGCTACAGATGAAGCGCCAATTGCATAGCTTGCCGCAATACCCAATGTGTATTTATCATTAATACCAAAGTTATAACCAACACCAATTTTGTTTGTTGCGGTGTTTAAGGTATTGGTTCTTGTGCTAACTGGGGTAGTAGTTCCAGCGGGATAAGGAGGTGTAGGAAGTGCCAATGTAGCGCTGTCTACAGAAGGATTGAATGCAGCGTAGCCTACAGCAGCCTCACCATAAAAACCCTCCCAAGCATTCTTTTTAGCAGATTGTGCATTTGCACTTGTTGCGAATACACCGGCCATAGCTAAAACTAAGGCGCTAATCTTTACTGTTTTCATATGTCTTCCTGTGTTTATTTTTTCTAATGAATGTGAAACAACAGCCTGAATCTTATTTAATTTCTTTGCAATTTGTATCTCGGGTTTTCCCTTTATTTATGTTGCAGTGCAGCAAATAACTAAACCCTACAAACAATAAGCATTACCGAGAGCCTATTTACGGGGGTTTGAGCCTGTAGGATATTGCTGTAATATAAACGAACGATCGTATTATTTTTACAACAATATAGGTAAATATCGATATCCATGCTTGATACAAGGCTTACACAGACGGCTTTATCACCCGATACAAAAAAGGGTACAGCTACTAAGTCGGTCATTTTGCAAGCTGCACTTGAAATAGCCAGCAAGTCTGGACTTGAGGGCATCACGATTGGTCACCTGGCCGAGTCCGTAGGTATGAGTAAGAGTGGCGTCTTCGCCCACTTCGGCTCTCGTGAGGAACTGCAGATTGAAGTGATACGCAAATACTACGAGTACTTCTCGGACATCGTCTTCATCCCCGCCCTAGCCAAATCCAAAGGTCTGCCGCGCTTACGCCAGATGATTGATGCATGGCTCAAGATTAGCGTTGGCGAAAACACTTCTAGCTGTTTCTTTATTGCAGGTGCTGCGGAATTCGATGACCGCCCTGGAATAGTTCGGGATGAGCTAGTACGTAGCGTAGAAGATTGGCGCTCAGCGCTCTTGAGGGCTATTAAAGAATCAATCTCCGCAGGAGATCTTCAGAAATCGGTCATTCCTCAAGAAATGCTTTTTCAGCTCTACAGCATCGTACTGGGGGCGCACCATGACTCAAGATTTTTGCAAAACCCTAAAAGCCTTCAGCTAGCGAACAAACTAATCAAGAATGTTTTTCTAGCTCATCAAGTAAACAAATAGTCATGTTTTTTATTTACTCTTTAATTTAATTCACCACATTGAATCTGGATCTAATATGCCTCAATACAACCCTCCCCTGCGCGATATTCAATTTGTTATTCATGAGATGCTCGAGGCTGGCAAAGAGTTTTCTGCCCTGCCCGCATATCAGGATGTTGATAAAGACACCATGAATCAAATCATTGAAGAGGCAGGCAAATTTGCGAGTGAGATTGCTTTCCCCTTGAATCAGATTGGCGATCAGGAAGGCTGTACACGCCATGCTGATGGTTCGGTTACAACGCCTACCGGCTTTAAGAGCGCCTATGAGCAGTATGTTGCGGGTGGATGGCCAGCCTTATCCTGCGACCCTGAATATGGTGGCCAAGGTTTACCGCAATTACTTAATACCGTTCTGTATGAAACTTTAAATTCTGCCAATCAATCTTGGACGATGTATCCAGGCCTTTCACATGGTGCTTATGAGTGTCTGCATGCCCACGGTACTAAGGAACAGAAAAAGACCTACTTAGAGAAACTGGTTTCCGGACAATGGACGGGCACCATGTGCTTAACTGAGCCGCATTGCGGGACTGATCTTGGCTTGTTGAAAACGAAAGCCGAACCACAAGCTGATGGCACTTACTCCATTACCGGTACTAAGATTTTCATTTCTAGCGGAGATCATGATCTTGCAGAAAATATTGTGCATCTCGTGTTAGCACGTTTGCCTGACTCACCGATTGGCAGCAAAGGAATTTCTTTATTTGCTGTTCCGAAGTTTAAGGTTGGTGTTGATGGCTCTATTGGTAGCGCTAATGCGGTATCTTGCGGTTCGCTTGAGCACAAGATGGGCATTCATGGCAATGCTACTTGTGTAATGAACTTCGATGGCGCTATAGGCACCCTCGTTGGTGAGCCACATAAAGGCTTAAATGCCATGTTTGTCATGATGAATGCTGCTCGCCTTGGAGTAGGCATGCAAAGTCTTGGCTTAACTGAGGTGGCTTATCAAAACTCAGCCGCTTATGCCAAAGAGCGCTTACAGATGCGCAGCTTGACTGGAGCTAAAGCGCCTGAAAAGGCAGCCGATCCGATTATTGTTCATCCCGATGTACGTCGGATGCTACTGACCCAGAGAGCTTATGCAGAAGCTGGTAGAGCCTTCTCTTATTGGGTAGCTCTCATGATTGACAAAGAACTCAACCATCCAGATGAAAAAGTTCGCAAAGAAACTGGTGAGATGGTTGCCCTACTCACACCGATTATTAAGGCTTTCTTAACTGATAACGCATTTACAGCAACCAACGAAGGCATGCAGGTCTTCGGTGGTCATGGCTATATTGCCGAATGGGGTATGGAGCAATATGTTCGCGATGCCCGTATCAATATGATTTATGAAGGCACTAATACGATTCAATCTCTTGATCTATTGGGCCGTAAGGTGCTTGCTGATATGGGCAAGAAGCTCACCAAGTTTGGCAAGATCATTGAAGAATTTATTGAAGAAGAAGGTGTTCGTAAAGAAATGCAGGAGTTTATCGATCCGCTTTCGGATATCGCCGTTAAGGTTGAAAAACTCACCAAAGAAATTGGCATGAAAGCCATGATGAATCATGAAGAAGTGGGTGCTGCTGCAGTCCCCTACTTGCGTGTTGTGGGTCATTTGATTTACTCCTACCTCTTTGCGCGTATGGCAAAGATTGCATTAGCAAACAAATCTAGCAACGATCCTTTTTACCAAGCAAAGCTAGCTACTGCCCGCTTCTACTTTGACAAACTCCTTCCTGAAACAGCGATGCTAATCCGTCAAGCACGTGCGGGTTCGAAATCGTTAATGTCAATGCCTGCGGATTTTTTCTGAAAGACTGAATATGAGTGATAACAAGATCATTAAAAAAGTAGCCATCCTCGGTGCTGGTGTCATGGGCGCTCAGATTGCGGCGCAATGTATTAACGTTGGGCTGCCAGTTATTTTGTTTGACTTGCCAGGCAAATCTGATGATGGCAAACCGGTTAATAAAAATGCGATTGCACTGAAAGCGATTGAGAATCTCAAAAAACTGAAGCCCGCTCCACTAGGTTTGTCTTCAGATGCTAATCTGATTACTCCTGCGAACTATGAGGATGACTTAGGGCTTCTAGCAGGTTGCGACCTCATTATTGAAGCCATTGCAGAGCGTTTAGATTGGAAACATGCTCTCTATGAAAAAGTAGCCCCCCATATACCGGCACATGCGCTATTTGCAACCAATACCTCAGGCCTTCCTATTGGTGAACTTGCAAAAGGTTTTTCTGGTGACCTAAAGAAACGCTTTTGTGGTGTGCACTTTTTTAATCCACCACGCTATATGCACCTACTAGAACTTATCCCAGCGGCGGATACTGATCCTGCCGTATTGGATGCATTAGAAACCTTTATGACCTCCACAATGGGTAAAGGGGTGGTACGAGCCAAAGATACGCCAAACTTTATTGGCAATCGTGTGGGGGTTTTCTCAATCTTGGCAGTCTTTGCTGAAGCGCAAAAGTTTGGTCTAGGTTTTGATGAGGTTGACGCCATTACCGGCAGCAAATTGGGCCGTGCTAAGTCAGCCACTTTTAGAACCAGTGATGTTGTTGGCTTAGACACTATGGCTCACGTCATTAAGACCATGGAAAACTCCTTACAGGGTGATTCTTTCTCGGCTCTCTTTAAAACGCCTGAAGTGTTGAGCCAACTCATTGCAAAAGGTGCGCTAGGTCAAAAGACAAAAGCAGGCTTTTATCGCAAGGATGGTAAGAATGTTCTTGTCTTGGATGCGGCTACTGGTGAATACAAGCCTTCTACAGCAACAATTGAGCCGCTGATTGAGCGCATTCTCAAAAGGCCGATTGCTGATCGTCTCGGCCTCCTCAGAGAGACTGAAGAGCCACAAGCGCAATTCTTATGGGCGATCTATCGCGATATCTTCCACTACTGTGCAATTCATCTTGGAGATATTGCGCAATCTGCCCGAGAAATTGACTTTGCAATGCGCTGGGGTTATGGCTGGAATTTGGGCCCCTTTGAGGACTGGCAAGCTGCCGGTGTTTCACAAGTAGCTAACTGGATCAAAGAAGATATTGATGCTGGTAAAACACTCAGTAAAGAGCCTTTACCTGCTTGGTTGTTTAGTGGTCCAGTTGCTGATAAACAAGCTTTCCACACACCAGAAGGCTCATGGTCCGCTTCTGAGAATAAATACATTCCCCGCTCCTCTTTGCCGGTATATCAAAAGCAGGTGTTTAGAGCACCACTACTAGGCGATGGCTCACCTGATCCTAAAACAGCGGGCACGACTATTTTTGAAAACACAGACTTCCGCGCTTGGGTTGATGCCAATCAACCTGAGGTTTTGATAGCTTCATTCCGCTCGAAGATGAATACTTTTAGCCCTGACGTATTAAGCGGTTTGCAAAAAGCCGTTGAGATCGCAGAAGCTCACTATGCTGGCTTGGTCATCTGGCAACCGACTTCACTCAAACTCGGCACACCTGGTGGCCCCTTCTCAGCCGGCGCCAATTTAGAAGCCGCAATGCCAATGGTCATGAAAGGTGGTCCCGCTGGAGTTGAGCCATTCGTCAAAGAGTTTCAAGACACGATGATGAAGATCAAATACTCTCAAGTTCCTGTGGTTGCTGCAGTCTCTGGCATCGCCTTGGGAGGCGGCTGTGAATTGGTCCTCCAATCAGCGCGTAGGGTTGCTGCTATGGAAAGCTATATCGGCCTAGTAGAGGTTGGTGTTGGTCTGTTGCCCGCTGGTGGTGGACTTAAAGAAGCGGCTATTCGTGCTGCTCAAGGTGTAGCGCTTGCTGGCAACACTAATTATTTAGATTTCACCAAAGCTTCATTTGAAAATGCCGCGATGGCTAAGGTTTCATCATCTGCGCAAGAGGCTATGAAGATGGCTTACCTACAAAAAGGCGACATCATTGTTCCAAACGTATATGAATTGCTTGCTTTGGCACAAGATCAAGTCAAGGCAATGCGCTACTGTGGCTATAGACCTCCCATCCCAACCTTAATACCGGTTGGTGGCCGTTCTGTAGCAGCAACAGTGATGGGTCAGGTAGTGAATATGCGCGATGGTGGATTTATCTCCGAGCATGATGCGCACATTGCTAAGAAAATCATCGAGATTATTACTGGCGGTGATGTCGATGCGGGAACGCTAGTTACCGAAGAATGGCTCCTCAAGCTTGAACGCCAGGCGTTTGTGGAACTCATTGGTCATCCTAAGTCCATGGAACGGATTATGGGCATCCTCCAAACTGGCAAGCCTGTTAGAAACTAATTTACCGAGATATCACTATGAAAAATATTCAAGACGCCTATATCGTTGCAGCCACTCGCAGTGCTGTTGGTAGGTCTGGACGGGGCGCATTAAAAAATACTCGGCCAGATGATTTGCTTGGCAATGCTCTGCAACACATCCTGACGCAAGTCCCTACCCTAGATCCCAAAGCTATTGAAGACGCCATTATTGGGTGCGCTATGCCAGAAGGCCAACAAGGCTTGAATGTGGCTCGTATTGGACTTCTTTTAGGAGGTCTTCCCGATACTGTTGGCGGCATTACCGTCAACCGCTTCTGTTCATCCGGCTTAAATGCCATTGTGATGGCGGCTGATCGCATTCGGGTTGGTGAAGCAGATGTGATGATTGCCGGTGGCGTGGAATCAATGAGTATGGTGCCGATGGGTGGCAATTCTCCATCAATGTCACCTGAAATCTTTATGGGTGATGAGAATATTGGGATTGCTTACGGCATGGGCTTGACTGCTGAGAAGGTGGCGCAGCAATGGAAGATCAGTCGTGAAGATCAAGATGCTTTTGCTTTTCACTCTCACCAAAAAGCCATGGCAGCTCAAGCAGCCGGTGAATTTAACTCTGAAATCTTCCCGGTTAAAGTAGCCCATCGCTCGATGAACCTAGATAAGGGTCAAGTAGATGTCCAGTGGCGCGAATTTTTGAAAGACGAAGGCCCACGTGTTGACACCTCACTAGAAGGTTTGGCGAAACTCAAATCTCCGTTCGCTGCTAGAGGCAGCGTTACGGCTGGCAATAGCTCACAAACTTCCGACGGTGTCGGCGCACTGATCTTGGCAAGTGAAAAGGCAATTAAGACCTTTGGCCTCACTCCTTTGGCACGCTTTGTTAGCTTTGCGGTGAAAGGTGTTCCTCCAGAGATTATGGGTATTGGTCCTAAAGAAGCGATTCCGGCTGCATTGAAATTGGCTGGCCTCAATTTGCAGGATTTGGATTGGATTGAACTGAACGAGGCATTTGCAGCCCAGTCTTTAGCCGTCATTCGGGATCTTGGTTTAGACCAAAGCAAAGTTAACCCCTTAGGTAGCGCTATTGCCCTTGGACATCCCCTAGGCGCAACTGGTGCAATACGTGCTGCAACGGCGATTCATGCGCTACAGAGACGCAATCTCAAGCATGCAATGGTGACCATGTGCGTGGGTACCGGCATGGGCGCTGCTGGAATATTCGAGCGTTGCTAATCAACATGAATCAACAACAATCAATATTAGGAGACAACAGAATGATCAAGAAGCAATTAGTTCTATCGGCCTGCCTTTTTGGTCTGGTAGCTGGAAATACATATGCTCAAGCCACCGACCCAGCAATTGGGGTCTGGAAAACGATTGATGACAAGACCAATGAGCCCTCTTCTTTAATCAAGATTGAAGAAGTGAACGGCAAGCTTGAGGGAACCATCATTAAAACTTTCCCCAAGCCTAATGAAAAGCCTTTGGTGTATTGCACACTGTGTAAAGATGATCGTAAAGATAAACCCATTCTTGGAATGAGGATCATGACTGATCTAAAACGAGATAAACCAGGGGCCTGGTCAGACGGCAGAATTTTGGATCCTGAAGAAGGCGAAATCTATCGCGTCAAAGTCACGACTGAAGATGGTAAAAAGATGGATGTCCGTGGCTATATTGGCGTTCCATTGCTAGGTCGTACCCAGGTTTGGTACAAAGCTGAGCAGTAAGTCAATTCACTATTGAAAATAAATATGAGCAATCAACCTCTTCCAGAAGTTTTACGCAAACATTTGGCGGAGGGTAATTTACCCGTCATTGCTGCACCCCTTTTTATTGTTAGCAATCCCAAATTGCTCATTGCCCAGTGCAAAGCAGGTGTGATTGGCTCTATGCCTGCCCTAAACGCTAGGCCGGCTGAACAGCTTGAGGAATGGTTAATTGAAATTACTACTGCATTAGAGGCGTATAACCGAGAGCATCCGGAAAAGCCTGCTGCGCCTTTTGCCATCAATCAAATTGTGCATAAGAGCAATGACCGTCTTGAGCACGACATGGCCTTATGCGTCAAATATAAGGTACCCATCATCATCACTTCTCTCGGTGCACGTGAAGAAATCAATATCGCCGCACATAGCTATGGCGGCATCGTGTTACACGACATCATCAATAATGCTTTTGCCAAAAAAGCAATCGAAAAAGGGGCTGATGGCTTAATTGCTGTTGCGGCTGGTGCCGGCGGACATGCCGGAATTAAAAGTCCATTTGCATTGATACAAGAAATTCGGGAATGGTTTAAAGGTCCGCTGGTTCTTAGCGGCTCCATTGCTACTGGTGGTGCGATCTTAGCTGCTCAGGCCATCGGTGCTGACTATGCTTATATAGGTTCAGCGTTCATTGCTACTGAAGAAGCTCGTGCGAGCGATGACTACAAACAAGCGGTGGTCGACTGCAACTCAGACGATATTATCTTGAGTAACTTATTTACCGGCGTATCTGGAAACTACTTGGCACCGTCAATACGGAATGCTGGCTTAGACCCAGAAAATCTTCCTGAGAGTGATCCAAGTAAGATGAACTTTGGTGGTGCAGCTCAGAAAGCCTGGAAAGATATCTGGGGCTGCGGCCAAGGTATTGGGGCAGTTAAGGCAGTTACACCTACAGCGCAGTTCGTTGCTCGTTTAAAAGCTGAATACGATCAGACTAAAACCGATTTGCTCAAAGGCTCTGCATAACTCACATGATTAATCATCAACTAACGGACGGTATTCTTAAGATATTACTAAACCGCCCCGAGAAGAAGAATGCATTTACCAACGCGATGTATCGCGAGCTGACGCAGATACTTTCTGAGGGCGATCAGAATCCTCATGTAAAGGTAATGTTGATTTCTGGCGCTGGGAATGCCTTCTCCGCCGGGAATGATATTGCTGATTTCATGAAATCACCCATTACCCATGAAGATGCCCCGCCGATTAATTTATTAAAGGTACTTGCGAGCCTTAGCAAACCATTGATTGCAGCGGTAGATGGCGTGGCAGTTGGTATCGGCGCAACACTCCTGTTTCATTGTGATTTAGTCTATGCCCAAAAGGATGCTCGTTTTATCTTTCCTTTTGTCTCGCTAGGATTGGTCCCTGAGGGTGCTGTTTCTTTGCTACTGCCTCGTCTCGTTGGCCATCAAAAAGCATCAGAGATATTGCTTTTCGGTGAACCCATCAGCGCAGATGATGCCCAGGGGATTGGATTCGTAAACAAGGTGATTTCAGAGTCGTCCGCATTGCCTTATGCGGAGCAAAGAGCCAAGAAGCTCACCGCTCTCTCCTCGGGCTCTATTTTGCGAACCAAGTCCTTATTAAAAGGTAGTGAACTGAAGGCTGCGGTACTTCATCAGATTGATGTAGAGGGAAGACTCTTCATTGATAGACTTCATAGCCCAGCAGCTAAAGAAGCACTTACTGCATTTTTAGAAAAACGTGCCCCCAATTTTGAGGGCTTAGATTAGCGATCTGCCCGAATGAGATCTATTGCTTTTTCAGCTATAGCGATAACTGGGGCGTTGGTATTGCCGCCGACCAGGGTTGGCATGATGGATGCGTCGACTACGCGTAGGCTTTCAATGCCATGAACTTTAAGAGTTGAGTCCACTACAGCCATTGGGTCATTGCCCATTTTGCAGGTGCCCACCGGGTGATAAACGGTATCCGCCCTCCCCCGAATAATCTTCCGAATGTCGTCGTCCGTTTTTACATTCGGCGTAAAGACATCTTGCTTGCGTATCTTTGTAAACGTAGGGGCATCCATCAATCTTTTAGTTAATTGATAACCCTTAACCAGTGTTTCAAGATCATCCTCTTCCTCTAAAAAGCCAGGATCTATGAATGGTGCATCTTTCATACTCGCAGTTGCTAATGTCACTTGCCCTCGACTCTTTGGTCTGAGAACGCAAACATGGCATGAGTAGCCATGAGCCATATGCAATTTACGGGCATGGTCCTCTACTAGGCTGACTACAAAATGCAACTGCACGTCAGGTGCCGCAAGAGTGGGATCCGTTTTCAGAAAACCGCCCGCCTCTGCGAAGTTAGTGGCGATCATGCCTTGGCGTGAACGGACGTACTTGACAATTTCACCGGCCAACTTAACGGTGCCACCCAAAGAAATGCCAATCAGATCCAGACTATTAGCTGAGTACCCAAAGATAAAGTCTGGATGGTCTTGCAAGTTTTGACCCACCCCCGGTAGATCGTGCACTACCGGTATGCCAAGCTGATTTAATTGCTCTTTAGGTCCTACGCCCGAAACCATTAATAATTGCGGCGAATGAAAAGCTCCAGCACATAAGATAACTTCTTTATTGGCACGTGTGATGTGCTGTTTTCCGCCCTGCGTATACGCGACACCGATTGCTTTTTTTCCTTCAAACAAAATACGCTCAACCTGAACTCCAGTTTGAACATTGAGATTTGAGCGTTTACCCATATGTGGATGTAAATAGCCACGCGCTGCACTCCAACGCTCACCATTTTTATGGGTGACTTGGTAAATTCCTAGACCCTCTTGTTCAGCACCATTGAAGTCTTCAGTGACTGGAAAGCCGGCTTCCTTTGCCGCGTTTAAATAGATTTGCTGAAAAGGATTATGTGACTGCAGAGTTGATACAGATAACGGACCATCATTGCCGTGGTATTCATTCTTGAATTTGGTATTGTTTTCACTTTTCTTAAAGTAAGGTAGCAACTCCTTATAAGACCAACCCGCATTACCTAGGGATGCCCAATGGTCATAGTCCGAAGGATGTCCTCTTGTATAAATCATGGCATTAATCGCAGAAGATCCACCCAAGCATTTACCTCGGGGTTGATATCCCCTGCGACCATTTAAACCCTTCTGGGGTAATGTCTGAAATGCATAGTTATTAATTGATGTGGGTAGCATTGCAACTGCAGCTGCAGGGGTTTTAACAACCCAGCTATCGCCCTCGCCTCCAGCCTCTAGCAATGCAACGCTTGTACCAGTATCTTCACTAAGCCGCCCAGCCATGACACTTCCAGCAGACCCACCTCCTACGACAATGTAATCAAAGGCCTGAGGCTGCATTATTGAGCGCCCCAACGCTTCATCAGTCTTGGCCTTGCTGAAGGGTGTATGTTCATTTTGCTCATATCCCCAGCGTAATGCCGCACTACTCGCTTATTCATTAAGGCGAACCAAAGGGGTGGACAGTAGGCCAAGGTGATCATAGATGCATATCCACCAGGTAATTGAGGAGCCTCTCCAAAATGACGCAACGCTTGATAACGCCGAGTTGGGTGGGCATGATGATCTGAATGGCGTTGCAGGTGATACAACAGAATATTGCCAACAATGTGATTGCTATTCCAGGAATGCTCGGGCGCACAGCGAACGTACTCGCCGTTCTCTTTATGACGCAGTAACCCATAGTGCTCTACATAATTGACCACCTCCAACATCGAGGCAGCATAGATCCCCTGCAGAACCAAGAAAACGAGAGCAGGCCATCCCAGCCAAATGATGAGAGCGCCATATAAAAGAATGGTGAGCGACCATGCTTGCAGATTTTCATTCTGAATACTCCAGACACCCTTCCCTTTTCTTTTTAAGCGCTCGCGCTCAAGATCCCATGCAGAAATCAGACTTCCTGACACTGTACGGACAAGAAAAGACCAGAATCCCTCTCCCATGCGGGCGCTGGCGGGATCTTCGGGAGTGGCTACACGTTTGTGATGACCGCGATTATGCTCAACAAAGAAGTGACCATACATACTGGGCGCTAGCGCTAATTTTGAAAGCCAACGATCAACAGATTCTTGTTTGTGTCCTAGTTCATGCGCTGTCCCTATACCAATACCATTGATAGATCCAACGGTAAATACCAAGGCGATATAGGTATACCAATCCAAGGATTGAGTTACTGCCAACCAAGCTCCGTAAACAGTGCCGATCATCTGAAATGGCACATAGAGCCAAACCATGAGGCGGTAGAAAAAATCTTTGTTTAGACTTTCAACAGCAGACTCGGGGGGATTACTAAAGTCCTCACCAAACGTCAGATCTAGGATAGGAATGGCGATATGAATGATCGCTGGGGCAAAGAGTAAATATAGCCACTCCCCCGTCAAAGAGAAGGCAAAGATAGAGGCAGTAAAAGCAAATGGAATTGAAGGACTCAATAACCAAAGCCAGCGCTTATCACTCCACACTTCATTCGCAGTTGCCGACACCATACTCATTGATCACCCCTTCAGGATGCTTTAACCAAACGATATTGCTTAAAGCGAGGAATACATAAGCACCATAATGCCATCAAAGCTAATTGCTTAATATGTCCTGAATTCTATCTAGGAAAAGGTCTTGGCCATGATGAACTTTAGCCTGCCAGTCCTCACCAGAACTCTCATTGGCATCATCTGTGATGTATTTAAAAGACTGCCAAGGGATATTGTGTTCATGTGCGATTGCAGCAATTGCAAATAGCTCCATATCAACAACATCAACCCCTTGACTGCTGAGCCAGGGATCATATGCAGTCACAAAGCTATCACCAGATCCGCATAAAAACTGCCCAGTAGACACATACTCCTGGGGTCTATTACAAAAAGGAGTGCTGCCGCGAGGTGCTAAGGGCTCAGCGTCCATATCGCGCTGAATGACTTTACCGATTTCTAGTAGCCCCTGTAATTCTGGTTTGAGTTTTCCGGCTGTACCAAAGTTCAATATTCTTTTTGGTGAGTATTGATGAATTGCTTTGATGCTGGTCATGGCAGCATTAATTTTGCCAACACCGGAATACACAATGTGCACACCTTGAGGTAATGATTCACGCTTGAGCTCGGACTCTAATGCGGTAATAATGAGGAGATCTGTTTTCATATTGGCCTGTAATGAATTTATTAGATTATCTACCCGGAGTTCCAGATTTTCCAAAACCCGGCGTCCTTTTTAGGGATATATCCCCACTACTAGCCAATCCAGCAGCTTTCAAGGAAGCTATTCGCCAGTTAGGTGAGATTGCCCAGCAATTTGATTACACCCATATCCTGGGAATTGAATCACGAGGCTTTATCTTTGGGTCAGCTCTAGCCCATCACGCAGATAAAGGCCTAGCTTTGGCTAGAAAGCCGAACAAACTTCCATTGGCGAGTCATCGTGAGGCTTATGGCTTGGAATATGGCAATGACGCTTTAGAGATTCAGCAATCTACCTTACCCAAAGGTGCAAGAGTACTGCTATTGGATGATGTCCTAGCTACCGGGGGAACGCTAGTTGCTGCGAACAGATTAACTCGTAGCGCTGGCTTTGAAGTCGTTGGTGCAGTGACTTTGTTGGAAATTACATTCTTAAATGGCAACGCGCTTTTAAATCAATCAGGCATTCGCCATCAGTCAGCATTAAAAAGTTAAACGAGCTTTTTAGCAGTCTTGATAATCTTCATAGCACCCCAACCCACAGCAAGTGCCTTGCTTGCCAATTTGGGTTTGTAATGCGCTAGCGCTGCAAAGGCGCTAGTCCACAGAATGGGATTGCTTTTGAGGAAGTTGACCGCATCTATTCCTTTGTCCGCCCAGGATAGCGGCTTTTCCCAAGCCTCAAAATGCTCAGCAAACTCCTTACGCTCACGGTGTGCCTGATGCTGGAGTTCTTGCTGGCGTCGCTCAAGCGCCTCTAGTTTGGCGCTCATTTTGAAAGCGCTTCGCGATCTTTGGCCAATTCAGTGATTGAAGCCTCAAATAATCTTGGCATCTTGCGAAGTGACTGCGCAATCAACAGGGCCAAGATGATTCCGATAGATAGGAAGGCACCTGTTAATAAACCGAGAGCCATCATTCGATCAGTCTCCCAGCTATAAATTACGATGAGCAATGCCAACATGACTAGGCCAAAGAACAAAAAGAATAGAGCGCTAATAATCATGACCAACAAGCTAACAAATTTACTTCTGGCAATTTGCACATCCAAAGATAAAAGCTCTAAACGTGTTTGGGCAATTGATGCTCCAGTTGTAGCAAGACCTTTGATGGAGGAAAGTAGATTTTCTTGAGACATAGGACTCTAGCGACGGCCAATAAATAAACCAATGAGCAAACCTAAGCCCGCTGCAACTCCAACAGCCTCCCAAGGATTGCGATGAACAAAATCATCCGCACCTTCAGCTGCAACCTTTGCTTTATCCAGCATCCTGCCCTCGACACCTGAAAGACTCTCTTTGGCACCGGCCAAAGTTTCCAGGGCTTTATTGCGAATAGAGCTAATAGCAGCGCCAGGATGATCTTCTGTCGCCTTGATTAATGCCTCAGCATCAGCCATTAAAGATTTAAATTCACCAATGAGACTTTCTGCGCCAGCTGGATGGTCATCATGGACAACAGCATGGTCGATTTTCTTAGCAGTCATGGAAGTGCTACCTATTAGATGAGACGTTCATTACAGATATAACCCTATTCTAAGCACTTCTAGCCTGAGATCCCAGCAATAAAACAGTCATGCCAGCATTACCTTCTTTGAAGCGCTTGAGGTAACGCTTTAATCCAGGACGACGTTTGAGTAAGGCATGGTAGGCCTCGCTGGCAAAAGGAACCTCTTCACCAAAGTAGTACTCTTCCACCCTGTCTGAGTAGCGGTTATTTTCCAGAGCGTCATGGATGGCCCATTTAATTCGCCCACCCTCCCCACTAGACCCATAGCCATGAATCAGCACAATGGCTTTGATCCCTATTTCTAAGGATTTACGTAAGTAATCCGTCAGGCGGTCTAAAGCCTCTTCCACATATGGCCCATCCTGCTTGATATTGAGCTCAATCGTGTCTGAACTCAAGATTGGCAAATTGACAGAACCGCAATGCGGACACTGATTAAACAGTGCCCGCATATTCCCACAATCAGGACATTCTGCGTTGTGCGCCAATGTAGTTCGGTTGGACTGAACTCCTTAAGAGCAGTACTTGCCTTCTAAGCTTCTGACATCGGATGATTTATCGTCGACCATCAGGTTCAAGGTCTTTTGCGCAAGATCACGATTCTCTGGAGTCTTCAGACTTGCGTTAATCAGGGTGGATACGTCCTTGCGAATTGAAGTGTTGCCATAACGCAAACCTTTCAAGGTGGATACCGCTTCAGCAGAGATTTTGCACTGCTGATTTACCAACTCGGAGGAATCTGACGGTGATGTATTCGCATAAGCGAATGCAGCAACGGAAATCGTTACGGCTGCTAGTAGTGTCTTTTTCATCTTAGTTCCTTATTTTGTGACCACACGTTGGACAACAACCCACTTCTTTCGCCTTTGTCTTTCTAAGGGCGGCATACACACTGGATTCTGAAATTTGCATCTTTCTGGCCGCTTGAGCAGCGGTCATACCCTTCCCCACCCACTCCAAGGCTTGATGTGTTTTCGGTATCTGTCTCTTCATTTCATCTCCCAGTTCTAGCACTATATCACAACTTCTGAAGTTGTGAAGTTGTGAAGTTTATTATTTGACTAGCGAGATACCCTAATAAAAAGGGCTAGCGATCGATGCTGGGAGTGCGGCTGTATTGGGGCGTACAGGCCGCTTTGGTGTTATAAATACTGGATAAATAAGAAATTAGGGCTTTAAAGATTGTCTTTAGAGCACCTTACAAATCGAAGGAGATCTATGTCTTTACTTTTCACACCTAAAAAAGGTTTGCTGGCAGTTTTTGCCGCCCTCATTACGGCCGCCTCAATGCCAGCCCTAGCGCAGTCATCAGCAGCATGGCCGACTAAACCCATCAAAATTATTGTTGGCTATTCGGCCGGCGGCGCTACTGATGTATTAACGCGCCTGGTATCGGTCAGTATGGGCACTACCTTGGGTCAATCTATCGTGGTTGAAAATCGCCCCGGCGCAAACAGCAACGTAGGCGCTGAAATCGTAGCTCGCTCACCTGCGGATGGCTATACGCTATACGCATTCTCAATTGCAAACACAATTAATGCCACGCTCTACCCTAACCTGAGCTATGACCCCATTAAAGATTTCGAACCAGTAGGCATGATTGCCAAGATTCCAAATATCCTGGTGGTTAATCCAAACTTGCCAGTAAAAACTGTAGCTGACTATGTGCGCTATGCCAAAGATTCAAAGGATGGGGTAACCTTTGCTTCCTCAGGCAGCGGCTCATCTATTCACCTCTCCGGTGAAATGTTTAAGATGCAGGCAAAGATTCAAATGCTGCATATTCCATACAAAGGTAGCGCTCCTGCGGTAACGGATTTGCTTGGCGGTCAAGTGGAATCCATGTTCGACAATGCTCCTTCTGCATTGCCCCACATTAAAGCCGGAAAACTCCGTCCGATTGCTATCACTAGTGCGCAACGCTCTCCGTTTTTACCGGATGTCCCTACGATTGCCGAATCAGGCTATCCAGGTTTTGATGTCCAGTCATGGTTTGCTCTGGTTGCCCCAGCCGGGACACCTAAACCCATCGTCACTCAATTAAATGCGGCCCTCAATAAAGCACTTAACTCACCTGAAGTACGTCAGCGTATGCAAGAGTTGGCTGCAACACCGGAGCCCGGCTCACCAGAAAAGATGGCTGCATTTGAGGCATCTGAAGTCAAGCGTTGGCGTGATGTAGTCAAAGCCTCTGGCGCTAAGGCTGAATAACTACTTATGTTTCCTATTGATTTCTTTTGGCGGGCTGCACAACGCTGGCCCGACCGCGTCGCCATTGATACCCCTGCGGGTCCGATTCATTACGCAACGCTGTCTGCTCGAGTAAAAGCGCTAGCATCAGGTCTTACCGCTTTAGATCCGACACTACAGAGTCGAGTTGCCATATGTGCCGGCAATAACGCCGATCACATTACTGCCCTACTTGCCATTTTAGCTTGTGGCAAGGTTTGGGTCCCACTGAATCCTAAGAGTACGCATCCAGAGATACAACGCATCATCCATGTCACTGAGCCATCCATCGTTATTTTGGATGCTACCAATCAAGATCTACTTAAAGGCGCTCCAGGGGCTTGGATTTACACAGGCATGGACTCTGGCCCATCCGCACGCAGTATGGATGAACTAATTCATCTACATGAGGATGCGCCACAACCCTCTTTTGAATTACCTTTAGATGCAATTCAAGCAATCAAATTTACTGGCGGTACCACCGGCGCTCCTAAAGGTGTGATGCAGCCCTACCGCGCTTGGATGGCGAACATTAGCAACCAGATTCAGGTGTGGGGGTTTGATGAGCATGAGCGCTATGTAGTTGCCGCTCCGATTACCCATGGCACATCTACCTATATCGTCCCCATCTTGGCGCAAGGCGGCTGTCATGTGATCTTGGATGGCGCAGGTGCTGAGGTGGTGAGATCAGCCTTCCGCGATCGAAGGGGTACTGTCTGCTTCATGCCGCCAACACTGGTTTATATGCTGATGGCTTTGCCGAATGCATCCAGAAATGATTTTCCAAAGTTACGCAGACTGATTTATGGAGGGGCACCAATGCCTCCAGAGCAAGTTCGTAAGGTTCGGGATTTCTTTGGGCCAGTATTAGGCACAACGTACGGGCAAACCGAAGCACCACAGATTTTGACAGTCATGCTTCCAGAGGACTTTGAAGATCCCAATAACTGGGCTGCAGTTGGAAGGCCTACCTGGTTTAGTGATGTAGCGATTATGTCTCCTGAAGGCAAGTTATTGCCCACCGGTGAAATCGGTGAAGTCGTTGCTCGTGGTGACCTACTGATGAATGGCTATTGGCGCATGCCTGAGAAAACGGCTGAAACCATTATTGAAGGCTGGTTACATACAGGCGATCGTGGCTTAATTGATGAGCGCGGATTTTTATACCTTAAAGATCGCCTCAAAGACATCGTGATTACCGGTGGCTTTAACGTCTACCCAGTGGATGTTGAGAATGCTCTAAGTCAGCATCCTGCTGTTCATGAATGCCTTGTCTTTGGCCTCCCCGATGAAAAATGGGGAGAAACTGTCCAAGCTGCAGTTCAGTTACATCCTGGGCAACAGGCAGATGAGGCAGAATTAATCGCGTTTGTACGCAATTTGCTTGGACCAGTTCAGACCCCTAAGCGTGTGCATTTTTACGAGAGCTTGCCACGCTCCAATGTGGGTAAGTTGCTGAAGAGTGCCGTGATTCAAAAACTTCAAACGCCTACCTAAACGTTATTTAATACCAATAGACCATGACTGACAAAAAAACACCTATTACCGGCTTATGTACTCACACCCTTACTAGCCTGCATTACCGCGATGCAGATTTAGTGGCAGATTTAATGGGCAAGAAAACATTTACCGAAGTGATGCTGATGCAGATTTTGGGTAGAGAGCCTCGTGGTGTTGATATTCGTATTACGGATGTAGTGTTGATTGTGTTGATGGAACATGGTTTAACACCGAGCGCGATCGCAACACGCCTCATTTATATGAGTGCCCCAGAAAACCTACAAGGCGCTGTTGCTGCTGGTTTACTTGCAGTAGGCAGCTCCTTTATTGGCACGATGGAGAACTGCTCCGCTCTACTCGACAGAATCATTGCCTCTAAAGATCAATATGCTGAGGCGCTTTCGATTGCGCAGCATTACAAGAGCATTAAAGGTCCTGTTCCTGGATTTGGTCATCACTTGCATAAGCCTGTAGATCCAAGAGCATACAAACTTTTAGAAATGGGTTGTGCTGAAAAGGAACTCAAAGGCGATCATATTCGTGCGCTAGAAACGCTATCTAAGGCGGTTGATGAAGTTGCTGGTCGTCCAATCACTATCAATGCTACCGGCGCTGTTGCCGCCCTACTTGGTGAGATTGGCATACCTACTGCTGTAATGCGTGGCTTTGCCGTGATCTCGCGTTCGGCTGGCTTGGTTGCCCATATTGTTGAAGAGCAACAAAGCCCGTCCGGTCGCTTCATTTGGGACACCATTGAACATGCTATTCCGTTTGTGGATGGCGCTAATAAGATTGGCTAACCTTTAATCATGGGCTCTGACATCAAAACCCCTAAAGAATCTGTACTAGTTACCGGTGCTAGCCGTGGCATTGGTCGCGCAATAACAGAGCGCCTGATTGCTGATGGCATGCATGTGATTAATTTTGATAAAGAAGCGCCCGTCAAAGTTGCCGAGCATGAAACCTTTATCAAAGTAGATGTTTCGGATGAAAAAGTATTGCGTGATGCATTAGCGGAGATAACGGCCAAATTTGCGATTACTCGTTTAGTTAACAATGCAGGCATCGTGCGCCCCGCCACCATTGAGAAAACTACGATTGCGGATCTGCAGGCGGTCATGAATGTCAATGTTGCAGCAGCCATTATTTGCGTACAGGCACTCCTTCCTACTATGAAAGCCGCTCATTTTGGTCGTATCGTGAATATTGCTAGCCGTGCAGCTTTGGGTAAGGAGGAACGTATTTCATATGCGACTTCTAAGGCAGGATTATTAGGCTTAACTCGTACGTTAGCCTTAGAGCTCGCATCTAATGGCATTACGGTTAACGCCATTGGACCTGGGCCTATTGCCACTGAACTCTTTAAGAGTGCCAATCCTCCTGGCGCACCTGCTACACAGCGCATCTTAGATAGCGTTCCATTGGGACGCATTGGTCAACCAGAAGAAGTTGCACATATCGCCGCTTCACTACTGGATCAGCGTGCTGGCTTTACAACTGGTCAGACTGTCTATGTCTGTGGCGGCATGACTGTGGGTCTAAGCCAGTAAATACGTCTAAATCCCAGAAATCAAGCTCCAAACCAAGGGATAGTATGATTTGGTGATTACTTAGGAGCTTTTTATGGATCGCATCATCTACCGAATCGTCTTATTACTCGCTATTAGCACCGGCCTTGCTGCCTGCAATCAAAATGATAAAAAGATTAGTGGCTGGGAAATTAATGATGTCTATCACTCGACCATCATTACGCCTAATGCAGTAACTGGTGGAAAAACCTATCAAGGCCCTCCTATCAATACGATGGATGAAGCCAATACTTATGAGATGTTTAGCCTCAGAGCTGAACAACCAAAGCAAGGTGCAAAGACTTATGAGCTCAACGCACAATTGACTTATTTTTCACAATGGCGTTACTACGATTCAGCAATCCTAGAAAACACGCCTGCCACGACCTTTAAGGTAGTTGGTAGAGAAGCTGGTGCTTGTGGCGATAGAGGTTGCATCTTTAGAGAAGTGGTTTCTATTCAATTGCCTGAAGCCTTCCTCAAAGACAAGATGAAGAAAGGTTTTATCCTGACTGTATCTTCCAAGTCTGGGATCAAGACTGAACTCTTTGTGCCGCCACAATATATTCAAGGCTATATGCAGGCTGTGAATGGATTTAACTGATAGTCATTAGACATTAGGAATAAATAAAGGGGCCATGAGCCCCTTTATTTTTAAGTACTTGGCGGACGCTACCTCAGCAAATATCGCTAAAGACCCAAAGCAGTCGTTTGAGGAAAAATCACTCCGAATATAGGTTAATTACAAGGTTCGAAGTATTTCCGCTTTTTTTGCGTTGTACTCGTCTGGTGTAATTAAACCCTTCTTCAACATAATATTTAAATCATCCAGTCTTTTTGCTGGGTTTGGTATGTCATTACTTTGCTTGACTTGATTGCCTGGCGTAATTGAGGCTCTGGCAGGGCCGGGCGTAGTTGTAGTGCCGCTAGATTGGGTTTCAGTTATGACGCCTGGCGCAGCTTGTGATGAAGCCATATTAGCCTGAGGACCGGTAGGAACTGCTGGAATAACATTTCCTTTAATTAGCTCAATATTTAGCGTGGGTGGATACGAAAATCCTGCGCCACTACTTGCATCTACGGCATAGCCTATCAGACCGCCAGCTAGCACATTTCCCCAAACTGAGCCTTCGTTTGCTGATTGAAAAGTGGCAACACCAACATGCGTCTCCTCCTTCTTGCAAGTAGCGGACATATCACCATAAGCTTTTAATATGGTAACTGAGCCAGGCGTATTCACGTACCAAGTTCCTTTGTCGTTTACTAGAGTGCAATAAGCACCTGTAACAGGCTTTCCTTCGTGAGTTGTCGTGACTGAAATTGGTTGATTTCTTGAGCCAGTTATTGATGCACAACCTACCAATAAAACACTCATTAAAGTTACTAGGTAAAGACTGATTCGACTCATTTACATTCCATTTTTGTTATTCGAAAGGATATAGGAATTGGAACGAGTTTCTAAAAATAATAAAAAGGGAAACCCTAGATACATTGAAATTATTGGTAGATTGGATGCTACAGAAATAAAAAAAGGGCTATAAGCCCTTGATTTATATAAGTACTGGCGGAGACGAGAGGATTCGAACCTCCGATCAGAGTTTTAGCCCCGATGCTCCCTTAGCAGGGGAGTGCCTTCGACCAGCTCGGCCACGTCTCCGTACTTCTTACTATTACAACGCCCCACAGTTTAACGGATAACCGCTTCTGAGGGGTTTATTACGCTTTTTGCTTACTTCTGGTCCAGCTCAAATGCCTTGTGCAAGGCACGTACAGCCAATTCCATGTACTTCTCATCAATCACTACTGAGATCTTGATTTCGCTAGTAGAGATCATCAGGATATTGATGCCCTCTTCTGACAAGGTGCGGAACATCTTGCTAGCAATGCCAACGTGAGAACGCATACCAACACCCACTACTGAAACTTTAGATACCTTTGGATCACCAGAGATTTCTTTAGCTTCGATGTGCGCCTGCACTGTGTTCTTCAGAATGTCTAATGCTTTTTGGTAGTCAGCACGTGGCACTGTAAATGTGAAGTCTGTCTTACCTTCTACAGATTGGTTCTGGATGATGATGTCCACATCAATATTGGCATCTGCAATCGGGCCAAGAATTTGATAGGCGATACCTGGACGATCAGGAACTCCAAGAACGGTAATCTTCGCTTCATCACGCGCAAAGGCGATGCCGGAAATAACTGCGGCTTCCATAGTGCTGTCCTCTTCAAATGTAATCAAGGTGCCCGACTTCATCTCGACGTCTAAAGGCATCAATGGGTCTGTCAAAGAAGACAGAACCCGGGTTTTAACTTTGTACTTACCTGCAAACTCAACAGAACGAATCTGCAATACCTTTGAACCTAAGCTTGCCATTTCTAGCATCTCTTCAAAAGTAATCTTGTCTAGGCGACGCGCATCTTCACAAACGCGTGGGTCTGTTGTGTAAACACCATCAACGTCTGTATAGATTAAGCACTCATCTGCTTTGAGAGCTGCAGCCATCGCCACTGCTGACGTATCAGAACCACCACGACCCAATGTAGTGATGTTGCCATTAGGATCAACGCCTTGGAAACCAGTTACCACTACAGCACGACCCGCATTGAGATCTTTGAGAATCTTGTCGCCTTCAATACTCTTAATGCGCGCCTTGGTAAATGCAGAATCGGTATGCACGGTTACTTGCCAACCAGCGTAGCTCACTGCATCAATACCTTCACGCATGAGTGCCAGTGCTAACAGGCCCGAACTAACTTGCTCACCTGTAGAAGCGATTTGATCTAACTCGCGTGGATTTGCATCAGGATTGATTTCTTTTGCGAGGCCTAACAAGCGATTGGTTTCGCCTGACATGGCTGAAGGCACAACCACCACTTGGTGGCCTGCACGCATCCATTTAGCAACGCGTTTGGCAACATTCGCAATGCGCTCTGTTGAGCCCATTGAGGTGCCACCATATTTATGAACGATAAGAGCCATAAAGCCGTCTATTTAACTATCAGTAACAAGGAAATGAATCCTTGAGGGTCTAAAAAGGGCTTATTTTACAGGGTTTTGCACCCATTCCGGGAGTACTCGCCTACCGGTGGAGGTCAGGCGCGGATAACTCAGCCCAATACCCGCCACAGCAATCAATTCATCATTGATGTAGAGCAAGGGTGCCTGACGCTCCCAAGGAGGGATATCAGCCTCCTGAAACAGGTTTTTGAGGGTTTTACGGGGTGTCTTGGGCTTAATCTGGATCTTCTCGGAGCCCAGGCGCTCTCTCAGCGTGATTTGGTTATTCTCTTGGGCTGCTTTTACCCAATCTGCAGGAAGACCTAATTGCTTGGAATTGGCCGACAATGATTTGAGCACCCATTGACCTTCTTCGCCTCCTGCAACCTGGAGGGCTCCACGCCAGAGATAGATCTTGCTCTCGTCATGCAGCCACTCGAGTTTGGCATCTGCTTTAACTTTCGCCAGATCACGCCACCAAGCTTGGAGGCGCTCTTGCGATGGCATTGCCAACTGCTGAGTTTGCAACCAGTAACGCAAGACATTGTTTGCTGCAGGCAAATCATCTTTAGCTAAAGCTAGAAGTGGCAATACTTTCAATTGATCTTGATTGAGAATATTTTTGCCGTCTTGCTGCGCTAAACGATTGAGTAGCGTTTGCGCTTCACCAAGTAACTCAGCACTGCGTGCCATATTCGCTAATGCTTCGGGTTGAATACTTTCAAGGGCAGGAATAATTTTCTTGCGAATAGCATTACGACGATATTTTGTATTTTGATTGCTTGGATCTTCAATCCATTTGAGCTTATGTTCTTTGGCATAAGCCTCAAGCTCTTGCCTGCTTTGATTTAAGAGTGGTCGCCATAGAGTAATGCTGGGGTTGCTTGCAATTGCTCTGCTTGCGGGCATGCCTGATAGGCCGGCGACCCCGGAGCCTCTGAGCAGTTGTAGCAGAACCGTTTCAGCTTGATCGTTTTGGTGATGTGCCAAGAGCAAATCTTCGATGCCATATTCTTCGCAAAGATCAGCGAGCGCTTCGTAACGCCCTGCTCTTGCTCTTGCTTCGATATTGCCCTGCTCATTCGCGCTGTCTAAATGTAGGAGGCGGAAATCAAAATGGATCTTGTATTGCTTTGCGAGCTTCTCACAAAAGATTAGCCAATCATCTGCTGGCTTTTGTAAGCCATGATGAATATGAAAGGCATAGATTTGATTTTGGTTTTTAGCTTGCGCTTTACAAACCGTGTCGAGCAATACAACCGAATCGAGGCCGCCACTTAAGGCAACCGCAATTCGTTTTCCTGACTTAGGACTTTGCTGTGATTTCCTTGAACTTGCCATAGCTCATCAAACGCTCATGACGACGCTCAAGTAGCGCATCTACTTTCATGCCATCAAAGGTTTTTAAAGATTCAGCAAGTGCTTTACGCATATTGCTCATCATATTGTCGTAATCACGATGCGCTCCGCCAATAGGCTCAGCAACAATCTTATCGATCAGACCTAAAGTCTTCAGGCGCTGCGCCGTTAAACCTAACTGCTCGGCAGCCTCTGGAGCCTTATCAGCCGTCTTCCAGAGGATGGAAGCGCAACCTTCAGGAGAGATCACTGAGTAGGTAGAGTTTTGCAACATTAAGACCACATCACCCATCGCAATCGCTAAAGCACCACCCGAACCACCCTCACCAATGATGGTGGCAATGATAGGCACTTCGAGTTCGGCTTGAACATACAGGTTACGACCAATCGCTTCGGATTGATTGCGCTCTTCTGCATCAATGCCAGGAAATGCGCCTGGGGTATCAACAAAAGTAAATACTGGAATACCAAATTTTTCTGCAAGACGCATTAAGCGCATTGCTTTGCGATAACCCTCAGGACGACTCATGCCGAAGTTTCGCAGAGCGCGCTCTTTGGTGTCACGCCCTTTTTGATGACCGATCACCATGCAAGGTTGATTTTCAAAACGGGCTAAACCACCAATGATCGATTGATCATCTGCAAAAGTACGATCGCCGTGCAACTCATGAAAATCAGTAAACAAGGAGCCTACGTAATCCAGCGTATAAGGACGCTGCGGATGACGTGCTACTTGAGAAACTTGCCAAGGAGTGAGATTGGCGTAAACGTCTTTGGTGAGCTGCTGACTTTTTTCAGCAAGCGTTTTGATCTCATCGGAGATGTCTACCGATGACTCGTCTTGCACAAAACGCAGCTCTTCAATCTTTGACTCTAATTCGGCGATTTGCTGCTCAAAATCCAGGAAAGTCGTTTTCATAGTCTGATTTTAATATTCAACTGGGGTCGGGTCGATACTTCTCCACATATACCAGGTGGCAACCGTGCGCCACGGGGCCCAATTAGCAGCCACCTCCCTAGCTTCATGGCGGCTCACAGGCTCACCACTGAAGTAATTGAGGGAAATGGCCTTAATGAGGCCGACATCGTCCAAAGGCAAGATATTGGGGCGAACCATATTGAAAATGAGGAACATTTCGGCAGTCCAGCGGCCAATTCCCCGAATGGCGCTTAATTCCTTAATGACACTCTCGTCGTCCATATCTTTCCACTGATTGGCATGTAGCCGCCCAGAATCAAAGTGATCGGCTAAATCTCGGATGTATTCGACCTTGCGCGCAGATAATCCAGCGGCACGCAATTCTTCTACGGAGAGCGCTAGGATATTTTTAGGGGTGACCTTCTTCTTGCTTGCAGCAAGCACCCTATTCCAAACTGTTTGAGCTGCTGCAACTGAAATTTGTTGCCCAACAATCGATCTTGCCAAAGTATTAAATGAATCACCGCGTGTCACTAAAAATCCGGATCCAATCTTAGGAATCAGTTTTTTTAAAATACGATCTTGCTTCATTAACTCCTTGCAAGCCTGCTCCCAATAATCTGGAGCAATTGCTTGCAAGATGGATTCTGTATTTTCTTTTACTACAGTCATTAAGCCCTACGCCATTCTGTTAAGCCGCCGGGTTTATCTTCTAGAACAATTCCTTGCTCCAGCAATGTTTTACGAATCAAGTCTGCCTTAGCGAAGTCTTTAGCTTGCTTAGCGGCAACACGTGCAGTAATTTGTACTTCAATTTGTTCTGGGCTTAAGCCCTCTTGATCCTTAGAGCCCGCTTGCAAAAATGCGGTTGGATCACGCTGCAAGAAATTCAATGCCGCACCTAGAGCTTTCAGCGTGTTAGCCAGTAATTGCTTTTCCTCTCCATTGGCACGATTCACTTCACTCGCCAAATCAAACAAGACCGCAATTGCCTCAGGCGTATTGAAGTCATCATTCATTGAATCAGCAAAGCGTTTGGCCCATGGATTATTGGGATCTAACTTGATTGCCTGGGCTTTTGGAGCTTGAGCTAAAGCGGTATAGAGACGTGCCAATCCTGAACGAGCCTCTTCTAACTGCGCATCGCTGTAATTAATCGGGCTACGGTAATGCGCCTTCAACATGAAGAAGCGCAGCACTTCTGGATCAAAGCTTTTGAGTACATCTCGAATTAAGAAGAAGTTACCTAGTGACTTAGACATCTTTTCTTCATTTACGCGGATGTGGCCGTTATGCATCCAGTAATTTACAAAGGGAGCATCATCCTCTTTGCGATCCTTGCCATACAAGGCACCTTCGCTTTGAGCAATTTCATTTTCGTGATGCGGAAACTGCAAATCAGCGCCACCACCATGAATATCAAAGTGCTCGCCCAATAAGTCACAGGACATGGCAGAACATTCAATATGCCAACCAGGACGGCCTTCGCCCCATGGAGATTTCCAGCGCGTGTCAGCAGGCTCTTCTGCTTTAGCGCTTTTCCATAAAACAAAATCCAATGGATCACGCTTACCGTCACCCACTGCAACGCGCTCACCGGCATTGAGCTCATCTAGCGACTTGCCAGATAGCTGACCGTAGCGCGGCAGTAAACGCACCGCAAAATTTACATCGCCATCATTGGCTTGGTAGGCTAATTCGTTTTCAATGAGTTTGCCGATCATGCCTTGCATTTGAGTGATGTAATCAGTAGCGCGCGGCTCTTGGTCGGGATGCATTAAACCCAACTCATCCGAGTCGGCATGCATAGCATCAATAAAGCGATTGGTTAATGCAGAAATAGGTTCGCCATTTTCAATGGCGCGGTTGATGATCTTGTCATCAATATCGGTGATATTACGTACATACTGAACTTCATAGCCACTAGCCCGAAGCCAGCGAACCACCATATCAAAGACAATCATGACCCTGGCATGGCCAATATGGCAAAAGTCATAAACCGTCATGCCGCAGACATACATCTTGACCTTGCCCGGCACTATGGGCTTAAAGACCTGTTTTGAACGGCTTAGGGTGTTATAGATTTGCAGCATAGGGCTATAAAGGAGAGGCAAGTAGCGCCAATTTGTTAGACTGAGCGCTGAGTATATCGAATGAGCCCGTTTCACACCCCTGCCCCTATGCCCCACAACGCCCCAGCGCCACGTCCTGCCCTCAATAAGGTCTTTGCCCCAGCTTTTGCTGCTTTGGCAGCCCTGGCACTCTTATCAGGTTGCAGCACCCCTGCCCAGCAGCGTGCTGATGCTGAAATTGCAGCATTCAATACCCAGGAAATGAAATCCGGCCAAGCTACCCCGCAGCCTTATCTTGGCGGATACAGCCCAACTGATCCCCCTAGACTTTCCGCGGACATGGGTTATGACCCATTAAACCCAGAGTTATCCGAAACCGTTGGCGTGCCATTTTTGTCATTCTTGATCATTGAGCCAGACCCGATTACCAAGAATGCCGTGCCGTCCGATGTTGAAAAGCTGATCAAGGCTCGTAAGTATCAAGATGCAGTAACGCAAATTAACGTAGATCTCAAAAAGACTCCGCGCAACGTGCAACTACGTTTTGTAAAAGCACGGTTACAAATTGAGATGCGCCAGTTCGATCAAGCCAAAAAGACCTTGATTGAAATTACACAGCAGTTTCCAGAACTACCCGAGCCTTACAACAACCTTGCAGCGATTGCTGCGAACCAAGGTCAATGGATTGAAGCGCGAGATTATTTAGAGCTTGCATTAAAACTACGTCCTAGCTATGCCATTGCCTCTGCCAACTTAGGTGAGATCTATATTCGTCTTGGTGCCCAAGCCTATGAGGATGCTGGCAAGAATGCCTTACTGAATCAACGTCAGTACACCAATCGCGCTAAGGCACTCTTGGATATATTGAAACCTCCAGCAAAATCCCCAGTTAATCGTGCAGTGAATCCACCCTCAAATACCTCGGGTTCTCTGCCAGGTAATAACCCATCCACTAACCCTCCAGAAAGTAGACCGAATAATGGCGAAAGTACTCCTAAAAACCAATAAGGGTGATATCACTCTCACTCTTGATGCGGCAAAGGCACCTAAAAGCGTTGCCAACTTCTTACAGTATGTAAAAAGTGGCCATTACGATGGCACGATCTTTCATCGTGTGATTAACAACTTCATGGTCCAAGGTGGCGGCATGACTGCCGGGATGAAGCAAAAGCCGACAGGCGCTGAAATTGAAAACGAAGCCAACAACGGCCTCAAAAATGATCGTTACACGGTAGCGATGGCACGCACTAGTGAGCCACACTCCGCAACTGCTCAATTCTTCATCAACGTGAATGACAACGATTTCCTTAACCACACCGCTCCAAATGCGCAAGGCTGGGGCTATGCGGTGTTTGGCAAGGTAACGGATGGAATGGATGTGGTTGACACCATTCGCAAGGTAAAAACTGGTAGCGCTGGTTTTCATCAAGACGTTCCTGCTGAAGACGTTGTCATTGAGAAGGCTACTGTTCTCGAGGAATGATTCCGCAATTCGCGAGCGCGCTGCTCATATCAGACTTACACCTTACGCCGTCAATGCCCTTGACGGCGCAACGCTTTTTTGACTTCTGTGAAAAGGAAGCGCCAAAAGTTGAGGCTGTATTTATTCTGGGTGACTTATTTGAATACTGGGTGGGTGATGATGCAGCAGCATCTTCCCCCTTCCAACAAGAGGTACAGCGCGCCATCGCCAATCTTTCTGCCAAAGTAAAAACGTACTACTTGTATGGCAATCGGGATTTTTTAATCGGTAAACACTTTATTAAAAAAACGGGCATGACTCTCATGTCAGACCCAAGCACTGTTGAGATTGCTTCACAAAAATGGGTACTCGCCCATGGTGATGCTTTATGCACTGCAGACCTTGGTTACCAAATATTTCGCAGCTGGGTTAGAAAACCCTGGATTCAAAAAATCTTCTTAACTCTGCCGCTCAATTGGCGTAAGGGTGTTGCCCAACATCTCAGAACGAATAGCCATAGCCAATACCAATCACAACAACGTTCTGCATCACAGCAACGCAAAATGGATGTGACAAGAGAGGCTTGTGCTGCTGTATTGAAAGATCAATCTGGAGACAGATTAATTCATGGCCACACTCATATGCCTAAGCATCATGAAGAAACTTTGGGCAATCAGAATTGGCAACGCTGGGTCTTGTCTGACTGGGATCTAGATCACCCAGAGAGCGGTCGCCCTAGGGCAAGCGCTTTACTCATTGATAGCGCTGGGGCCCGCTATCTCGACCTGAACCTGTCCTAAACAGGTCGGTAGATTCTCAGGCCCGGTGTTTCACCTGGTATTTCACTTGGTGTTTCTTTAAGACGCTGAGTACTTAGACAGAGTTTGTACCATCTGTGCAAAGATACGTGGATTGGCTGCCATCACCTCACCGCTCTTCAGAAAACCTTCTTCACCGCGGTAGTTACCAATTAATCCACCCGCTTCAGTAATCAGCAATGCACCAGCTGCCATATCCCATGGCTTGAGATCGCTCTCAAAGAAACCATCGTAACGACCGGCTGCTACATAAGCTAAATCCAAAGAAGCAGCACCTGGACGACGTAAGCCTGCACATTGACGAGTCATCTCACCAAAGATTTTTAAATATTTATCTAAGTCTTGATCTTCGCGATAAGGGAAACCTGTACCCAATAAAGCATTGGCTAAACGATCTTGTGAGGCAACACGCAAACGCCGGCGATCTAAATATGCGCCAGCACCACGAGTAGCAGTAAACAATTCATCACGGGTTGGGTCATAGACCACGGCTTGTTGAGTTACACCATTTACTGCAAGTGCAATCGATACCGCGTATTGCGGGAAGCCATGAATGAAATTGGTGGTGCCATCTAGTGGATCAATGATCCAAACATTTTCTGCATCCGCATTGCGCTCGCCAGTTTCTTCAGCCAAAAATCCATGAGTTGGATAGGCTTCACTGAGCGTTTCAATGATGGCGGCTTCTGCGGCTTTGTCCACCTCGGTGACGAAATCGTTATGTTGCTTACGGTCAACCTGTAAGCGCTCCAAATTCAAGGAAGCACGATTGATGACTGTTCCAGCGCGACGGGCGGCCTTTACGGCCACATTTAACATGGGATGCATAGTATTGATGGACAAATTAAATAAGAACAAGCTCCTTGTAATGCCAACAATTAAAGTAAATTGGATGACAATACGAAGCTAACAGATTGATTCTAAACGATTAGGGTCTATTACCCCCAATTAACCGCCCCACAAACCATTCCATAACGCATTGACGAATATCGATACATCTCAATTACTTCGCTGGGTTTTAGTTAAAACCAGCCACCCTGGAAATGTGGGTTCAGCCGCGCGCGCCCTCAAAACCATGGGCTTTAGCGATCTACGCCTCATCAACCCCAAGATCCAAGGCGTAGCAGCCAACCCTGACGCAATAGCCCTGGCTAGCGGTGCTGCAGACATCCTGGAAGGCTCCTCAGAAAGCGATTCTTTGGCTGCTGCGGTAGAGGGCTGCTCCTTAGTTTTGGGCCTCACTAGCCGAGATCGAGAATTTGGCCCTCCTGCAATGGATTGGAAAAGCGCCAGGACATTGATAGCGGATACCTCTGCGGGGGGCGGCAAGACTGCCCTGCTCTTTGGCCCCGAAAGAACAGGCCTAGATAACGATCATTTAGCCTTATGCACCCATAGGGTTTGGCTTGATGCCAATCCCGCCTATCCATCCTTAAACCTGGCTCAAGCCATCATGGTTTGCGCCTACAGCCTCAGAGAAACCCTGCTCAATAATCCCCGGGGGAGCAGCCCTCTTGCTGACCGTCAAGAAATGGCTGATTTTGCTGATCCTGCAGCCGTAGCAGCCATGCTAGAACATTGGCGCGAGGGCCTTGAGGCCATTGGCTACCTAGACCCAGCCAATCCCAAGAAACTCATGCCACGCATCCAAGCCCTATTTGCCCGCAGCCGCCTCCACAAGGAAGAGATTGATCTTTTACGTGGCATCGCTAAACAGATGCTCCTGAGAAAATAAGCACATCCCGTTAAAATCAACTCATGTCTAATTCCTTCTTCGACCAAGTCGACTCGATTATTGCCAGAGACCCTGCAGCACGGAATCGTCTCGAGGTCATCACCTGCTACCAAGGTCTGCACGCAGTGTGGTTGCATCGTGTCTCCCATTTTTTATGGAATCTCGGCCTGAAATGGATTGCCCGTGTGCTCTCCATGTTTGCGCGCTTTCTGACTGGCATTGAAATTCATCCGGGAGCAAAGATTGGTCGCAGAGTTTTTCTAGACCACGGACTTGGCATTGTTATTGGTGAGACTACAGAAATTGGTGACGACTGCACTATTTATCAAGGCGTTACTCTAGGCGGCACTTCACTTTATAAAGGCGTCAAGCGTCACCCCACTCTTGGTAAAGGTGTTGTGATTAGCGCTGGTGCGAAAGTGCTTGGTGGCTTTACTGTTGGCGATGGCGCGCGTGTTGGCTCTAATGCGGTTGTGCTCAAAGAGATTCCCGCAGGTGCAACTGCAGTTGGTATTCCTGCGCGAATTTTGCATCCAGATTTGCCACAAAGCCCGGATAGCAAAACCAAAGAATACTTTTCTGCTTATGGTGTTACACCGAATGTTGACGATCCGGTATCCATGGCACTAAAAGGTTTAATTGATGCCACGATTGAACAAGAGGCCAAAATTGCGGCCTTAGAAAAGGCGCTGGCCAAGTTAAGCAATGCCCCCGCCGGCCCTGATGCCGGTGGCTCAAGCGATACTAAGCGCGATTTGGATGCGATTAAAGAATGGCTCAGGGAGTAATGATTCTGGAGCGGTGGCTCTAGGGTAGTCATTCTGGACACGTACTAAAGAAAAAGGAATAGCACGCTATTCCTTTTTTATTCTGAGCTTGCTATTCATTAATGCAAGGTGCGTGGTCCAGTGCTGTTGCCGCCTAATGCGCCACCCAGAAATTCTTCATCGTCACCATCATCACTGTCATCATTCGGCATGCCGAATGAAAAACTTTCACCGCCTTCTGGATGACGATTTTCAATCTCATCATCTGTTGCAGCACGAACATCCTCTACCTGAACCCAAAAACGCAAAGCCATGCCAGCCAAAGGATGATTGCCGTCCAACACCACTTGATTGTCAGCAACATCAGTCACCGTGTAAATCAAAGGCTCATCATCCGTATCATCTGCGCTAGCATCTTCCTCTGCATCAGGTACACCCTCAAACTGCATACCCACTTCTAGGGGCTCAGGAAAACGGGTGCGAGGTTCAATCTTGAGAAGCTCAGGGTCATACTCACCAAAAGCCTCATTAGGCTCTAACTGAATCGTGGCCTCATAGCCAATATCTTGACCATCTAGCAGGGTCTCAATTTTAGGAAAAGTACCTTCGTAACCACCGTGCAGGTATACCATCGGAGAATCTGGTTCTTCAATGACATTATTTTGCGCATCGGTTAACTTATAGCGAAGGGATACGATGGTATTTTTTTCAATCTTCATGCGGAATTTGTCGAACATTCGTTTTTAATCAGTTTCTAAAAAGCTTTTACCTTTTACTTTATGACCTCATTTTACTTGAGCAAGCCCTACGAACCACCCCAAGCCCCTCCAAAGCTACCTATAGATGAGCCCTGGGCCCTATTTGGTGGGATTAGCCCAGATCAGTTCATGGCACGCTATTGGCACAAGAAGCCCCTCCTCGTTCGTGGTGCGATTCCGGCATTCGCCCTATCCGCTCAGGCCGGGGAGCCACTGGACAGCCCCATTCCCGCCCAAGAATTACTCAGATTTGCCCATGACGATACGGTTGAATCCCGCCTAGTGAAGTCCAAGCCCTGGAGCTTTAACCATGGGCCATTCCCTAAAAAGGCAATTCCCTCGATTGATAAACCAGATTGGACTTTATTACTCCAGGGGATGGATGCACATCACCCTAATGCCGCAAAAATTCTTTCTTGGTTTCGCTTTATTCCAGATGCTCGCCTTGATGACCTCATGATTAGTATTGCCGGTATTGGCGGCGGCGTTGGCCCCCACTTTGATTCTTACGACGTTTTCCTCATACAAATGTCTGGCAGAAGACAGTGGAAAATTTCAGAGCAAAAAGATTTAAGCCTGAACCCCAATCTCCCATTAAAAATTCTGCAGAACTTTAAAGCAGAGCAAGCATGGGTTCTCGAACCAGGTGACATGCTGTATTTACCTCCACATGTTGCTCATGACGGTATTGCCCTCGATGCGGGCTGCCAAACTTGGTCCGTTGGTTTTCGATCACCTAGCTTTAAGGAGTTGTTACAAGAAGGTTTGTGGCGTCTTGCGGAATCTCTAGAAGATATTCCTGCTCTAGAAAATAAGTTTGCAGACCCCAAGCAAAGGGCTACCGAGGTTGCCGAACAATTACCCGATGAGCTCATTGAACAACTTGCCTTAAAACTCAAGGAGCTCAAGTTAAATCAGATTGAAAGCTTTTTGCCGGGCATCACTGCATATCTTTCAGAGCCCAAACAACAAGCCTTTTTTGACGCCCCTGAAGCCCCCTTGAATCCCAAGGCATTTATAAAGAAATTAATCACCACCAAGCTGATCCCTCAGGCGCAAACCCGGATATTGAGTCTTGGAAAGCAGGTTTATTGCAATGGTGAGCCCATGACCCAGGGGCAGGCTGCGGATATTATTTCGGCCTGGCAGACCCTCTCAGCCAAGAAGGGGCTCAAAGCAAGCAAACTGCAAAATCTTGAAAAATCTAGCCTTTATGAGGCCTACTTAGCTGGATGGGTCATTTTTGAGTCTTGAATACAGACATGGATATAATATTTACTGGAAATTACTTAGGGATAATCCCTTGGTGTTTCCAGAAAACAATTACCGGTAATTGTTGTTAATTTTTTAAAGGAATTTACAAATGAAGAAGTCACTCGTATTCGCTGCTATGTTAGCAATCGCCTTGGCCGCTTGCGGTAAAAAAGAAGAAGCAAAGCCTGTTGAAGCTGCTCCTGCTGCTGCTCCAGCTGCTCCTGCTGCTGAAGCTCCTGCTGCTGCTCCAGCTGCTCCAGCTGCTGACGCTAAGAAGTAATCTTCTTCATGAAGAAAAAAAAGCCGCTGAAGAGCGGCTTTTTTATTTGCTGTTAAAAATAAAACAGCTCGTATTCATTCAAATTACTTCGATAGCTGCTCTGTCAACAAAGTAAGCAACTGGAATCCAGCAGGCGTATTTTCTGGTTTGCCTTCAGCATCTTGAACGTAAACATTGGCAGAGTTTTCGCCAGTGCTCTTCACTACTACCTGATACTTCTTCGCCTTCAAGCTAGAGTCATCTTTACTACTAAAGAAGTTGGTGAGGAATCCTTTGGTATCACCCAAGTCTTTTGGATTAACGTAGCGCACGTAATAAACGCCATTAGAGCGATTACGATCTTCAACAGTAAAGTTAGAGCGATCAAGCGCCAAACCAACATCGCGCCAAGAACGATCAAAGCCGGCACTCAACTCAATAAATGCCTGATTATTTCCTTCTTGCACAAACTTCGCTTTTGGAGTTTTAGGGCCAAGCGGTACTGCAACCATTGCCTTAGCCTGCTCTTGGGTCATGCCCAAACGCTCCATTAGACGAGCTAAAAATGCCGCCTCAAGCTCTGGGTCGTTAGGTCGCGCAGTCCATATTGTGGAGATACAGTTTCCTGTTCCGTCAGTGGTACATTTTTCAATGGCGCCACGCTGCGTAATGTAAATCTCCGTTTCGCCCGGCTTGCTTACTTCAAGACGAGTTTTGTACTTGTCACGCTCGCCTGTGTCATAAATCGTATCTAAAGCACCGCCAATCGTTGAACGAATCCAGTCCTGAGCAATCTTTGCGCGATTCTCGGCCCAATCCGTCTCCATAATGCCGGTTGATGGTGAGTCAACTACTAACAAGAAACCATTCTCTTGCCAAAAGTCTTTTACTTGTGGATAGAGTTCAGGGGCTGGTTTTTCAACAACCAACCAACGACGCTCGCCATCACGTGCAATACGCATGCCGGGGATACCCGTCATCACATTGCTTCTCATTTGCACAGACTTCTTAACGGCAGCATTGTATTCAGACATCGTAGCTGTACCGTCCTGGACGATATAACGACGATCAGCCTGAGCCGTAATTAAATCAGGAGGATATGACAGATTGGGGCCACGCGCAGCACCAGCGCTCTTATAGTCAACGGTGTCATTGCTAGTCACCGACTTGCAAGCAGTTAATGCAGCAGATGCAACGAGCACAAAGGCTAAGATCGATAAATATCGACGGATTAATTGGAGCAAATTCATCATAATAGGTTGGCCTGTTTTAACGCTGCCTTCAAAGGCTCACGCAAGGAATTGCTTAAGGGTGTCAATGGCAAACGAATGCCTGCAGTAATTTTGCCCATCTCATGCAATGCCCATTTAACAGGAATTGGGTTTGCTTCTATGAACATGGCTTTGTGTACTGCGATCAATTGATACTGAATCTCTCGGGTTCTCTTAACGTCATCTGACATTGCTGCAACGCAGAGTTCATGCATTAAACGTGGTGCAATATTGGCTGTAACAGAGATATTTCCTTTGCCACCCATCAGCATCAACATCGCTGCGGTTAGGTCATCACCTGAAAATACCGCGAAGTCCTGATGACCGGCTTGTTTCAAATCATTTATTAATAAGGTCCCGCGCTCTAGACTGCCGGTTGCCTCTTTAATTCCGATGATGCCTGGCACACCTGCTAAACGTACTACGGTCTCACCCGCCAAGTCGGCAACTGTTCTGCCAGGTACGTTGTACAAAATGACTGGAAGATCTACAGACTCAGCAATCTTTTTGAAATGCGCATACATGCCTTCTTGTGTAGGCTTGTTGTAATACGGAACCACTTGCAAACTGGCGTCGGCGCCAACTTGTTTAGCAAACTTAGTTAACTCAATCGCTTCTATGGTTGAGTTACCACCAGTGCCTGCAATCACTGGAATACGTCCAGCAATCTGTTCAACTGTTACGCGAATCAGCTCGCAATGTTCTTCAACTGAAACCGTCGGAGATTCGCCGCTCGTGCCAACAATCACAATCCCGTCGGTACCCTCAGACACGTGCCAATCCAATAAAGCACGCAAGCTAGCAAAATCCAAGCTGCCGTCCTCGAACATCGGGGTCACGATAGCCGGCATGCTGCCAGCGATGGGCTTTTTACTACCTTTGGAATGAGCTGAATTTGTCACCGAATATGCACCGATTTTTTAGCTGTCTTAACCCTGAAATTGTAACGGAATGCGCTGTTTTGGCTCGCCTTTTACAGCACACAGGCGCTGAACCATAGCTGCTTTGGGCTGATCCACATAAATATCCTCATAAGCCAGCACTTTGAGCTGGTGGCGGGAGGCAAATGCCAGCAATTCCCCTGGATTTAGGAGGAAATTAGGGTTGGAAGGTTTGCCAAAATCCCCATTTCCCAGGGCGAAGGTTTCATAGATTAGGACACCCCCTTCTTGCAGCATTTTGGGCAGCTGGTCTAAGTGTGGGCGATATAAGTAGTTAGTTACCACAATGCCGCTGAACTCAGACCCAACGAGAGGCCAATTAGCCTCCTCAAGATTGAGGCGTTTTGAAGTGATGAAGGGATTTTTAAGCAACTCTATTGCTGAGACATCTTGATCGACAGCCAGCACCTGATAGCCGATGCTTGCAAATAATTCAGAGTGACGACCAGATCCACAGGCTAAATCTAAAACTACCCCACCTTGCGGAATGAATGGAGAAAAACGCTTAACCCAAGGTGAGGCGTTCAAAATCACATCATGCGGATTGGGCAAGGTCAATCCTCAATCGTAAGCAAGGCCCATGGCCTCGCGAACTTCGCGCATTGTTTCTTGAGCAACCTTGCGCGCTTTATCGCAGCCATCAGCAATGATGGAGCGCAGCAAGCTCGGATCATCTAAGTATTTTTGTGCGCGCTCAAACATCGGTTGTTGTTCAGCCAAAATTGAATCAATCACAGGCTGCTTACACTCAAGACAACCAATACCTGCTGACTTACAGCCTTTATCAACCCATTGCTTCGTCTCTTCATTGGAATACACGGTATGCAACTGCCATACCGGGCAACGGGCTGGATCACCCGCATCGGTTCTGCGCACGCGAGCAGGATCAGTCGGCATCGTACGAATCTTTTTAATCACATCTTCAGGATTTTCACGAATGCTAATGGTGTTGCCATAAGACTTTGACATTTTCTGACCATCAATGCCGGGCATGCGTGAAGCGGTAGTTAGTAGTGCTTGGGGTTCAGGCAGAATAATTTTGCGAGCACCCTCTAAAAAACCAAAGAGTCTCTCGCGATCAGCCATGGATAGGCTTTGCGCCTCTTGCAATAAGGCCTTAGCTTGCTCCAACGCTTCATCATCGCCCCGCTCCTGAAAAGCAACACGCAATTCCGCATACATCTTGGCGCGCTTGCTTCCGAGCTTCTTAACAGCTTCGAGCGCTTTTTCTTCAAATCCTGATTCACGCCCATATAAATAATTAAAACGACGCGCTACTTCTCGCGTCATTTCTACGTGCGGCACCTGATCTTCACCTACCGGCACAAACTGCGCACGGTACATCAAAATGTCGGCAGCTTGAAGCAACGGGTAACCTAAAAAGCCATAGGTTTGCAGGTCTTTTTCCTTCAGCTTCTCAATTTGATCCTTGTAGGTAGGCACCCGCTCAAGCCAGCCCAATGGCGTTCCCATGGAGAGCAATAAAAAAAGTTCAGCATGTTCAGGCACTTTGCTTTGAATAAACAAAGTTGCTTGATTTGGATCTACGCCAGTTGCCAGCCAATCAATCACCATATCCCATACCGATTGCTCGATTACATCGGGAGTCTCATAGTGAGTAGTTAATGCATGCCAATCGGCCACGAAAAAGAAACAAGGGTATTCGGACTGCAGGCGTACCCAGTTCTTTAAAACGCCGTGGTAGTGACCCAAGTGCAAATTGCCGGTTGGGCGCATGCCAGAGAGAACGCGTTCAGCAAACATCTGTATTCTTTTTCTTAGTGGTTAATTGGATGGGGGGATTAAGGGATTAATGAAAAGCAGACCACACCGGAGTGAGATGATCTGGTAAATGCGGCAAGCTACCTAGATCAATATGACTCTCATTCGGATCATGAAAATCTGAACCGCGGGAAGCCAAAAAGCCATATTGCTGGGCAATCTTTGCAAAAGTTTTGTATTGGTCAGGACTGTGACTGCCAGTGATCACTTCAATGGCCAAGCCGCCAATATCTTTAAAGTGCTTATAGAGCTCATCCATTTGCATCGCATTGAGTCTACTGTAACGACCAGGGTGCGCAATCACGGCTATACCGCCTGCGGACTTAATCCAGCTAACAGCGTCATCCAGTCTGGCCCACTGATGCGGGACATATCCCGGCTTGCCTTCAATTAAATAATTTTTAAATACCTGTTCCGTATTACGGCATACGCCCTGCTCTACCAAGAAACGAGCGAAGTGCGTTCTTGAGATCAATTCATGATTACCGGCAAAATGCAGTGCACCTTCATAGGCACCTGGAATTCCCACCTTAAGTAATTGCTCAGCCATGAGTTGTGCGCGATTCGCACGACCATCACGCGTTTGACGTAAGCCCTCAATAATTCCAAGATGCTCTGCATCAATGCCGAGACCCACAATGTGAATCGTCTCACCCATCCAAGTGACGGAGATTTCCACGCCGCCAAGGTAATCCATTCTTAATGCACTAGCCGCTTCCCTGGCGCGCTTCTGGCCACCCAATTCGTCATGATCGGTCAGCGCCCACAAATGGACGCCATTTGCTTTAGCGCGTTCGGCTAATTCTTCAGGCGTCAAAGTGCCATCAGAAACCACTGAGTGGCAATGCAAGTCGGCATTTAGGGGTGAAAAGCTGCTCATGACCCTATTTTAGGTCAAGCTGGTATCAATTACCCGGCGCGGCGCATCTAGGTAGTCACGAGACTGCATCTCGATCAATCGGGACACGGTTCTTGAGAATTCAGCGGTAATTTGACCCTCAGTGTACAAATCCGGGGCTAGAACCTCGGCGGAAATGATGAGCTTGATCTTATGGTCATAAAGGACGTCAATTAACCAAATAAAGCGACGTGCCTCATTGGTCATTCTGGGGGGCATATAGGGAACCCCGGACAGAATCACCGTATGGAACTGGTTAGCAATCTCCAGATAATCATTTTGCGAGCGCGGGCCGCAACACAATACTTTGAAATCAAACCAAACCACACCGTCAGCCATATGCAAGGGACGTAATTCGCGAGACTCAATATTTAAGACTGGGTTACGAGTCTCTTTTTGATTACCAATCAAGGTTTGAAACATTTGACCGAGCGTTGCTTGTGTTTCTGCATTGACGGGTGTGAGATAGGCCTCCACTTGCGCCATCTGCACGCGGCGGTAATCATTGCCAGCATCCACATTCAAAACGTCAAGCTTTTCTTCTAGCAACTTAATCGCTGGTATCAACCTATCGCGATGTAAGCCATTTGGATAAAGCTGGTCTGGACGATAGTTCGAGGTCATCACAAATTGCACACGGTCAGCAAAAAGTGCATTGAGTAAGCGATACAAAATCATCGCATCAGCAATATCATTGATATGAAACTCGTCAAAACAAATTAAACGATAGCGCTTAGAAATACGCTTAGCTAGCTCATCGAGCGGATCTGACATCCCAGAGAGCTCATGCAATTCACGATGCACTTCTCGCATGAACTCATGAAAGTGAATGCGAATTTTCTTTTCTAATGGTGAGGCTGCATAAAAGCAGTCCATCAAGAAAGACTTGCCACGACCTACCCCGCCCCATAAGTAAATACCGCGTGGGAGCGTTGGCTTGAAAATCTTTTTCTTGAGGGTGTTGCTGCGGATTTCTTTATAGGCAATCCACTCGTCTTCGCACTCCTGAAGACGCTCTACAGCACGAAGCTGCGCGGGATCACTTTGATACCCGCGCGCCTTTAACTCTTGCTGGTAAAACTCAATGGTTTTCAATTACATATTTAATGCACGCGAGTCTGTCGCCAACGCTGCTTCGCGCATCACTTCAGACAAACTTGGATGTGCATGACAGATACGAGCAATATCTTCTGCTGCTGCTTTAAATTCCATTGCAACTGCTGCTTCGGCAATGAGGTCAGAAGCATTTGCGCCAATGATGTGTACACCCAGAATCTCATCTGTCTTAGCATCAGCTAATACCTTGATGAAACCATCAGCACGACCCATACCTAATGCACGGCCGTTAGCAGCAAATGGGAACTGTCCTGCTTTATAAGCAACACCTGCCTCTTTAAGGGCTTGTTCTGTTTTACCAACCCAAGCAATTTCAGGATCGGTATAGATAACCCAAGGAATGCAGTTGTAATCGATGTGTGGTTTTTGGCCAGCAATCACTTCAGCAACCAAGACGCCTTCGTCTTCTGCTTTGTGCGCCAACATCGGTCCGCGAACCACGTCACCAACAGCGTAAACGCCAGGCGCAGCAGTTGCACAAGTATGGTCATCAATTGGAATGAAACCACGCTCATCTACCTTGAGGCCAATCTTGTCTAAACCCAATTTATCGGTGTTTGGTACACGGCCAACAGAAACAATTAAGCGGTCGCATTCCAACTTAGCAGCTTTTCCAGCGCTATCAGTGTAATTAACCACTACACCCTTCTTGTCAGCTTTGACATCGCCGATCTTCACGCCAGTATGAATGTCCAAACCTTGTTTAGCAAAGAGCTTTTGGGCTTCTTTAGCAATACCAATATCGCAAGCACCCAAGAATGAAGGCATAGCTTCGAGCACAGTCACTTCAGCACCGAGACGGCGCCAAACTGAGCCTAGCTCTAAGCCAATCACGCCAGCACCAATCACACCTAATTTCTTAGGAGCAGAATCAAACTTCAAGGCGCCTTCGTTATCGCAGATCAATACGTTATCTACAGCGATACCTGGAAGATGACGTGCCTTAGAGCCAGTTGCAATGATGACATTCTTGCCGGTAACCGTTTCTTTGTCTTTGCCATCAATTTTGATTTGATAGCCATCAGCGCCCTTGCCTTCAAATGAAGCATGGCCTTTTAACAAAGTGATTTTATTCTTGCGGAACAAGTACTGAATTCCACCAGTCATTTTGGTAACGATGTCATCTTTACGAGCGATCATCTTCTTAGAGTCGATGCTCACAGAGCCAACTTTAATGCCATGATCAGCAGCATAATGATTGATCTTCTCAAATTCTTCAGAAGACGCTAACAGTGCTTTAGAAGGAATACAGCCAACGTTCAAGCAAGTACCGCCTAAACGTGGCTCGCCCTTAGGATCGTCATAAGAACTTGATTCAGCGCAGGCAACTTTGAAACCGAGTTGCGCTGCACGGATTGCGGCGATGTAGCCACCAGGGCCACCACCAATTACTACTACATCAAAAGCTTGGCTCATGATCTTCCCTTCTTACAAATCAAGGAGAAGACGTGAAGGATCTTCCAACGCATCCTTCATCGCAACCAAACCAAGCACAGCCTCACGGCCGTCAATGATGCGGTGATCGTATGACAAAGCGAGGTAGTTAATTGGGCGAACCACTACTTGACCGTTTTCAACTACAGCACGGTCTTTAGTAGCGTGGATACCCAAAATAGCAGATTGTGGTGGGTTGATGATTGGTGTTGAGAGCATGGAGCCGAATACACCACCGTTAGAGATGGAGAATGTACCGCCAGTCAACTCTTCAATCGATAGTTTTCCATCACGCGCCTTAGCGCCAAACTCAGCAATCTTCTTCTCGATGTCAGCCAAGTTCATTTGGTCAACGTCACGCAAAATTGGAACCACCAAACCACGTGGTGAGCTCACTGCGATACCGATATCAAAGTAACCGTGGTAAACAATGTCATTACCATCAACAGAAGCATTCAAGAGTGGGAATTTCTTCAAAGCGTGTGTCGCTGCCTTAACAAAGAAAGACATAAAGCCTAACTTCACACCATGAGTCTTTTCAAACTGATCTTTATATTTGTTACGCAAAGCAATGACTGGGCCCATGTTGACTTCGTTGAAGGTAGTCAAGATGGCGTTGTTTGCTTGGGACTCGAGCAAACGTTCAGCAATACGGGCACGCAAGCGGCTCATTGGCACGCGCTCTTCTGGGCGATCGCCAGTTGGAATTGGTGCGCTTGGCAATGCAGCAGACTTAGTGCCACCAGCAGAAGCATTTAATGCGTCGCCTTTAGTAATGCGGCCATCACGTCCAGAACCAGCAACTTGTCCAGCGTCGACACCCTTCTCTGCCAGAATTTTTGCAGCTGAAGGAGCGGCGGCTGCGCCAGCCTTAGCAGCAGGTGCTGCAGCTTTTGCTGGAGCGGCGGCAGGAGCAGCAGCGGCTGGCGCAGGTGCTGCAGCAGCGGGAGCGGCAGCTGCAACAGCAGTGCTATCAATCTTTGCAATCAACTGCTCAGCAATAACAGTACCGCCATCAGCGACAACGATTTCTGTCAAAACACCAGCGGAAGGCGCTGGAACTTCGAGCACCACTTTATCTGTTTCGATTTCGATCAAGATCTCGTCTTGACCTACAGCATCACCAACCTTCTTTTTCCATTGCAACAAAGTTGCTTCAGCAACTGACTCTGAGAGTTGTGGAACTTTAACTTCGAAAATAGCCATGATTAATCCTGTTTATATGTATGTGTGTATGTTCAATTATGAAAAACGATTATTTCGTGATCACGTAACCTTTGAGTTTGGCAAACGCCGCATTCAATAAAGACTTCTGCTGTTCCTGGTGGAGATGGGCATATCCACAAGCTGGTGATGCTGATGCAGGACGGCCTGCATAGCCCAACTTCATGCCATCAGACATATTCTCCAAGATGTTGTGCTGTACAAAGAACCAAGCACCTTGGTTTTGCGGCTCATCTTGACACCACACGATGTCCTCCAACTTCGGATATTTCTTCAGCTCAGCAGTCAATGCTTTGTGCGGGAATGGATACAACTGCTCCAAGCGAATAATGGCAACATCACCAATCTTCTTCTCGGCGCGCTGTTTAACCAAGTCGTAATAGACCTTGCCAGAGCACATGACTAAACGAGTAACCTGCTTTGCATCAATAGAGTCGTCACGCTCACCCAAAATAGTCTGGAACCCACCTTTTGTGAATTCAGATAAAGGTGATGCAGCTTCTTTATTTCGCAATAGAGATTTTGGAGTCATCAAGATCAGCGGCTTGCGGAACTGACGAATCATCTGGCGACGCAGTACATGGAAGATTTGCGACGCAGTAGTTGGCTGAATCACTTGCATATTGGTGTCAGCACACAACTGCATGAAACGCTCAAGACGTGCAGAGGAATGCTCTGGGCCCTGACCTTCATAACCATGCGGCAACATCATGACCAAGCCATTAGCGCGGCCCCACTTCACTTCACCAGAGGCGATGAACTGGTCAATCACGACTTGAGCGCCGTTAGCAAAGTCACCGAACTGGGCTTCCCAAATAGTTAAGGTATTTGGCTCTGCAGCAGCATAGCCGTATTCAAAACCAAGCACCGCCTCTTCAGAAAGAATCGAGTCAATCACTACAAATGGCGCTTGATCTTTAGTGACATGCTGAAGCGCGATATAAGTACCGGTATCCCACTTCTCGCGATTTTGCTCATGCAATACCGCATGACGGTGAGTAAAGGTACCACGTCCGCTATCTTCGCCAGATAAACGCACTGGATAGCCGCTAGCAACCAGAGATGCAAAAGCCATATGCTCGCCCATACCCCAGTCAACATTAATTTCACCACGGCCCATAGCTGCACGGTCATTGAATACCTTTGCAACCAACGGATGTGCCTTGAAGCCCTCAGGAATAGTTGAAATCTTCTCAGCCAAGCGCTTCCACTCAGTTAAGGGGATCGCTGTATCAGACTCATCGGTCCATTTCTTATTGAGGAACGGAGACCAATCGACTGCAAACTTACCTTTGAAGTTACTCAAGACCGGATCGGAAGTCTGCTTACCTTCGTCCATTGCAGCGCGATACTCTTTAACCATCAGGTCACCAGTACCTGCCGGCAACACACCTTGCGCTTCTAATCTGTCGGCATAAACCTTACGCGTTCCAGGATGCGCAGCAATGATTTTGTACATCAATGGCTGAGTCATTGCAGGCGTATCTTGCTCATTGTGGCCAAGCTTACGGAAGCAAATGATGTCAATCGCAACATCCTTATGAAACTTCATGCGGAATTCGAGAGCTAACTTTGTAGCTAAAACTACCGCCTCAGGATCATCGCCATTTACGTGCAATACAGGGGCATCAACAATCTTCATGATGTCCGTGCAATACAAGCTAGAACGCAAGTCACGTGGATCAGAAGTTGTGAAACCAATTTGGTTGTTAATAACGATGTGGACTGTACCGCCGGTGGAATAACCACGAACCTCAGACATCGCCAATGTTTCTTGCATCACGCCCTGACCTGCAATCGCAGCATCGCCGTGAACCAAGACTGGCATGACTTGCTCGCCCAACATGTCACCGCGACGCTCCATACGAGCACGTGCAGAACCTTCAACTACTGGGTTTACGATTTCTAGATGGGATGGGTTAAATGCCAATGACAAGTGAACCGGACCGCCAGGAGTAGAAATATCGCTTGAGAAACCTTGGTGATACTTCACGTCACCCGCAGGCAATGTTTCAGGGCCTTTATGCTCAAACTCAGCAAACAAGTCTTTAGGCATTTTGCCCAAGGTGTTTACCAATACGTTGAGACGACCACGGTGGGCCATACCAATAACGATCTCTTGAACACCTTTATTACCTGCATCACGAATCAACTCGTCCATACAAGCAATAAAGCTCTCACCACCCTCTAGGGAGAAGCGCTTCTGACCCACATACTTAGCCTGAAGGTAACGCTCTAGGCCTTCAGCAGCTGTAACGCGATCCAAAATTTGACGCTTCTCGTCCACATTAAATTGTGGGGTTGAGCGAATGGACTCTAATTTTTCTTGCCACCACTTCTTAATCTTTTGGTCGGCAATAAACATAAACTCGACACCAATCGTGCCGCAGTATGTCTCGCGCAATGCTTGGAGCAAATCGCGCAAGGACATTTCATTTCTACCGAAGAATGTATTGCTAGTATTGAAGACGATATCCATATCGCCATCAGTGAAGCCATAGAAAGCGGGATCTAACTCAGGAATGTCCTGGCGCTCCGTCCGCTTTAATGGATCTAAATTTGCCCAGCGATTGCCGACGTTACGATACGCGGCAATTAACTGCTGAACAGCAACGCGTTTGCGGCCCATCTTTGAGTCAGCTGAATCAGAAATCGTTCTGATGGGGCCCTGCTTAGCGCGCTCAGCAAATGAAGCAACAATCGGTCCGTGGGCAATGTCAGTTCGAGATGAACCATCGACCGCTGGAACCTGTTTCACGTTATCAAAATAATCTCGCCAATGATCAGCTACTGAAGCTGGATCGTGCAAGTAAGATTCGTAGAGTTCCTCTACATAGGGTGCGTTTCCGCCGAAGAGATAGGAGTTATCTCTTTGATCCTGCATCATGATGCTCACCTTTCATCGGGTTTCCCGAATAAAAACTGTGGTTAAAACCATTCGTTACGCGGCTCTACCGCTTGGCGAATTGATCTGTGCGAATACTGGTAGTACAGGTGTAATTTAACACGAATAGCCACAGATACATAAAGGGCTTTCCCTGATTTCATGGGATTTGGGGGGTATTCACCAATAAACGAGATTAATAAGAAGTTTCCTACCCCGCTTTAAAGGATTACCGACAGATTCAAATGATTTTGATTTTTATTCTCTAAATCTTCAAATAATTAAATGAAATTAAGGGAAATATGAAATCGATTACCCCAGAAACGGAATACCTGAGTACACGTCAGAGCGCCAAGATTTTGCAGGTTTCCCTTGGCACCGTCCAGAAAATGGTTGAACTAGGCGAACTCATCGCCTGGAAAACCCGTGGTGGCCACAGGAGAATACTGGCCAGCTCATTAGAGCAACAGTTACTACGTCGAAAAAGGGCCATGCGGCAAAAAACCACACAAAATTGTGTGGCCATGGGCATATTTCGAAGATCTGAGAATGGCCATGAATTATTAGAGTCAATTGCTGATTGGCAACTCAAAGTAGACATGGAAATGGCAGTCGATAGTCTAGAGGGCCTTATGAAGGCAGTCTCAATAGCTCCCGACTTAATATTTTTGGATGCCCTCATCCCGCCCGTTGAGCAAGTGCACTTAATCCATTATTTGAGTAAAAACAAGGACACACAGCGTATACCTATTCTAGTAGATGAAGGTTTTATTAAGCTCCACCCTGGTGTGGTTGCTTTAGCGGATGAAAACTCAGGCGGCAAGCTGCCCTTAAGCGAAAACATCAAACAAGAGCTAGAAAACGGTTTAATTGACCTTAATCCACTCATTATTGGGTATCCCGCCACCAATCCTGAAGCCGAGGATGGCTGGCTCATGGATCAAGGCATGGTCTGCTGGAGCCCCTATTTGTGGAAGCACTTGCCAGAAAGTGTGCCTAGAGCCCCATTCGAAGTTGGGAATATAAAAGGCCGCTAGTTGCGGCCTTTTTACTAAAACTCAATTAAATCAAGGATTTAGATTAAATAGCTACTACGATCTCTGCCCTCAATCCACTTAGGCGCTTTACCGCGTCCAGTCCAGGTCTCGCCTGTGGATGGATTGCGGTATTTAGGGGCTACCTTACCGCCAGCACTCTTTCCGCCGGCTTTACGGCTGAATAAGTCCGATGCAGTTAACCCGTATTGCTCAATAATCACCTTTGCCTTAGCGATACCATCTGCTTTTTCGTTGGCAATTGCTTCTTTAATCTGTTTATCCAACTGCTCGCGTTGGGCTAAAAGCTCTTTATAAGAAGTCATCTTATTTTTAATCTCCGAATAATGGGTTATTTATACGGTATATATAAGCCGTATTAGATGGTCATTATATATAAACTAATAAAACAGACAATATATTATTCGGATGATTAACCTATATTTATTAGCATTAAATAATTAAGGGTTAATAAAAGACATAATCTTTATAAATACTATATTTAATTAAGATACCTTAGATTGTCTGAGCATAAAGGTGCCGCTTGATTTAGCAGTTATCTCCCCTGCCTCATTCAAAACAATCGCTTCACAGTAATTAATCGTTTTGCCCGGCTTCAAGATAGTGCCCTCAACCACGATTTTGCCGATACTAGGGCGCAGAAAGCTCACCGACATATCAATGGTCATAGCACCCAAGGGCACATCTGAAGTACTTCTTGCTGCCGCACCCATCGCAAAATCCAATAGAGTCATGATGACGCCACCGTGAGCGATACCAAAGCTATTCTCGTATTCGGGCTTCAGATCTAAGCTAATTCTGGACTTGCCATCTTTTGCATACTCGGGAACCACACCTAAATGAGCCAAAAATGGAATTTTGAGACCAAAATATTCAGTGGATTTTTGAGTGCTTGTCATGGAAATATTGCTTATAGGGAGTAAAAAGAAAATGAATGGTCGGGGCGAGAGGATTTGAACCTCCGACCACATGCACCCCATGCATGTACGCTACCAGGCTGCGCTACGCCCCGACGAAAGACAAAATTGTAGCAGTAACTATTTAGAGAGAATCTGCAGGACCGCTTGCAATTCTTCACGTAGACGGAGATCGCCGCGAGCCTCTTCGAGACGATTGCGTGCTCCGCTGATCGTAAAGCCCTCTTCATAGAGGAGAGAGCGAATCTTTCTGATCAAGACCACTTCATGATGCTGGTAGTAACGACGGTTACCACGGCGCTTCTGAGGGCTAAGCTGAGAAAATTCTTGTTCCCAATAACGTAGTACGTGAGAACGCACGCCACAAAGATCAGCTACCTCACCGATGGTGAAGTAGCGCTTAGCAGGTATTGGGGGAAGTTGAGAGCTCAGCAGTACTGAGCTGGCATCAAACTCGGTTTTCTCGAGCATGTGACTCCACTACATCTTTAAGCTTTTGACTTGCGTGAAAAGTAACAACGCGTCTAGCAGCAATCGGAATCATCTGACCTGTCTTTGGATTTCGGCCAGGACGAGCCGATTTATTGCGCAACTGGAAATTACCAAAACCAGAAATCTTGACCTCTACACCTGCCTCGAGAGATTGACCAATGCGATCAAAGAAAGCATCAATCATGTCTTTCGCTTCACGCTTATTCAATCCAACTTGATCAAAAAGAGCTTCAGATAGCTCATTCTTAGTAACGGTATCGTTAGAAATCAATTCAGTCATTGCTTGTCTCTTTGGTAACTAATTATTTATTTGATTTGTGCCTAATATTAAACCTAGCGCAAACGGGCTGCGCACTTTTTCTCTACGGCACCCAATAAAGCGGCCATTACTGCATCAATTTGGGGATCCTGCAATGTTTCATTAGGGTTTAACAGGGTGACACGGAACGCCAAACTTTTCTCATCATCCGCCATGCTGCTCGAACCAGCCTTAGGCTTGAACTCATCAAATAATTCAATATTACGCACAAAGTTTTGCTTGCTAGCTGTCATAGCATCCAAAAGCGCTTGGGCAGAAACACTTTGCTTGACTACCAGAGCCAAATCACGCTGCACAGCGGGGAATTTACTCAACTCCTCGGGTACAGGTAAGCCTAGTTCACGAATTGGATCTAAATCCAACTCAAAAAGCACTGGCGCTTGAGGTAACTCGTAAGCTTGCTGCAAGCCGGGGTGTAATTCTCCGATATATCCTACTTCAATGCGACTCTTGGCTGTAGTCAAGAATATCTTCGCACTGCGACCCGGATGCAAAGCGGGATGTTGCGCAGCTTCAGTGATGAAATGCAGCGGATCTAAAACACGCTCAAGATCACCCTTCACATCAAAGAAATCAACTGCACGTGTTGTATTAGCCCATTGCTCAGGCACAAATGAGCCATAAGCTAAGCCACCTATTTTTTGTGGTTGATGAAATCCAGCTACCTTGCCAGCTTCTTCTTGAATAGTAGCGTCACGCTTAAATACGCGACCAGTCTCAAACAGACGTACACGCCCTGCTCCGCGGTTCAAATTGGCCTTCAGGTTGCCTAGCAAGCCACCCCACAATGTGCTGCGCATGACGCCGTACTGATTTGCAATCGGATTAAGAACCTTAATCAAGTCTTGCTCTTGTGCGCCAGCAAGACGCTGCTCGCTTTCAAGATCTGTAAAGCCAAAGTTCACCGCCTCTTGATAACCCTGAAGAGCCAAACGCTGACGCAATAAATGAACACCGCGTTTTGCCTCTGGTTTAGCACTCATCTTCAACGAGGCTACCGGTGGTTGATCAGGAATATTTTCGAAGCCATACATACGGGCGACTTCTTCAATTAAATCTTCTTCGATTTCAATATCAAAACGATAGCTTGGAGGAGTAACGATAAATGCATCACCCTCTTGCTTAAACTCAAAACCAAGACGCTTAAATACATCAGCAACCACTTCACTAGTGAGTGGAATACCAATGACTTTTTCAGCTCTAGCCAAACGCATCTTGACCGGCTTACGCTCAGGAATATTCAATACTTGATCATCTACCGGACCAGCCTGACCACCGCAAACCTCAATAATTAAGGCGCTGAGATACTCCAAGCAATTAACCGTGTTTTGTGGATCTACGCCACGCTCAAAACGATGTGCTGCATCAGTGCTGAAGTTAAAGCGACGGGCACGGCCCTGAATTGCTGATGGCAACCAATAGGCAGCCTCAACATAGATATTCTTGGTGTCATCAGACACAGCGCAGTGATTACCACCCATGATGCCTGCAAGTGCTACTGGACCATTTTGATCGGCCACTACACCTGCGTCTTGCAACTTGCCTGCAGAGTCTGGACCCTGCAAAGTTACTGTCTGACCATTTAAAAGCTCAAGAGTTTCGCCAGCTTTAGCCCAACGAACGGTGATATCGCCATTTAACTTGTCAATATCAAATACATGGGTTGGCTGACCCATCTCTAACATCACATAGTTAGAAAGGTCTACTAATGCAGAAATACTTCTTTGACCGGCGCGCGATAAACGCTGCACAATCCAGTCGGGTGTTTTTGCTTGTGGATTTACACCACGAATTACTCGACCCGCAAAGCGACCACAAAGTTCTTTATTTTCTACAGTAACTTTGCGCTTATCGTCGATGGATACTGCTGGCGGAGTCCACTTTGGCGCGCAGAGTGCCGCACCAGTAATCGCTGAAACTTCTCTTGCCATACCCATCAATGAGAGGCAATCTGCTTTATTGGGAGTTAACTTAATAACAAAGATTTGATCATCGAGATTGAGATATTCACGAATATCTTTTCCAACTGGCGCATCCGCAGGCAACTCTAAGATGCCCTCATGATCATCGCCCAAACCAAGCTCACGACCAGAGCACAACATCCCTTGGCTCTCAACGCCACGTAGCTTGCCAACCTTGATCATGAAAGGCTTGCCGCCCGCTTCAGCAGGAGGCAATTCAGCACCAACCATAGCGCATGGAATCTTGATACCAGCACGTGCATTAGGCGCACCGCAAACAATTTGTAATTCTTGTCCAGTACCAGCATCTACTTTACAAACACGTAAACGATCTGCATCTGGATGTTGCTCAGCAGACAAAATCTGCGCAATCACAATCTTGGTAAATGCAGGCGCTACTGAATGCTGCTCTTCAACCTCTAAACCAGCCATCGTCATCGCGTGACCCAAAGCATCGCTGTCTAGCGATGGGTTCACATACTGACGGAGCCAAGATTCTGAAAATTGCATAGCGCGATCTAAGAGTAAGTAGTAGTAATGATGTTGTTATGCAGGAAACTGCGCTAAGAAACGCAGATCGCTTTCAAAGAAGAGACGCAAATCATCAACGCCGTAACGCAACATCGTCAAGCGCTCTAAACCAGAGCCGAAGGCAAAGCCGGTATAGCGCTCTGGGTCAATCCCCATATTGCGCAATACATTTGGATGCACCTGCCCTGCTCCAGAGATCTCTAACCAACGACCAGCAAGCTTCCCGCTACCAAAGGCCATATCAATCTCTGCTGATGGCTCAGTGAATGGGAAATACGAAGGACGGAAACGCACTTGCAATGCATTCGTTTCAAAGAAGGTTCTCAAGAAGTCTGTATAGACGCCTTTGAGATCTGCAAAGGAAACGCTCTCAGCTATCCATAAGCCTTCGACCTGATGGAACATCGGAGAATGGGTTGCATCACTATCTACACGATAGGTTCTGCCAGGCGCGATCACTTTGATTGGCGGCATTACATCGGCATTAGCGTATTTCTTAACATGCTCGCTTGCATAGCGTACCTGAATCGGGCTGGTATGCGTGCGTAATAACAAAGGCTTCTCATTGGAATCTTTGCCATCAATATAAAACGTATCCTGCATTGAACGCGCAGGATGATTTTCAGGACTATTTAAGGCGGTGAAATTAAACCAATCGGTTTCAATTTCAGGACCATCTGCTACATCAAAACCAATCGAGCGGAAGATCTCTTCAACGCGCTCCCAGGTGCGCATCACAGGATGCAAACTACCTACCGCTTGGCCACGGCCAGGCAAGGAGACGTCAATAGACTCAGCCGCAAGACGTTGCATCAACACGGCATCAGCCAAAGCTTGGCGGCGCTCTTGTAATGCAGCTTCTACTTGAGTTTTGATTTGATTTATTTGGGCGCCAGCACTCTTGCGCTCCTCAGGCGACATTCCACCAAGCGCTTTTAAACGCTCAGTGAGAACACCTGACTTACCGAGATACTTGGCTTTCGCGTCCTCTAGAGCTGCCGCATCGGCAGCTCCGAGGAAATCACGTTTAGCATCCTCGACAATGTGGTCGAGAGAAACCATTGCAGCTTAGTTTAGAAAACTAAGATTAAGCTGCAGCGTTTACTACGGATTTGATCCGAGTAACCAAAGCAGCAAAAGCCGCTTTGTCAGCAATGGCCATATCAGAAAGTACTTTGCGGTCGAGTTCGATCGCAGCTTTCTTCATACCATTCATGAATACGCTATAGGTCATGTCATGCTGACGAACTGCCGCGTTGATACGGGCAATCCACAAAGCGCGGAATACACGTTTCTTATTGCGACGGTCACGATATGCATATTGACCAGCACGCATAACCGCTTGCTTAGCAATACGGAATACGTTCTTACGACGGCCACGGTAACCTGTAGCAGCATCGGTGATTTTCTTATGACGGGCTCTTGCTGTAACCCCACGTTTGACTCTTGGCATTTAATTCTCCTAATCTAGTCTGAGGTTAAGCGTATGGAAGCATGGAGCGAATTGACTTAACGTCAGCTTTCGCAACTTCTGTGGAACCACGGAGGTGACGCTTATTCTTTGTGGTCTTCTTGGTGAGGATGTGGCGTTTGAAAGCCTGACCTCGTTTAATCGTTCCGCCTGCGCGAACCGTGAAGCGCTTTTTAGCGCTACTCTTGCTCTTCATCTTGGGCATAAAGCACCCCTTCAATTACTTGTGCAACATAGGTGGTAACCGACGGTTACTCTTCCTGTACCCAGAAGCACTTCAAACTACCGACACTTTTCAGTGCCTCCCTACATAAGAACCAGGTGAAACCTAGTTACTTAGCCTTACGAATGGGGGCCAATACCATCACCATCTGGCGGCCTTCCATCTTTGGAAACTGTTCGACTTGGCCGTATTCAACGAGGTCCAACTTCAAACGCTCCAACATTCTGACTCCGATTTCTTGGTGGGCCATTTCACGACCCCGAAACCGCAGCGTAATCTTTGTCTTATCGCCATCTTCCAAAAAGCGGATTAGATTGCGTAGCTTTACACCATAGTCACCATCATCAGTACCAGGGCGGAACTTCACTTCCTTCACCTGAATTACTTTTTGCTTCAGCTTAGCTTCATGCATCCGCTTGGCTTCTTGGTATTTGAATTTGCCGAAGTCCATGATGCGGACTACAGGTGGCACAGCCGTCGGAGCAATTTCAACCAAATCGGTTTCTTTCTCTTCTGCTAAAGCCAAGGCTTCACTCAACTTAACTACACCGATGGGCTCCCCATCGATTCCAATCAAACGCACTTCAGGAGCAGTAATTTCCCGGTTAATGCGTTGCAATTTTTCAGTAGCGATCTTCTTAATTCCTTTAAAAAAACAATAAAAACCGTTCTAACCCTAGCTAGGCTCGGGTCCGACTTTCTGGGATATATCCTGCTGGAGTCGGGCAACGAAGGCATCAAGAGGCATTACACCTAAATCCACTCCGCCACGGGCACGAACGGCCACCGTATTACTTTCAGATTCTTTATCCCCTACAACTAGCAAAAAAGGGATCTTCTGTAATGCGTGCTCGCGTATTTTATACGTAATTTTCTCATTCCGCAAATCAGATTCGACTCTAAACCCTTGTTTTTTCAGTAATTGCTGGACTTTTTGTGCATATGCAGCAGAATTTCCAGAGATATTAAGGACTACAGCCTGGGTTGGAGCCAGCCAAACTGGCATGTTTCCAGCGTGATTTTCGATCAAAATACCGATAAAACGCTCTAAGGAGCCCACAATTGCCCTATGGAGCATGACTGGAGTCTTGCGGCTATTGTCTTCAGCCACATATTCAGCATCCAGACGGGCTGGCATAGAGAAATCCACCTGAATCGTGCCGCACTGCCAAGTGCGCCCAATCGAGTCCTTGAGGTGGTATTCGATCTTTGGACCGTAAAACGCGCCCTCACCTGGTAATTCTTCCCATTCTTGGCCAGAAGCTTTTAATGCGCCACGCAGGGCTTCTTCTGCCTTATCCCAAATAGCATCATCACCAACACGCTTAGCTGGACGCAATGCAAGCTTGACGGCCACTTCAGTAAAGCCAAAATCCTGATACACAGCGCGCACTGCTTTATCAAATGCAGCCACTTCAGATTGAATTTGATCTTCAGTACAGAAAATATGACCGTCGTCTTGTGTGAAACCACGCACGCGCATCAGACCATGCAATGCGCCTGAAGGTTCATTGCGATGACACTGACCGAACTCACCAAAACGTAATGGCAACTCACGATAGCTATGCAAGCCAGAGTTATAAATTTGTACATGACCAGGACAGTTCATCGGCTTTAATGCATAAGCACGATTCTCTGACTCCGTCGTGAACATGTTTTCTTTATAGTTTGCCCAGTGGCCTGATTTTTCCCAAAGCCCACGATCCAAAATCTGTGGCGCTTTAACTTCTTGGTAGCCCTCTTGCTGATACACGCGTCGCATGTATTGCTCAACCTCTTGCCAAATCGACCAACCTTTTGGATGCCAGAAAATTAAACCAGGCGCTTCTTCCTGGAAATGGAATAAATCGAGCTGCTTGCCGAGGCGACGATGATCACGCTTCTCAGACTCTTCCAGCATATGCAAGTAGGCATCTTGATCTTCCTTGCGCAACCAGGCCGTACCGTAGATACGTTGCAACATCTCATTCTTGCTGTCGCCACGCCAGTAAGCACCAGCAAGCTTCATCAGCTTAAATACTTTCAGTTTTCCAGTAGAAGGTACGTGTGGACCACGGCACAAGTCCGTGAACTTACCCTCAGCATATAAGGACACATCTTCGCCCTGTGGAATGCTGGCAATCAATTCTGCTTTGTAGTTTTCGCCTTGCTTTTTGAAAAACTCGACAGCTTCATCGCGCGGCATGACGGTACGTAGTACTGGCTCATCTTTTTTGGCGAGCTCAGTCATCTTCTTCTCTAGGGCAACTAAGTCGTCCGGTGTAAAGGGACGGTGATATGAGAAGTCATAGTAAAAGCCATTCTCGATTACAGGGCCAATTGTCACCTGCGCTTCTGGGAATAATTCTTTTACGGCATAAGCCAATAAGTGTGCTGTGGAGTGACGAACAATCTCTAAGGCCTCTGGACTCTTGTCGGTGATGATGGCTAGCTGACTGTCTTTGTCGATTACAAAACTGGTATCGACCATCTTGCCGTCGACGATGCCGCCTAATGCAGCTTTTGCAAGACCGCTACCAATGCTTTGCGCAACATCTGCGACACGAACTGGGGCCTCAAACTCACGTTTTGATCCATCGGGTAGAGTAACTACAAGCATGACGACTCCATCTTATTTACTGAACTTCCGTTTTACTTCGATGACCTAAAAATAAAGCGCGGCAGCTTTTGGGCAACCGCGCTTTGGGTCCTATTCGTTGGTAGGCTCGATTGGACTCGAACCAACGACCCCCACCATGTCAAGGTGGTGCTCTAACCAGCTGAGCTACGAGCCTATACAGCCATAGAGTTTATCACCGGCGGCGCACTTGGGTGACCCCTTTAACCTCCTCTAGGCTATTTTGAACCAGGCGCAAGACCTCAGAATCCCTTACCTCAATCGTTAAAAGGATCTGGGCGAGACCTTTTTTGGCGGATTTACGCAGGTCAATTACATGTACACCTTGTCTAGTGAGAATCTCAAAAAGCTCCCGCATGAGCTCAGGACGATCTAAGCCAATGACCACCAAATCAGCTGGAAACACCCTTTTTTGGTCTTGATTGACAACTGGGTCAGCCGCAGAAGCAGTCCAGGCTGTTTGAATCACGCGTTCGGGCGCTCTTTCTAGGAGGCCTCTAAATGTTTTGCAGGAACGGCGATGAATCGACACGCCCCTACCCTGGGTTACGAACCCCGCAATAGCGTCTGGCGGAACTGGTCGGCAGCAACGCGCCAACTGCGTGAGCAATGAGTCCACACCAACAACCAAGACGTCGCCACCACGACCTGCTTTATGACTGCTACTACGCAAAATAATCTCAGGTGTGGCTGGCGCTACTTTTGTCTCTGGAATTGTTTCATGTTTAGGATCAACAGTCTTGGCAGATTGACCGACCTCTTCATCATCAAGCGCATTAAACCAAGCGCGAACACGTTGGCGCGCTCTTTGTGATCGCACATAATTTTTGTCGGGGCTAATCCAGTCTCTTGATGGACCGCCGTGCTTGACAGCAATAATCTCAACAGTCTGACCATTCTTTAATGCGGTCTCGAGTGGAACCATAGCGCCATCTACCCGCGCACCCCTGCAGCGATGACCCAGATTGGTATGTACGGCATATGCAAAATCAATTGGCGTTGAACCCTTCTCCAAGGAAATCACTTTTCCTAAAGGAGTGAGTACATAAATATGATCATCAATCTCATGATGCTTAAGCTGCTCCCAAGCATCCTCCTTCCAGGAGATAAGCTGACGAGCCCAAGCGATCTGCCTCTCATAGGCAACTTCAGCACTGTGCGTGCCCTGTTGATGATTCACGCTAGGCTTATTGGATTTGGCGGTATTGGGTGGCGTAGCCATCCCTACATAAGCTCCCTCTTTGTAGCGCCAGTGTGCTGCCAAGCCATACTCAGCCTGCTGATGCATCTCTTGCGTACGTACCTGAATTTCAAATGCAGTGCCATCATCATTCATGACCACTGTATGCAGGGATTGATAGCCGTTTGGTTTAGGCCTTGCAATGTAATCATCAAACTCACGAGGAACTGGTTGCCATACGTTATGAACGATACCCAGAACGGCATAACAAGACTTCACGTCTTCTACCAACACTCGGAACGCCCTAACGTCATACAGATTGGCAAAATCTAAAGATTTGCCTTCCATTTTTTTCCAGATGCTATAGATATGCTTTGGCCTTCCAAGTACTTCGCCTTCGATCTGCGCCGCCGTTAACTCTTCTTGCAATTGCAATACGATTTGATCAATGAATGATTGCCGCTCTATCCGTTTTGCATCGAGCATCTTAGCGATCTCACGATAGGTCTGCGGTGATAGAACACGAAATGCTAAGTCCTCCATCTCCCACTTCATTTGCCAAATACCCAGACGGTTGGCTAATGAAGCATCGATATTTAGAATCTCTTGAGCCCATGCTGCAGGCATTTCTATCTTTTCTTGTGTGATCCAGCGGAGGGTTTGCAAGCGGGAGGCAAGATAGATTAAAACTACTCGAAGATCATCACCAAACGCCAACAGCATTTTGCGCAACATCTCTTCTTGACCGGTGACACTTAGCCCACCATCATCACGCACCAGCTTTGCCTGGGCTTGACGTAAGCCACGATAGCCAATGAGTAACTTTGCAGACTCCTCACCAATGAGTTTAATAAGCGCTTCTTTGCCGTGTGTACGAGCAATATTGCTTGCTGCAGTTAATGTAGCCTCATCTAGATTAAGGACTTGCAGTATTTGTGAAACGCCAGCCGAATGGCGTTCGGCTGGCTCCCCATACCAGGCATCTTGAAATAGCGCTACTTTTTCTGGTTGAGGAGAGGCATTTGCCATTGGCAACTAGGAGTGATTAAGAAATAATTAACTGAAAAACTCTTTTGCTAAAGCAATTTGCTCTGGCTTCACGAAGGCGGGTGCATGACCGACATTCGGAATCTCAATGCTGCGGGCATAAGGATTGACCTTGCACATCTCTGCAACAGTAGCTGCTGATAACAGGTCTGAATCGCCGCCTCGCACAATCAACATCGGAATATGAATTTGCTTAAAGGCATGCCACATTGCCATTTCACCAGCCTTGGCCATGATTGGGTTTACTGATGCGAATGGCACAGCAATGTCCGGGTCGTAATGCATGATCCACTTGCCCTCTTTTTGAATCAACATAGGGCCGTTATAAATCTCCCACTCTTCTGAAGAGTGATCACCAAAAGTGGCACAGATTTCATTTAGGCGCTGGAGAGCGTGAGTACGATCTGCAAAAGTAAATGGTTGCCCCACATAAGAACCTAGACGCTTGATTGCCTCTGGCTCAATCTTTGGACCCACATCATTGATGATCATTCTCCGAATCGGAGAGTTAGGCATTGCGGCATAGACCATGCCAATCAAGCCGCCCATAGAAGTTCCCAGCCAATCCACTTGTGAAACACCCAACTTCTTCACCAGCGCGGCAATATCAGCAACGTACTGAGGCACGGCGTACAGCATTGGGTTAGTTAAGCGATCAGAGTCACCTCTACCAACTATATCTGGACAAACTACGTAATAGTCTTTGCACATCGCCTGTGCGAGAGTCTTAAAGTCACTGCCTCGTCGTGTCAGACCATGAACGCACAGCAGAACTTGATTGCTGGGGTTTCCCCAGGCGTGATATGCCATGCGATGTTTTTCATCACCATTTGAACAATCCACAAAGAAAGTATCTCCATCGTGGAATACATTTGCTAACTGAGCTTCATTGTGAATCTCATGACTTTCATCATGCTGATGATCGTGATCGTCACCCACCTCTTCTGGTTGTAATGTCACGTGATCAATGCCGTGCTTATCCAAAAGCATTGCATTGATTCTGGCCATAATTTCTGGCCACTCCTGCATCTCGGCAATCTCAATATGCCCAATCAAGGCTGGAAAGCTGGGAGTCATTTCCCACACATGCAGATCATGTACTGCCAGTACGCCTTGAATGTTCCTTAAATCGGTGCCTACTTGTAAGTAGTCAATATGAAGGGGGACGCCCTCCATTAAGAAGTGATAAGACTCATGAAGAATGGAGATAGTAGATTTCAGAATCAAGAGTGAAACCAAAATAGAGAGGATGGCATCAATTGGCATCCAGCCTGTTAGCTGAATGACAATACCTGCGATCAAGGCTGCTACAGAGCCTAGTAGGTCGCCCATCACATGAACTAAGGCAGCGCGAGTATTAACACTCTTCTTATCGCGCGATAACACCCAGGCCACTACGATATTCATTAGCAAGCCAATAGCAGCTACGACAGTCACTGTGAAGCCGTCTACTTTATGCGGATCATAGAAGCGGCTGATTGCCTCAACCACAATCCACACAACCAATGCCAGCATTGCAATACTGTTTACGAATGCAGCTAAAGCTTCTGCGCGACCAAAGCCAAAGGAATGTTTCGGAGAAGGCGGACGACGAGAAATGATTTGCGCCAACAATGCCAAGCCTAAAGCCGCCGCATCGGTCACCATATGACCAGCATCCGATATTAATGCTAATGAGTTAGCAAAATATGCTGCAGCACCCTCAACCCCTGAAAAACCCAAGGTAAGAATTAAGGCAATCAGCAACAGATTTTGATTTGAGACTTGCTTGCTATGGGTGTGCTGTGCATCACCCTTCTTGTGGGCATGTAAGGAAGGATCAGCCGCAGATTGATTCTGAGGTTTAGATGGCTTTGAGTGGAAATGATGGGAGCCCGACATGGTGAACCCATTATTCCATTAATTGATAACGCTGGTTAGAAACCTGTTGTATCAACAGGGGCTCCTGTCTTTGCAATAACCTCTTCCTTAGTCACGCCTGGAGCTAATTCAGTTAACTTCAAGCCCTTCGGGGTGATGTCAAGAACACATAGGTCAGTAATGATCTGGCTAATAACACCCACCCCTGTCAAAGGTAATGTGCACTTCGGCAAAATTTTGAGCTCTTCTGTGCCATCTTTTTTCTTTGCAACGTGCTCCATCAGAACAACAACATGTTTCACGCCAGCCACTAAATCCATTGCGCCGCCCATGCCCTTAACCATTTTTCCTGGAATCATCCAGTTGGCTAAGTCACCATGTTCGCTGACTTGCATTGCACCCAAAATTGCAATATTGATTTTGCCGCCACGAATCATGCCAAATGAATCCGCAGAAGAAAAGATTGATGAGCCAGGCAATGTTGTAATAGTTTGCTTGCCGGCATTGATTAAGTCAGCATCAATAGTTTCTTCAGTTGGAAATGGGCCAATCCCTAACAATCCATTTTCAGACTGGAGCCACACTTCCATGTCTTTGGGTACATGATTGGCTACCAAAGTTGGCATACCGATGCCCAAGTTCACGTAGTAACCATCTTTTAATTCTTTAGCAGCACGTGCCGCCATCTCATCTCTAGTCCAAGGCATTTCAATCTTCCTAAATTAAGCTTTTGCAGTCAGAGTGCGCTGTTCAATACGCTTCTCTGGAGTCTTGTGGAGTACCAAACGGTGTACATAGATGCCGGGCGTATGGATTTGATCGGGATGCAATTGACCGTTCTCGACAATCTCCTCTACTTCAGCAACAGTGATCTTGCCAGCCATCGCTACAACCGGATTAAAGTTACGTGCGGTATAGCGATAAACCAAATTTCCTGACTTATCCGCTTTCCAAGCTTTTACAAGAGAGATGTCAGAAACAATTGAACGCTCCATGATGTATTTTTCACCATCAAATGTTTTTTCTTCTTTACCGTCTGCAACCAAAGTACCAACACCTGTTTTGGTATAGAAAGCAGGAATGCCGCAACCACCAGCGCGTAATTTTTCAGCCAAGGTACCTTGAGGCGTAAATTCCAACTCCAGCTCACCTGCTAAGTACTGACGTTCAAATTCTTTGTTTTCACCCACGTATGAGGCAACCATCTTTTTTACCTGACGGGAATTGAGCAATAGACCCAAACCAAAACCATCAACGCCTGCATTATTAGCAATCGCAGTAAGGTTCTGAGCACCCAGATCTTTGACTGCCTGAATCAAAGCCTCAGGAATGCCACAAAGACCAAAGCCACCAACAGCTAATTTCTGTCCGTCTTTTAAGATATCCCTCAGGGCATCCACTGCCGATGGGTAAGTTTTATTCATAACTTTTGTCCTAATATTGCCAAAATGGGTAAAAAAGCAATCATAACGCTTCAGACTCCCTAAACTAGGCGGTCTTGGCACTGAATTGGTTTTTGGCAGTTAGAACTAAACTATTAGGGCTTAAATGCCCTATTTTTGAGAAATTTCGGAGAAATTGAATGAATGCTGCAGAGCTGGTAGCGCAATTTGGACCTAGAGACTCCATGGACTATGACCTAGTCATCGTTGGAGGTGGACCTGCTGGCTTGTCGGCCGCCATTAAAGCCAAGCAATTAGCAAACGCTTCCGGCAAAGAGATTAGCGTCTGCGTATTAGAAAAAGGTTCCGAAATCGGCGCTCACATTCTTTCGGGTGCCGTAATGGACCCAAAAGCGCTTACCGAATTATTTCCAGACTGGAAAGAGCTGGGTGCACCACTAGAAACCGAAGTCACCCAAGATCAGTTTTTATTCTTAACGAGCGATAACTCATATCAAGTTCCAAACTGGATGTTGCCGCATTGCTTTAAGAATGAAGGCAACTATATTGTGAGCCTAGCTAACGTGACACGTTGGTTAGGACAGCAAGCAGAAAATCTCGGTGTTGAAATTTTCCCCGGCTTCCCCGCTGCAGAAATTCTCTATAACGAGCAAGGTGCCGTATGCGGAGTCATCACCGGCTCAATGGGTTTGGATAAGGAAAGCAATCCAACAGATCAATTTCAGCTTGGCATGGAATTGCGCGGCAAATACACCCTCTTTGCTGAAGGTTCACGTGGTCATCTCGGCAAACAGCTCATCGCTAAGTTTGCATTAGATAAAGACGCTGATCCACAAAGCTACGGTATTGGCATCAAGGAGCTCTGGGAGGTAGAGCCCTCTAAGAGCAAGCCTGGACTGGTTGTTCACACTGCAGGATGGCCTCTTGAGAGTGATACCTATGGCGGTTCATTCCTCTACCATCTGGGTGACAACAAGGTTGCTGCTGGCCTGGTGGTAGGACTGTCTTATAAGAACCCTTACCTTTCTCCTTTTGAAGAATTCCAACGTTATAAATTGCATCCGAAGATTCGCGATACTTTTGAAGGCGGCAAACGCATTGCATACGGTGCACGCGCACTGACTGCAGGCGGTTTAAATAGCCTTCCTAAAACCGTATTCCCAGGTGGCGCTCTGATTGGTTGCGATGCTGGCTTCTTGAACGCTTCACGCATTAAGGGAAGTCATGCCGCAATTAAGACCGGCATGCTTGCTGCTGAAGCTGCAGTAGCCGCGATTAATGAAAATCGCTCCGAAGATGTTTTGTCTGCATATCCAGCAGCATTCCAAAATAGCTGGTTACATACCGAGCTCAATCAAGCACGTAACTTCAAGCCATGGATGTCCAAGGGGCTCTACCTTGGCACATTAATGGTTGGGCTAGAACAAAAGTTATTGGGTGGCAATATGCCGTGGACCATACATTTAAAGCACGCCGATCATGAATGCCTCGAGCCAGCAGCACAGCACAAGCCAATTGACTATCCAAAGCCAGATGGCAAGCTTACATTTGATCGCCTCTCTTCTGTATTTATCTCCAATACCAACCATGCTGAGAATCAACCGATTCATTTAACTTTGAAGAATGATTCTGTGCCGGTAGATATCAACCTCAAAACCTATGCAGGTCCTGAGCAACGCTATTGCCCTGCCGGTGTGTATGAGTATGTGGAAACGGATGGCAAGCCTCGTTTGCAAATTAATTCGCAAAACTGCGTGCACTGTAAGACTTGCGATATTAAAGATCCAACTCAAAACATCATCTGGGTTACGCCCGAGGGCGGCGGTGGCCCCAACTACGCATCGATGTAAATTAATGCAACACAGCAAACCCCGGTTAGATGCCGGGGTTTTTTATCTCAACACGATTAAATAAATAGCGTTATATTCAAACCATGATGATCCTACACACTATGCTGCGCGTCGGCGACTTAAATCGCTCTGTTGATTTCTACACCAAAGTTTTGGGCATGAATTTATTGCGCACGACAGAGCGTCCTGAGCAGAAATATTCATTGGCTTTTGTGGGATACGGTAAAGGCAATGGTGACGGCCAATCCGAGATTGAGCTTACCTTCAACCACGGCGTTCATTCCTATGATTTAGGCACAGCATACGGACACATTGCAATCGAAGTTCCTGATGCTTATGCCGCTTGCACAGCCATCAAGGCTGCAGGTGGCAATGTCACTCGTGAGGCCGGTCCAGTTGCTGGTGGAGATACCATCATCGCCTTCGTTACCGACCCCGATGGCTACAAAATAGAACTCATTCAGCGCTAATCGTGGCTCCGCCCGATTCTTTTCAATTAGAAATACTCGATCGCTTAAGCGATATCCCCAGTAATGACTGGAACGCCTTGCTTCCTGCAGATGCAGGACCTTTTCTTCGCCATGAATTTCTCAGTGCGCTAGAAGAAACTGGTTGCGTTGGCGGCAATACAGGTTGGCAAGTTGCGCACCTTCTTTTACGAGATGATCAGAGGCTGATAGGCGCCCTACCTCTCTACCTAAAACAACATTCTTACGGAGAATTTGTATTTGACTGGTCGTGGGCACAAGCTTATGAGCAGCAAGGAATGCAATATTTTCCCAAAGCACTCTGCGCCATTCCATTCACCCCAGTTCAGGGCTCAAGGATTTTGAGTCTTAGTGGGGACGGTATTGATGCTAGCGGAGTTGCTAGGCGTTTGATAGAGGGTCTAAAAGCTTTGGTTCTGCAAAACGATTTGTCATCGGCGCATGTATTGTTTCCCTATGCAACCGAATTAGAGGCTTTGAAGGAGCACGGTTTTATGTTGCGTGACTCTGTGCAATTTCATTGGCATAACCAGGGCTTTGAAAATTTCGAGCATTTTCTATCAGCTCTTACGATGAAGCGTCGAAAAAATATTCGGCGGGAACGCGAACAGGTAGCGCGAGAGCTTATTAGCTTTAGACACATCCCTGGAGAGTCTTCAACTAATGCCGATTGGGAGTTCTTCTATCGGTGCTATGCCAATACCTATTTAGAGCATCGCTCTAGCCCTTATTTGAATGAGGCTTTTTTTAAGCTATGGGCGCAGCGCATGCCTGAGAATCTGCACCTCATTATTGCTGAGCGCAATGGCAGTCCAATCGCCTCATCATTGCTGGTGGTTGACCCTACAACCTCGAAGGCTTATGGAAGATATTGGGGTGCTATTGAGCATGTGCCCTGCTTACACTTTGAAACCGCTTACTATCAGGCGATCGAATATTGTATTTCTCAAAAGATTCAAACTTTTGAAGGTGGGGCCCAAGGAGAGCAAAAGATGGCACGCGGATTTTTACCTAAGACTATTCAATCTGCCCATTTCATTGCCGATCCGCAATTTGCTAAGGCGGTAAAACACTTCTTAGATCGTGAGCATCAAGGTATTGGCGCCTATGTTGATGAGCTCGCCGAGCACAGTCCTTTGAAATCGTCTAAAGTACAGCCATGAATTCTGAAGACACCAAACCGGCCCTGCAAGATGGCTCTCATTCTCTCTCCACTGGGGATGCAGACTCTGACTCGCCTTGTATCGGTGTGTGTACTACGCTATACGATGAAATCTGCCAAGGGTGTGGGCGAACACTTGGCGAAGTGAGTAATTGGGTATTCTTTTCTCAAGAAGAAAAAGATTCTGTATGGCAGCGCATTCGAGCAGAAGGTACTGCGACTCGCTTTCAACGACAGGCCAAAGAAAATAAGCCCACTTAGGGGCTTATTTATGGGCTTATTTATGGGCTTATTTTTTAATTGCTTAGGACTGTCTTAGCCCTCAAGCGCTTGGCTACGCAAATACTCTTCGTAAGTGCCTGAGTAATCGGTAACCGTTCCATCCATCTTCACCTCCAAGATGCGATTCGCTAAAGCAGATACGAACTCACGGTCATGAGAAACAAATATGAGCGTGCCATCGAATTTCTCAAGTGCAATTTGTAAGCTCTCGATTGATTCCATATCCATATGGTTGGTTGGCTCATCCATTGCCAAGACGTTATATTTTTGGAGCATGAGTTTGCCCCAAATCATTCTGCCCTTTTCACCACCAGATAGAACCTTAACGGACTTGCCAATGTCATCACCAGAGAACAAGAGACGACCTAATGTGCCACGGATGACTTGATCATCGTCGCCAGTGTTGCGCCACCAATTCATCCAGTCCATGAGCAATTCGTCTTTGGCGAACATCTCGGTATTGTCTTGAGGCATCACACCAACATTGGCGTTCTCAGCCCATTTCACATCACCGCTATCGGCAGCAATACCTTCAAAGCGCTTACTCAAGATTGTTTTTAATAGGGTTGTCTTACCAGCACCGTTTTGACCAATGATGGCAATTTTCTCGCCAGCGCGCACGCCTAATTTGAAATTCTTGAAGATAACGCGGTCATAAGCTTTGGTCAGTGCATTGCACTCAACTGCCATGTTATGCAACTTCTTCTCAGTGTCAAAACGTATGAATGGATTTTGACGTGAAGAAGGCTTCACTTCAACAATCTCAATCTTCTCCAGCTGCCTCTGACGTGAAGTCGCTTGACGAGCCTTCGAAGCATTTGCAGAGAAGCGCGCCACGAAAGCAGCTAATTCAGCAATTTTTTCTTTGGCTTTTACGTTATTGCTTAACTGTTGTGTACGAGCCTGCACCGATGCCAACATATAGGAGTCGTAGTTGCCTGGGTAAACCTTTAAGGTTCCATAGTCCATATCGGCCATGTGCGTACAGACTTCATTGAGGAAGTGACGGTCATGGGAAATGATCACAATGGTGCTCTTAATTTGATTCAGGATGTCCTCAAGCCAATGAATGGAATGAATATCCAAGTTATTGGTTGGCTCATCTAGCAACAAGACATCTGGATCGGAGAACAATGCTTGCGCAAGCAACACACGCAACTTCCAACCTGGGGCAACATTGCTCATAGGCCCGTTGTGTTGTTCGATAGGAATGCCAATACCCAATAACAATTCGCCTGCTTTAGCTTCTGCTGTATAGCCACCGTATTCAGCATACTTACCTTCAAGCTCGGCAGCCTTCATGTAATCTTCATCAGTAGCGTCTGGATTAGCGTAGATTGCATCGCGCTCAGCAGCAGCCCTCCACATTTCTTCGTGACCCATCATCACTACATCTAGTACGCGCACATCCTCGTAAGCAAATTGATCCTGACGCAACTTACCCAAACGAATGCCAGGATCCAAACTCACATTACCGCTGGTTGGCTCGAGCTCGCCACCTAAAATTTTCATGAAGGTCGATTTGCCGCAACCGTTTGCGCCGATCAGACCATAACGATTACCGCCGCCAAACTTCACGGAAATATTTTCAAACAGAGGCTTTGCCCCAAACTGCATGGTGATATTAGATGCTGACAGCACGGATGTTTTCTAGCTTTCTGAAATTCAATTGGATAGTTACCCCCCGACTTTGGGGGCAAAGACCGTTATTTTAACGGCTTAGAGGTCTTTGTTGGCAGGAAGCTCGAGGTCTTGCTTAGACTTTGACCCTAAATGGGGTGAAATTCGTATGAATATCATAGAAATCCTCATTTTCCTTACGCTTAAGGAAGTTCACGACCCAATAGGTCATCGGGGTTGCCAGAACTTCCCAGGAGGTCTTCAGGACGTATTGAGCCAGCGCTACCTGAATGATTTCATGGGTTGGCCAGATACCATAGAAAGCCAACACATAGAAGAATGAAGAATCAACCATCTCCCCTACCGCGGTAGAGCCAATCGTCCTCATCCACAGAAAGCGCCCCTGAGTCCAAACTTTCATTTTGGCCAAAACATAGCCATTTACAAGACTGCCACACCAAAACGAGAACATGGAAGCTAAGGCAATACGCCATGAATTACCAAAAACCGTTTCGAGGCCTTGCTGGTAATTGGCCATATATTCACCTGACGCTACTGGCAAGGCGATGACAATCTGCGCCATGATGGCTGCAAATGCGAGGGCAGCAAAACCTGCCCAAACCGCCCTGCGATCGTAGGCGTATCCGTAGACCTCGGTGAGAATATCGCCAAAGAAATAGGCAATTGGGAAAAATAGGATTCCCGCACCAAACGGAACGGACCCAAAGTACGGCAAATCCACTACCGCCGCCTTGCCGGCACCAATAAAATTCGAGCACAACAAAACGACCACAAAGGCGGCCAAAATGAGGTCGTAATAGCGATGATGTCTTGGTAAGTCCATAAGTGCAGAAAAATGGATAATACAAATAAGAATATCTGCATTCCTGGAAATTCGCAGGGAGCGGACCTAAAGTAACGATCACACCGAATAGAGGATGACAAGGCAATGAGCAAAAGTAAGGCAAGCTTTAACTGGGCAGACCCCCTGCTTCTCGATACCCAGCTAACTGAAGAAGAGCGCATGGTTCGTGATGCAGCAGCTGAATACGCTCAAGGACGCCTCATGCCACGCATTCATGATGCTTACCGCAATGAAACAACTGACCCAGCCATCTTTCGTGAAATGGGTGAACTTGGTCTATTGGGTATCACTATTCCCGAACAATACGGCGGAGCAAATCTGAACTATGTTTCTTACGGTTTGATTGCTCGTGAAATTGAGCGTGTTGATTCTGGTTACCGTTCCATGATGAGTGTGCAGTCCTCCTTGGTCATGGTGCCCATTAATGAATTTGGTAGCGAAGCACAAAAGCAAAAGTATCTGCCTAAATTAGCGAGCGGCGAATGGATTGGTTGCTTTGGTTTAACAGAACCAAACTATGGTTCCGATGCTGGCGGCATGATTACTCGTGCCAAGAAAGTCCCTGGTGGATTTTCATTAACGGGTTCGAAGATGTGGATCTCCAATTCCCCAATTGCTGATGTATTTGTAGTGTGGGCGAAAAATGATGAAGGCATTATTCGTGGCTACATCCTTGAGAAAGGCATGAAGGGCTTAAGCGCTCCAAAAATCTCCGGCAAGATGGGTCTGCGCGCCTCCATCACGGGTGAAATCGTAATGGATGAAGTATTCGTGCCAGCTGAGAATGAATTCCCTGAAATTGAAGGCCTCAAAGGCCCCTTCACCTGCCTTAATTCAGCTCGTTATGGCATCGCCTGGGGTGTTTTGGGAGCTGCTGAATGGTGTTGGTATGCCGCTCGCCAATACACCATGGATCGGAAGCAATTTGGCAAGCCACTAGCCGCCAATCAATTGATTCAAAAGAAATTGGCTGACATGCAAACTGAAGTTACTCTTGGTCTCCAGGGTTGTTTGCGTTTAGGTCGCATGAAAGATGAAGGCATTGCTGCTCCAGAAATTACTTCCATCATGAAACGCAACTCTTGTGGCAAATCTTTGGACATTGCTCGTATGGCACGCGATATGCACGGTGGCAATGGTATTTCTGATGAGTACGGCGTTGTGCGTCACATGCTCAACTTAGAAGTTGTGAACACCTACGAGGGTACTCATGACATTCACGCCCTCATTCTGGGTCGTGCGCAAACTGGCATTCAAGCGTTCAGTTAATCGGCTAACTCAGAACCAAGCTCAGAAACGATGGCCTTTGCTGCTTTGGCAAAGGCCTCGTCGCTATCATCTTCTAGTTGTACAAAATTCTCGATCTTGTATTGGGGAAAGTTCCGCACAATTGATGATTGGTATGAGGGGTCGTAATGCCTTACGAGCAACTCTTCAACCAGCTCTGGAAAATTACCCGCATCAATAGCTTCATTCCATTTGGAGATTTGCACTTTTCCATAATGGGTAGTGAGCAAAGCTAACTTCTGCTTGAAATTATCGGTATCCGTTAAGAAGTGATGATATTCACGAATCAACCAAGAAACTCGAGTCTGCGTGCTCGACCGCAATTCGATACAGGCACCATTGCGAATCTTTTCCATCAAGGCATCAGGTACGTGTAAGCCCCCTACCTTTTTGCTTTCAGACTCCACAAATACGGGCTTAGAAGGATGAAGCAAACGCAAGGCGTTCCACAAGGCAGTCTCAAAGCCTTTTTGCGAAGGCTGGTCTTCGTTGGGCTCGTTACCTAGCACTGAGCCGCGGTGCACGGCCAAGCCCTCTAGATCTAGAATTTGAGCGCCTAGAGCGCCAATATCCTGTAGGACTCTTGTTTTGCCGCTCCCCGTCATTCCACAAATAACCTGAAATGAAAATTGTTTTGCAGCATGGTCCAGGCCGTCAATGACGGTTCTTCTAAATCCCTGATATCCGCCCTCGAGCTGTTTAGCTTTCCAGCCAATGCGATTGAGAATATGGGTAAACGCACCACTTCTTTCGCCGCCACGCCAGCAATAAATTAACGGACGCCATTCACGGGGGAACTCTAGAAAGTGACTCTCTAGGTGTGTAGCAATATTTTTAGAAACTAAAGCGGCGCCAAGTTTTTTGGCCGCAAAAGGAGATTCTTGTTTATAGAGCGTACCAATTGTGGCGCGCTCCTCGTTATTCAAAACCGGATAATTGACTGCGCCTGGAATATGATCCAGCGCAAACTCAGCTGGAGATCTGACATCAATCACTAAATCAAACTGATCTAACTCAGATAAAAATTGATCAGATCTGAGAATGTGCGGATTACTCGGTTGCACGGTAGGCTAGCGCAACTTCTCTAATACATGCTCCGGCCATGGAGCAGACTTATTGGTAGTGAGATCAACCCAAACCATAGTGGCACCACCAATAGCAGCCTCCACTTCGGGTGAGGTAGTTAAAGCCATACTGGTGTAGAGATCAAGACTAGTTCTACCAATAGCACCAATTGAAGTCTTCAAGATCAACTCGCCTGGAAAGGTGAGCTGCTGATAAAAATTACAGAAGCCATTGAGCATCAACATCGACTCACGACCAGGAGCAACATCGTAACCCATGGAAGTAATCCACTCGCAGCGCGCTTGCTCCATATACCGAAAGTAAATAGTATTGTTAACGTGCCCATACGCATCCATATCACCCCAACGAATGGGCATGATCATTTCATGAACCAGTTTTCTCTCTTCTGGAATGGTGATGCGCATAGATTGACGAAAGCTTTGTTAACTTAACCCACTTGCAGCGCAAGTTGATATAGATTAGTTGAGCGCGCACCAGAACGGCAGAATGCTAAAACTGGACCAGGCATTGTCTTTAGCAAACGCGCCATCTCTCTCACTTGTTCAACAGTCATAGCGCTAGGCACGACTGGTAAATAAGCGTAATTCAATCCCAATTTTTCTGCTTCCGCTTGAATGCTTGCACTGGTTGGCTGGTCTGGACCACCTTCACCATCAGGGCGATTATTAATTACGCTCTTATAGCCCTGCTGAGCAATTTCAGCCAAGTGACTTGGATCGATCTGACCGAGAGTGCCAAACTGGTCGTTATGGCAAGAAATTGGAAGACTCATGAAACCCTCTACATTCAGTAAATATGTGATGGGGTTGATTTTAAATCAGGCGCGACTTAGATGTTTGGTTTGGCTCTATGGGCAGTAAAGAAACGCTCGCAGATTTCCATACCTACAAGCATTGCAATGACAAACACCAAGGCTTTGAGGTGACCAGCGCCCAAAGCCACTAGGGCTGGACCAGGACAAAAACCAGCAATGCCCCAACCTGCACCAAAAATGAGGCTGCCAACAATGAGCGGCTTCGTGATATCCCTACGAGTTGGGATATGCAAGGCGCCACCAAAAAAAGCTTCCGTTCTTTTACTAACTACGTAAAACCCGCCAAGACCTACTATGACCGCACCCAACATCACGAACATCAATGAAGGATCCCAATTACCAGCTAAATCTAAGAATCCCAAGATCTTCTGGGGATTACTCATGCCCGAGATGATCAAGCCCCAACCAAAGAGGACGCCAATAGCGTACTGACTCAAAAGACCAAAATGTTTTTTCATCTTAGACTCCGATCAAATGACGAAGAATAAAAACAGTTAAGAAGCCTGCGCCCATAAAGGAGAGCGTGGCAACAAGAGATCGCGGCGATAAACGCGAGAGTCCGCAGATACCATGCCCACTTGTACAACCAGATCCATAGTGAGCACCAAAGCCAACCAGAAGACCGGCAATCACAATGGCAATCCAGTCGGATTCAATTTCTACAACTGGGAATATTCCAAAAAATAGTGCCGCCATAAATGGCGCCGATACCAAACCCAAGACAAGACTGACACGCCAGGCTGAATCAGTCAGCTTGGGGTGTAGCAATCCAGAAACAATGCCGCTGATGCCCAAAATACGGCCATGCAGCAGTACGTAGAGTGCAGCAGCAATACCAAGGATCATTCCACCCAATAAGGAAGGGATGGGCGTGAATGAGAACCAGTCAATTTGCATTATTTAATCTAGCAATCTATAAAATTAGCTGCAAGGGTTAGGGGCAAGACGTTTTTGCAAGTAACGCAAGCCTAAATAAGCTCCGAAAATAAATCCTGGTAATGCCAGTAATGATCCCAGGGCTAGCGTTGAAATACCACTCAAACCCTGCCCCACTGTACAACCTAAAGCGGTCACACCACCAAAGCCCATCAATGCAGCACCGACCAAATGATTCGCAGTGTCTTCAGTGTTGCGGAAGGATTCCCAGCGAAATGATTTTGTCGCAATAGAAATCACAGCCGACCCCAAAATCATTCCCAAAACAGCCATAATGCCAATTGTTATCACTTTCGAGGTATCGCTGTACATCATTAACCAGTCAAGTGAATAGGCGTAAGGCGCTACAAAAGACAAACTTTCCATACGCCCCGAGTTCGTAAGCAAAAAAACTTCTTCTAAAGTATTTGGATCTTCAGCAACAAAACCAAGATTGCCTGAGACCCACCATACGGCACAAATTGCCAAACCAACTGAAATGCCAGCAAATAGATTTTCAGCAGTCCAAAATGCTTTACTCACCAAGGCATATGTAATAAATGCAGAGCCAATGATCAACCCGAGAGCCAGATGCAGGGTTGGACGAGCAACGCCCAGAGGCGCACTTAAAAGACTCGGAAGATCCTGTGGAGTATTAAATGCAATAAAGAAAGTATCCAGGGTATTAATGCGAATAACACCTAAGAACCCACGCATCGTCATATAAGCCGTTAGACCCAGCACCATAAACACAACGATAGACTTTAAATTACCGCCGCCGATACGGATCAAAGTTTTGCTGCCACAACCTGAAGCCAAAACCATCCCGATGCCGAACAAAATGCTGCCCACAATTGTGGAAAGCCATAAAAATTTGCTTCCGGTATACATACTCTTCAGAGGATCAATCCACCCGAAATAAGACATTAAAGTAAATCCAATAATGGCAACGCCAATAGCCAGGAACCACTGCTTCAGACGATCCCAACTAGACATAATGAATACATCTGATACGGCACCCATGCTGCAAAAACCTGTCTTTTGCATGACTGCACCAAGAAAAAAGGTAATGGCAAAGGTTGCCCAAAGAACTGACTGACTTAAAGATTTAATATCAACAACATCCATAGCGACTGTATCTTGAAAAATTAAGGTTTAAATTTATAAAACTGCTGATTGAGAAACGCAGTAACGTCTGCCTCATCCTCGGGAAATAAATCAAGGCGGAGCTCGCTGTTACAGAGTGCAACCATCTTCTTTAAATTGGCTAGTGATTTCACTTTGCCATCGGAGCGGGTGTAAATCATGTCGCCGTTACCAAAGCCACTTTTCTTGGCGTGGCAGGCGTAGCATTTTTGCTGATCGATGACCTTACCATTCGCCAAATCCGGAGCAGCAATCACTGGCACGCTGAAAAGCATACCGATCACGGCTGTAGAGATGGATCGAAGAAAAGTCATTTTCATTACAAATCAAGGATTTAGCATTAATTGTCTATTTTAAGGCCCAATGGCTGAATTTGCCCTACTCGGACTGGATAGACAAATAGACGTTATAGGCATTCATGCGGTTGGCAGCCCTAAACAGCGGCATCCCTTCATATTCCGACCAGTTAGCCTGCTTATAGGCATCCTCAAATAGATCCATATTGATAGCCGCTTTGGACATGGATTCACGCAGGTATTTCAAGTAATTCCTGGTAAAGACAATATCTTCGGCTGGCTTAACCGAATAATTGCCATGGCCAGGAATCACAATATTTGGGTTGAGCTTTTCGATTTCATCAAGGGCTACTAACCACCCTTTGCTATCGGCATTACCGACAAAAGGAATGCGCCCCCTAAATACTAAGTCCCCAGCAAAAAGTACTTTTTCTGAAGGCACGTACACCATGAGATCTTCGGGAGCATGAGCAGGTCCTACCCTGCTAATTAAGAAATCAATACCGCCAATCGTCAATTTTGATTTTTGATCAATCCATTCATCGGCAGATACGAGTCTTGTATTGGCATTAACCCAAGGAGCAAAATCGATTCTGGATGCAATTAAGCGCTGTTTTGCAGTTTCAGAAGAAAGATAGTTTCGCCCTTCACCCTGAGCGTAAATCTTAGCGCCTATTTTTTTAAATTCTTGTAAGCCATAAACGTGATCAGCGTGATAGTGACTGATGATGACAGCGACAATTTTTTGGGGAGAAATTTTCCTTATTTCTGCAATTAACTTTTGCGCAAGAACAGGTGAACCCAAAGCATCCACCACCACTACACCACTCGGGGTAACAACAAACCCAGCGTTTGAGATGAAGTTTTGGTTAGTGCTACTCCCCAGCTCAGGCAGTCCGCGAACAAAATAGGTATGTGGCGCTACCTGAATCGGTTTTAGCTGAACAGTGTCAGAAGGCTTACTCTGCCCGAAGGCTGAACTCAAAAAGACAAAGGATCCCAGAAGGATCCCCGCAAGACTCTTAGAGCATTTCATACTGGATTGCTTAAGGTTTGATGTAGGCAAAACCATCTTTATATTGCAGATCGGCTACACGCACCACACCTGATGGCGTGAAATCTGCATCCAGAATAAATTGATCTTTCTTTAAATTACGATTCTTGAGGGTGATTTCACACACCTCAAACTTTACGCCACGTGATTTAAGAGCAGAGACCAATGGGGCATATTCCGTATTGTTCTTTTTGTCTTTGGCGCCCTCCATCAACAAATCAACGCCATTGGCGTGGGTCACAACAATAATAGTAGTTTGCGGCGACACATCCAAATGGTTTCGAATGTTTCGTAGACCTTTTAAACCTTGAGTCTCAGCATCATCGATGTGATAAACCACTTTGGTATTGCCGGAAGATTGAGCTGAAACAATGGAAGCAAATCCAAATGCAAGTGCCGCAGCAGTAATGATGGATAGTATTTTTTTCATGCTGATTCTCGTGTGGTTAGATATAAAACCAATTAAATTGGGGCCATACCAGGGTTATTTGAAACCCCTTTAATGATTGGCTCGTTGAGCTTGACCGCTTTAACAACTTTGACATCACGCAAGTGTCGCTCCATGACATCCCAAATCGCTTCGCCACCGACATTTTTCGCCTCTTCACTGACTGGGGCCCAGCCAGCTACCTTGTAAGTCTTGCCAGCTTCAATCGGCTTACCATTCAAACGCATATCGGTAATGCGCTTACCAGCGGTTTGCACTGGATCAATGGTGTACTGCATTCCACCAACACGAACCATATCGCCACCCTGTTGGTAATAAGGATCAGGATTAAATAAGTTGTCAGCGACGTCTTCAAGAATGGTCTTAATGGTTTCACCGCTCATATTGGTAACTGTAGTGTACGGATAGGTAATCGCTGTTTGGTCCAATAGATTCTCACGCGTGATCGCCTGACCTGGCAATAGGCTAGTACCCCAACGGAAGCCTGGTGAGAACGCAATCTCCGCATTCTTCTGCGCCATCAGTCCATCTAGAATTAATTGATCAAAGCTGCCGTTGAAATTACCACGGCGATATAAGAGACCTTCAGTCGTGGCCAGCTTTTCATTCAACTTCGCTTCATAGGGTGCTCTAACCTTCGTAATGAGCTTACTCATGGTTGGGTCTGCCGGAATCATATTGGAGAAAATCGGCAATAACTTGTAGCGGAAATCTACTGGCTTGCCACCTTTAACATCAAAGTCGAGCACGCCAAGGAATTTACTATTAGATCCTGCATTGGTAACGAGCGTTATGCCGCCAGCATTTTTTACCTTAACCGGAATAGGAACGCCGTCATGAGTATGGCCACCTAAGATAGCGTCCAAACCACGAACACGGGAAGCCATCTTCAAGTCCACATCCATACCATTGTGAGATAAAAGCACCACCACCTTGGCTCCTTTTGATCTCACCTCATCAATCGTCTTTTGCATATTCTCTTCTTGAATACCAAAGGTCCAATCCGGAGTGAAATAACGAGGATTCGCAATCGGTGTGTACGGGAAAGCCTGACCAATAATGGCAACCTGAATACCATTCTGCACTTTCATAACATATGGGTTAAACACCATGTCACCAAAGTCTGCAGTCTTTATGTTTTGCGCAATGAAAGAAACTTTCCCCTTGAAATCGCCGTTCACAATTTCCATCACGCGCTTCTCACCCAAGGTCATTTCCCAATGAGGCGTCATAACATCAACACCCAATGCTAGAGCGGCATCAACCATATCCTGACCATTGGTCCAAAGCGCAGTACCTGAGCCCTGCCAGGTATCTCCACCATCAAGCAGCAAAGCACCTGGACGATTGGCTTTCATTTGCTTGATCAATGTGGCCATATGCGCAAATCCACCCATCTTGCCGTAGTTCTGCGCGGCAGCCACGTAATCTAGATAGGTAAATGCATGTGCATCTCGCGTACCTGGAGCAATGCCATTGGCTTTTAAGAAATATTCACCAACCAAATGCGGTGTCTTACCTTCTTGCGCGCCAATACCTAGATTTACATTAGGCTCACGGAAATAAATTGGTAGCAATTGAGCGTGACAGTCTGTGAAATGCAGAAAGTGCACATTACCAAACTTAGGCATGTCATAGAATTTTTGTGCAGTACTTTGCGCATTCACAAAGTTTGATTGCAGACTCATTCCACCTGCAGATGCAATAGCCAAGGCCTGCAAAAAATCACGACGACTTAAAGACATAACATTCCCCTAGGAAAACAGGCCTGTCGGCCTGTCTTTTATTTCTTATTTATTAACTGGTGAGGCAGGATCAAGCAGTAAGGCCATGACATCCTGAATCTGTTGCTCATTTAAGAGCTTAAAGTGCGCAAATCGAGGCATATTACTGCATGCGTTATATGCCTTTGAGTTATTGATACGGTTCCAGGTGTAGGTCACGACCTCCTGAGAATAACCACGCAACTTTCCATAGCCGGTTAATGATGGGCCGATATTGCCATAGGAAATTTCTTTGGAATCGATCTGGTGACAGTTGTAGCAGCCACCACCAATAACGGTATCAGCCTTATCAGTCCAAGTAGCACCGCGACCACTCTGTGCAATTGCTTCGCCCTTCTTCCAATCACCGATATATTTGCCATCAGACGGTTGCTTAATGCTATCCATATTCATTTTCTGAATCTTGTCACGCATCTTTTCCCCCTGCTTGCTGTTGGCAAACACAGGATCAGAACAAAACTTTTGGGTTTCGTCTTGTGCAATACGGTCTAGACCGGCGATTCCTTCGGCTCTAAAGCTATCAGTCATCATCCTGTTGAACTTTGGGTCGTTCTTTTGCTGTGCCACCGCTACATTTTGCAGCAAGCTTGAGGCAACAATAAATCCAGCAATAGTTAAGAGCTTTTTGATATTTGTATTTTTCATGATCTTTGTCTCTTATCTCTTAACGCTTTAAACCAGGGGTTTCAACTGTGCCGCCATTTGCAGTCTTAGCCATATACATGGACAAAGCAATCGTGACATCTGATCCATAGATTGGGAATGGGAAGCGTTGCTGACGGTAGCAATCATTCAAGCGTTGCTGCATTGTCCAAAATTGGCCGCTCGATACACGATAAGCGGGCCAGTAACCCCAGCCCATCGCTGCGCCCTTTTGCTCAGTTAGATTAGGCAAATCTTGTAGACGAATACGTTTACCATTTTCAGCATGGCAAGAGGCGCAGGAGAAATCCATTGGCCCGCCTTGGAAAAAGAAAGCGCGCTTACCAAGTTCATACATCTCTTTTTCTTTTGGATGCGCTGTGCTGACTTTAATTTTGTCGCCCTTAGACAAGGTGACTACATAAGCAACAATCGCTTCCATATCCTTCTTAGGACCCTTTTGAAAAGAGGCATCAATCATCTCTTGCGGATCACGACCTTGTAGCTTTTGCATGCAAGTCATCAGACGAGACTCGAGATCCTGAACCTTATTGGTGTCTTTGAAGTAACGCGGCAACTGTGCTGCTGCGCCCTTCACTACACCCGGGCCTAGACCTAAATCGCACTTTTCTAAAGTGGCATTCTTTGGACCAGCTGGCTTTTTCCAAAGCTCTTCACCAGCCGCTTCATAAAGCTCTGAAGGGTTGCCATCAGCGATCATCTCGCGATATTTCGCAATATCGTCTGTGGCACTATTTTGCGCTGAGACTGAAGATGCCACTGTTAATAAGGTAGCCAATAATCCAGAGGCCAGCCCTAATGTAAATTTACGCTGCATTTGCAACCCTTTCAAAGCCCACGAGATAGTAGATATTTAATGATTCACCAGCAATTAAGAAGCAGTCGCTTCGTCAGTACGCTTGTCGCCTTTGCTATCTACCCAGCTCACCACAATCTTGTCACCTTTAGCACCCTTGTACTTAAAGTTCAAGAATGGATCCTTTGAAACCGCTGGACCAAACTGACCATTCAATACATCTTTGCCATTAGCTTTGACGTTAATAGTGCTAATGAACCATGCGGGAATCGTTTTACCGGCAGCATCTTTACGCTGACCAGATTCCATATCGTGTTTCATCAAAATCTTTACATCCACAATTCCACCGTTCTCAGCAGCTCTAACGCGCATTGGATCAGCCATGTTTTCCTCTTGTAATCTAGTAATTAATTAATGATATTTATTGGATTGAGAGCGATTAACCGCCGCAACCACCCAAAGTAACTTTTACTTCCTTAACAGCCATGCTCCACTTGCCATCAGCTTTTACCAAGGCATATACGTTGGAGGTTTGACCCATCTTGATACGAGTAGTAACAAAAGGCTCCGTGCCGGCAGGAATAAAAAATTGTGCAGCTAAGGCGCTTGGGTTTTTCTCAACCAGGATAGCCATTTGCTCTGCTTTAAGTGTTGTAACAATTCCAACGGGAACTACTGCACCATTTTCTGCAATATCTGGAGCGTTCAAAGTAACAGCGCCAGACTTATCTGGACTGCCTGCACCTAGGATCTTGAATACATCATCGAGACTCTTGCCTTCAAAAGCGGCTTTATTCCACTCTTGAGCTTGGGCTACGCTGATGAGACCCGCAGAAGCCATTAAGCCGAAAACGGCTGAATATTTCATTAAACTGCGTCGCTGCTGATTCATAAAAACTCCTTTAATAATCTACTCTTAGTATCAAATATAGCGGTATTTCAAAAAACCTTCTGTAAACCTATTGTCCAGTCAGGACCCAGTGCACAAGAGTTGCCCTATCCTCATCGGATAACTGTGACTGTGGCGGCATGGGAATTGCACCCCACACCCCAGAACCCCCATTCTTGACCTTAGCCATGAGCCTTTCTTGAGCGCCGCCTTGCCCCTTATATTTGGCAGCAATATCGGCAATGGATGGGCCAACCAACTTAGCATTAGGCGCATGGCATGCTGAGCAGTTTTCACTCTTAAACAGCGCTGCAGGGCCTTTTGTAGTGGCAACATGGGTATCAGCAGCATGGGCTAGACCTTCACCCGTGGAGCCTGGCAACTTATCCAATGGCGGCTTGGTAGAGTCTGATCCACGATATGGGCCGTATAAACGATTTTGCTCTGCAATATTGCCATGGGCATCCCTGGCAAAGTCTGGGAGTGTGGACCCAATCTGCACAAACTTTACGCAATTTGTCATGCAAGATGAACCGTTCACATCTGGTTTGCCATTGACACTCCAGAAACCATGATTACGCGTCATACCATTGCGGTTAGGCATCTTCTTCTGCACATCCGCAATATTGGTATTACTTAATACAAAATCATCCGGGACAATTTCGCCCAGGCTCAGAATAAAAGCAACGAGTGCATAAGTATCATCTGGTGTTAATGATCTTGGCGCATTCCAGGGCATAGCTCGATAGATGTAGTCCCATAAAGTAGATACGGTTGGCACCTTCATCAAGGTAGTGCGCTGAGGTTGCTTGCGATCACCCAAAGAAGCAACCCTTCCTGTTTTCACGTCGTCAGCGGTGGTTCCACCAGCAATTGGCGTAAAGATCTCGTTAGATTCACCAAAAACGCCGTGACAGCTTGCGCACTTGGATTCCCAAATAGCCTGGCCCTGCTCTACCGATCCCGATCCCTTTGGTAGACCCTTAAAGTCTGGGCGCACATCAATATCCCAAGCCATCTCCTCTGCAGGTGTTGCATTGCGACCAACGCCTGGAAACTTAACAGATCCCTGAGTGTTTTGTGCACAAGCTAGTTGCGCTGATAACGCCGCTAAGAATGCAATTACAAAGCGGGCGATTAATTTATCCAACTTGTACATTGCTCACCTCGCCGTTTGAATCCAACTTCCAAGACTGAATTGCATTGTTGTGATAAATCGAGCGATTACCCCTGACATCACGCAATACTTTGATGGAAGGTTGAATATAGCCTGTGTCATCAACCGCTCTTGACTGCAGAATTGCCGGCGAACCATCCCATACCCAGTCAATATTGAAACGAGTAATGGATTTTGTGAGGACTGGTGTTTCTAACCGAGCAGTACGCCAGTTATTGCCACCATCAAAAGAAACATCAACACGCTTAATCTTGCCGCGTCCTGACCACGCCATACCACTCACGTTATAGAAACCTTTATCTAGTAATTGCTGGCCGCCAGAAGGCGTAGTAATCACTGATTTGCATTCCTGAATCGACGCATATTGGCGGTGCATGCCATCTGGCATCAGCTCAATGTAGTGAACCGCCTCATCTTTGGTATTCCAAGGCATATCACCCACCTCGAGGCGACGCAACCACTTGACCCAGCTAACACCTTGCACACCTGGAACAACTAGGCGCAGTGGAAAACCGTTTTCCGGGCGTAACATTTCGCCATTCATGCTCCAGGCAACAATCGTATCGTCTAGGCAGCTCTCCAAATTAATGGTGCGAGTCATACCAGAGCCATCACCACCCTCAGCAAGTAAGAACTTACCTTTTTTCAGATCAGCACCACACTCTTCAAGCAATACTTTGAGGGGCACCCCAGTAAATTCACAGCATGACAACATGCCATGGGTGTACTGCACTGTTGGCACAGCAACGTTACCCCACTCTAAGCCAGTATTGGCGCCGCACTCAATAAAGTGTGTGCGAGAAACCGAAGGCAATCTCATCAAATCGTTCATCGTAAAGACGCGCGCGTTCTTCACCATGCCGTTCACCATCAAGCGATGTGTTTCAGGGTTGAGGTTGTACCAACCCTGGTGATGCCGCTCAAAATGCAAGCCGTTAGGAGTAATGGTCCCAAATAAACCTTGCAGCGGAGTAAATGCAACAGAAGATGCGGAGACGCGAGTTAACCCAGGTGATTCACGTCGAATCAAATTCGCTTCGTAAATTGAAGGTACGCCGTATGGCATGGTGGCAACGTTTTTACCTAAAGTGGTTTGCCATTCTTGTTTCTCAAGAATCGCTGGATCGCCATCACCTGCGGCAAAGGCCATGGGCGCCACTAATCCTGCTGCCGCGCCGCCTACTGCAGACATAAAGCCTTTGCGCAAAAAGCCACGACGACTTTCATCTAATCCATTCGCATTAATATCGGCAATCAACTCTTGGGAGATAAAGTGTTCTGGCGCCTTTACTAAGCGCGCTCTATTGACGGGCTTCTCAATCGCGGAGATGTCCTCGGCACTCAATTCAATTTGCTTCTTAGTCATTTGACCTCAACTTAAAATAATTACTGCAATGCTTATTAAATACTCTTAGTGAATACTCTCAGCAATCTTGGCACAGACTGTTTGACACATCTCAACCGTTGCGTTATCCGCAATCGAGTAATAAACCGTTACACCCTCTTTTCGCCTCAATAAAATTCCAGCCTTATGAAGCGCCAATAAGTGTCTTGATACATTGGCCTGACTTGTGCCGCACATCTGTACAACCTCAGAAACTGATTTTTCACCGCTACAAACTGCGTACATGATGCGCAAGCGAGCTGGCTCAGATAGAACATTGAAATAGGAGGCAACTTCAGAAAATACCCTCTCCATTTGTTTTGGGGTTAAGTTTTTGCTTGCTTTTTGAACTTTTGCTTTCATATGACCTATTTATATGAATATATGCGTATAAATGCATATTTAACGCTCAAGTTAACTAAGTTCATATAGTGAGTTACCCTGACAGCATCTAAAGATACAATCATTTGATGGATATTGAAGCCCTCCTTCTCTCATTAAGGCTAGCTATTTGGACCCTAGTCCTGATTATTCCTTTTGGTATCTGGGTAGCGCATTCACTCCAAAGCATGGGCAAAAGCAGGTCATGGATCGAGGCATCACTTGCCCTTCCTTTAGTTCTACCCCCCACCGTCTTGGGCTATTACCTCCTAGTGGGCCTAGGAGGTAAAACGCTCTTTGGGATCCCGTTGGTATTTTCTTTCACCGGAATTCTCATTGCATCGCTAATTGTCAATTTGCCTTTCGCCATTCAGCCAATACAACGTGCATTTGAGGGTATTAATCCTGAGATCCGGGAAGCTGCTCAAGTGAGCGGACTGACAAAATGGCAAATCTTTCGACTGATTGAATTACCGCTGGCGTGGCGTGGGATTACCAGCGCAGCCGTGCTCACTTTCGCCCATACCCTAGGCGAATTTGGTGTGATTCTGATGGTTGGCGGCGCCATTCCAGGAGAAACCAAAACAGTATCCATAGCCATTTATGACAAAGTGCAAAGTTTTGATACGTCTGGCGCTGGCGCGCTTTCATTGCTGTTGCTTTGCACCTCCCTAGTAGCCATTGCAATCTCCTATGGCGTCTTTGGGCGCAGTTCATCCCAATCAAAAAAGTGGAGAAGCTAATGCTTAAAGTAAAACTTCTCCAAACTAACCCAAATCCCTTGCAACTAAACATTGAATGCATCCCAGGAGAATTGCATGCGCTAGTAGGGCCATCTGGTAGCGGCAAGACAACCGCCCTTAGAACCATCGCTGGCCTAAACGATGCCGAGAGCGGAAAAATTGAGTGTGATGGCAAGCTATGGTTTGAGGCGAATGAAGTTAATGGAGTTACCACCTCCTTAAGCCCTGCCAATCGCTCGTGTGGATTTCTATTTCAGCAGTACGCCCTTTTTCCCCATCTCACAGCACTTGAGAATGTATGCATACCGCTATACAACTCAACATCACAAATTGCGGAACGCAAGTTGCAAGCACAGCAATGGCTAGACCGCATGGGAATCGGTGAGTTAGCCAATCGCATGCCAAACCAACTCTCGGGCGGACAACAACAGCGGGTTGCGCTTGCTAGAGCGCTGGCGCGATCACCAAAAATACTCTTACTTGATGAACCCTTCTCTGCGATTGATGCGCCTACGCGCCAGGGCCTTTATAAGACCCTAGCTGAACTTCGTCAAGATTTAAATATTCCAATCCTGCTGGTCACTCATGACTTAAGAGAGGCTGATTTATTAGCTGATCGCATTACTGTGATCGATCAAGGCGTAGGACTTCAAACTGCTCCGCCACAAGTGCTGTTTGACAGACCTAGAAACTCGCGGGTTGCTGAACTAGTTGGTATCAGCAATAAGTTTGAAGGGATCTTTACAGCAGGAAAGTTAAGCTGGGATGGTAGCCAACGTATCTTTGATGTAGCCGACAAAGGCAAAATCCCACCAAATACACCTGTTGCCTGGGTTATTCCAGCAGAGGGGCTAAGTCTTCACCTCAGCTCCAGTGCAACCACTATCACTGTGACTGTTGAGCAGATCAGCGCCTTAGGTCAGATAGCGGTCATTCAACTACGTACGCTTGATGGTGGACACGCTATTACTTGGGAAGCTTCTGCTGCAGAAGTTAAACGGCTCTGCTTAGATGTCGGAAAAAATACAAATCTTGAGATTGATGGCAGCAAGATTCATATCATGCCATTACGTCCGATTAACGATCCTCGTCGCTTTACAAACTAATAAATCAATTACTTTCTAGCAACCAGCCCCAATATTGCAGACATGCCCGTGTGTCTCGGGCCCTCAGAAAGTTCTTTCTCGTAACTTACGAGCTCAAGAACCTCAAACTCTTTAGCAAGATCCCGGATTAATTCTTCTGTGTACAGATGCTCTATTAAGCTTGGACCACCAGTTTTGTATTCGAGCTGCTTGGGTGTGTAGCCCTGCAGAATGAAAAGGCCACCCGGCTTTAGAGTTTGATAAGTCTGCTCAAATATTCTGGTGCGCATTGCTGGATCGGCAAACTGTATGAAGATTCCAATTGCTGCATCGTATGTATTTTCGGTCCAAGCATAGCTATCAGTATCGGAAAATGAATACTCAACCTCGACTTGGTTATCTTTGGCAAACTGTTTTGCTTTAGAAAGTGCGATGTCAGACGCATCAAAGCCAACGACTTGCATACCTTGCTTAGCCAACCACACGCCATTGCGGCCCTCGCCATCAGCGATACATAACACCTTATCTTTTGGCTTTAAGTATTGATGTGTTTTTTCAACGAGATATTCATTTGGCTCTTTGCCAAAGATGAACTCTGCCTTATCAAAGCGCTCATTCCAAAATTGCGTAGCATCAGAAAAACCCATGGGCTTATCTTGGTGTACTTGATTATTTTTTGAGTCCACCAACGAGATCATTCTTTAAGTCATTGATGTTTTCAAGTCCAACCGCAATGCGCACTAAGCCATCTGAAATACCAGCAGCTTTACGAGCCTCTGGTGTCACGCGGCAATGCGTTGTTGTGGCTGGATGAGTAATGGTCGTGCGGGTATCACCCAAGTTTGCAGTAATCGAGCAAAGCTTGGTTTGATTGATCAGTTTGAACGCAGCCTTCTTGCCACCCTTCAAGGTGAAGGAAAGAATTGCCCCACCTTCTTTTTGCTGGCGCATTGCCAAAGCATGTTGGGGGTGTGATTTGAGGCCTGGGTGATAAACACGTTCAACACCAGGCTGCTTCTCTAGCCATTGAGCCAAGGCGAGTGCATTTTGACTCTGTTGCTTCATACGAAGCTCTAAAGTCTCTAAGCCTTTCAGGAATACCCAAGCATTAAATGCGGAGAGCGTTGGGCCTGCGGTACGAACATATGGAAATACCTTGCCCATGATGAAATCTTTGCTACCAACAATTGCTCCACCCACTACCCGGCCTTGTCCATCCAAGTACTTGGTAGCCGAATGAATCACGACATCAGCACCGAGTGCCAATGGTTTTTGCAATGCCGGCGTACAGAAGCAGTTGTCAACAGCAAATAATGCACCTGCCTTCTTCGCTATCTTTGAAATGGCTTTGATATCAGCAATCTCAGTTAAAGGGTTGGAAGGTGTCTCCAGGTAAAAGAGTTTGGTATTTGGCTGCACTGCAGCCTGCCATGATTTGGTATCAGCCAAATCTGCATAAGTGGTTGTGATGCCGAAGCGGCCTAAGATGTTAGCGAACAACTGAATCGTTGCACCGAACACCGAACGTGAGCAAACCACGTGATCGCCCGCTTGTAGATGAGCCATCGCCATTGTGAGAATGGCGGACATGCCGGAAGCAGTCGCAATACAAGCCTCGCCACCTTCTAAAGCAGCCAAGCGATCCTGGAACATGCTAACTGTCGGATTGGTGAAGCGTGAATAGATGAATCCTTGATCGGCATGCGCAAAACCATCGGCTGCTAATTCAGCACTATCAAAGCAAAAACTAGAAGTGAGGAACATCGCCTCTGAATGTTCTTGGTATTCAGCTGTGCGACGGGTACCGGCGCGAACCGCTAAGGTCTCAAGCGCTAGCTTAGAAAAATCCGGTTTTTTGCGGGTAGTTTTACTCTTCATCCTGCTATTTTGACACCGAATTGGAGATTTGCCTCGAGTGAGGCAAATTCCTGTGGCTTTTTAGTCTTCGGTAGCCAAATGCAGATGGAGTTGTGAACGAGCAAAGTCGCTCGAATCCTTTTGGCGATCTGCTTTAGCGGCCGAGGTATTTCTGGCAGCTTCCAAAGCATCTAGATAGGACTCGGTGATGTCACCAGTTACATAGAAACCATCAAAGCAAGAAGCCTCAAAGTTCTTAATGTCTGGATTCACGTCCCTAACTGCCTGCTTCATATCTTCAATGCTTTGATAGATTAATTGATCGGCACCAATCATCTTATTGATTTCTTCATCGGTGCGGCCATAGGCAACCAATTCGCTGCGGGTTGGCATATCAATACCGTAGACATTCGGGAAGCGCACTGGCGGCGCAGCAGAAGCAAAGATCACTTTCTTGGCACCAGATTCACGAGCCATCTGCACAATCTCAAAGGAAGTGGTTCCACGGACAATCGAGTCATCCACAATTAAGACAGTCTTATCTTTGAACTCAATACGCATAGCGTTGAGTTTTTGACGAACTGACTTCTTACGAACAGCCTGCCCTGGCATGATGAAGGTGCGGCCGATATAACGGTTCTTAAAGAAGCCTTCACGGTAATCCACTCCAAGATTCTTGGCTACTTGCATTGCTGCAGGTCGGCTTGAGTCTGGAATTGGCATGACTACATCGATCTCAGAGACATCAGTCTCCTTGCGGATCTTCTCGGCCAAGTAATCACCCATACGCATACGCACGTTATAGACAGTGACGCCATCAATCGTGGAGTCTGGGCGGGCCATGTAGACGTATTCAAAGATACACGGTGTTAATACGGCATTAGGTACGCATTGGCGTGAATAGAAATTACCGTCTAAGTCGATATAGATTGCTTCGCCTGGATTCACATCGCGCACGAATGTAAATCCTAGACCTTCAAGCGCTACAGACTCAGATGCAATCATCCACTCGGGACCTTGAGGTGTATCAATACGACCAATACAAAGAGGACGAATACCATACTGATCGCGGAAGGCCAATAAGCCATAGCCTGCTATTAAAGAAACTACTGCGTAAGAACCTTTAACGCGATTGGTTACAGCAGTTACTGCATTAAACATCGCGCCCTCGTCGAGAGCTACGCTATTCGTTTCTTTTTGGAGCTCATCCGCTAATACGTTGAGCAGCACTTCAGTATCAGAACTGGTATTGATGTGACGACGGTCACGATAGGCCATCTCTACACGCAAGCTTGGTGCGTTAGTTAAGTTGCCGTTATGCGCCAAGATAATGCCGTAAGGAGCGCTGACATAAAAAGGTTGCGCTTCTTCTTCGCTACTTGCAGAGCCGGCAGTTGGATAACGCACTTGGCCGATGCCAGCATTACCTACCAAGCTGCGCATATTGCGAGTTCTAAAGACGTCTCTAACTAAGCCATTGGCTTTATGCATCGTGAACGAATTACCGTTCATGGTTGCAATGCCTGCAGCATCTTGACCGCGATGTTGCAAAAGCAACAAGGCATCATAGAGAAGTTGATTTACTGGTGAGTGGGAAACAGTTCCGACGACGCCGCACATATCTCTAGATTCCTATTGTTATTTTAGGAGTAATGGTAGGGGTAACTTTAGGCATTGCATCACCTAATTGCTTTGCCCAGTCGGCAGGAAGCCAACCTTTAATTAAACCGGTTGCCATATCAATTGCTGGCCTGGTAATGGCATTCTTCCAGGCCATACTTTGCGGAATGGGCGTGAGTGCAGCGAGAGTCGCAAGCACCACCACGATCAAGCCGCCACGAATCACGCCAAAGATCAAACCCAAGAAACGGTCAGTCAAACTCAGACCGACCGACAAAATAATTTTTTGCACTACTCCACCAAACAAACCGCAAACAATCAGAGTCAGGATAAAGAGGATGAGGAAGCTGATGCCCAAGCTAAGTAGCTCATCTAGATGAAATGTAGACAGCCATTCTGTGGAGAGGTAATTACTGTAGTGATAAGCAACCCAAGCAGCTGCGAACCATGAGGCTAGAGCAAGCACCTCTTTAAATAAGCCGCGAGAGATACCGACTAAAGCGGATATCAAGAGCACAACTAGGGTGAAGTAATCCACCGATGTTAGCTTGAGGGTGGATAAATATTCCATTACTGCTTACCGGATTCGACGAGTCTTGGTGAGAGACCCATCGCCTTAATTTTCTTTTCTGCGGTTTCTGCAGCATCTTTGTCGGTAAAGGGCCCTGCACGCACAAGGAAAATCTTGCCTCCATCAGCTCCCGCTTTATTCAGGGTATAGCTTGGAATGTTTTGATTTTTGAGTCTCGCGGACAAGGCCTTTACATTAGCCTCGGATGCAAAGGCGCCAATCTGAATAACGTATTTACCTGAACCATTTGAAGCGGCAGGCTTAGGCGTATCTTCTGTCTTAGACTTAGCGTCTGCCTTAGGAGTGCTTGCCGCAACCACTTCTTCACCAGCCGCCAATCCTAGTGTTGCAGATTTATTTGCAACAGGTGGTGTTGGTTTAGTTTCTGATTTTGATTCTGTTTTAACGTCAGCCTTAGTTTCTGCTTTAGCTTCTGGTGCAGGTGCAACTGCCGCTTTAGGAGCTTCTTTAGCAGACTCAACAGGAGTCTCAGCTTTTGGTTTTTCTTCTAGCTTGGTTTCAGTACCAGGAATTGGCAAGCTGGTCACAATGTTGACAGCGATATCGTTTGGCGCTGACTTTGGTTTGTTATCCAAAATACGAGGCAAACCAACGACAGCAATTAATACCAAGACTGCCGCACCGATTAGACGATGACGCGCTCTTTGCTGTTCTGGATCTTCTGTAAGAGCTAACTCTTCAGCTTCTGCTGCGCGCTGAAAACTACGGGGGGCCACTCGTTTAGCGGTGCGACTACCCCTTGAACCTAATTCAAGGTCATCAGACTGGGTTTTTCGCTTAAAAAAGCTTGGTAAACGAATCATGGATCAGTGGGCCTGGTTGTTTCGGTAAGTCATTACGCCTGCAACGGTATAGAAGGATCCGAAGGTCACAATTCTATCACCCTCACCTGCCAAAGATAGCGCTTTTTGATACGCTAAAGCAGGTTCTGGGAAGCATTCAATGCCGCCATCAGCCCCATTTTTAGGCTTTACACCCATAGCTTCGAGCTTCTCGGCCAAGACCTTAGCGCTGGCAGCCCTAGAGGTCGGCAAATCGGTACAAAACCAGAAATCCACGATATTGAGAAGAGGTTTAATCACGCCCTCAATATCCTTGTCAGCCATTGCCCCAAAAATGGCATAGGTATAGGGGTGGTAACCCATCTTATCCAACCCCTGGGCCAAAGTAGCTGCGGCATGGGGGTTGTGGGCGACATCTAATACGATAGTAGGTTGACCCGGCAAGACCTGAAAGCGTCCTGGCAACTCAACGAGCGCAAAGCCATTGCGAATATCTTGGGCACTCACTGGTAAGCGCTGGTGAAGCGCCATCAAAGCAGCTATGACTGCTGAAGCATTCAGAATCTGATTGGCGCCACGCAGTGCTGGATACCCAAGTCCACTAAAGCGTTTTTTGCGCCCTGCCCAACCCCATTGCTGCTTATCACCCTGGAAGTTGTAATCGCGCCCCTGCAACCAGAGATCACAGCCCAGCTTTTCAGCATGGTCAATGAGTGATTGTGGCGGCACAGGGTCACCACATACTGCAACATGCCCCGGACGGAAAATGCCCGCCTTCTCCAGACCAATTGCTTCGCGTGTGCCGCCCAAGAAATCCGCATGATCGATGTCGATGCTAGTCACGATGGCGCAATCTGCATCCACGATATTGACCGCATCTAAACGGCCACCCATTCCCACCTCTAGTACAACTGCATCTAAATTCGATTTCGCAAATAAATGCATGATGGCTAAAGTGGTGAACTCAAAATAGGTTAAGGTTGGCGCATCTACCAAACTCACGCGGGCTTTTTCAACGGCAGCAAAATGCTCAAGCAAGAGATTGTCTTTAACATCCTCACCGTTGATGCGAGCACGCTCATTAAATTTGAGTAAATGTGGTGAGGTATGGCAACCCACTCTATAACCGGAGGCTAAGAGAATGCTCTCCAAGAAAGCGCAGGTAGATCCTTTGCCGTTTGTACCAGCAACAGTGATGACTGGGCATTCAAAATGTAAATCTAGTGCGGCTTTGACTCGATTGATGCGCTCCAGCCCCATGTCGATACCAACAGGGTGAGCAGTTTCGAGGTGGCTAAGCCAAGCCTCTAGGCTGGGAAACAATACGGGGGCTTGGTGTGCTGAGCTCAAGCGCTTAAACGGCTGCGCTACCCGCTATTGCAGGCTCAGGAAGCTTTTGTAGTAGCGCCAACAAACGGGCAATTTCACCGCGCATTTGACGGCGATCAACAATCATATCGATGCCGCCTTTTTGCATTAAGAATTCCGAACGCTGAAATCCTTCTGGTAATTTTTCACGCACAGTCTGCTCAATCACACGCGGGCCAGCAAAACCAATTAAGGCTTTTGGCTCCGCCATTACGACATCACCCATAAAGGCAAAGCTCGCAGAGATACCACCCATCGTTGGATCGGTAAGCACGCTGATATAAGGCAAACCTTTTTTGGCCAACAAGGTCAACATCGAGTTGGTCTTGGCCATCTGAAAAAGGGATAACAAACTCTCTTGCATACGCGCACCGCCAGTAGCGGTAACGCAAATGAAAGCACACTTCTTATTAATCGCCTCTTGTACTCCGCGGGCAAAACGCTCACCGACTACAGAGCCCATCGAACCGCCCATGTATTGGAATTCAAAGCAAGCGGCCACCACCGGAATAGTTTCAATCTTGCCCCCCATCACAATAAGGGCCTCAGATTCACCAGAAGCGTCATTTGCTTCTTTAATGCGATCTGGGTATTTTTTGGAGTCTTTGAATTTCAGTGGATCGGTTGGATAGATGTCAGCTCCGATTTCGTAGCGCCCTTTTTCATCCAACAAACTATCCAAGCGCAGGCGTGCGCCAATGCGCATGTGATGACTACATTTTGGACATACCGATAAATTCGCTTCAATGTCAGTGCTATAGAGAACAGTCTCACAACTCGGACACTTAACCCACAATCCCTCAGGCACTGACTTGCGATTTGCAGGGTCAGTATGTTGAATTTGGGGTGGGAGTAATTTATCTATCCAGCTCATTAGTTTTTAACTATCCAATGCGTCGCGAATTTCACGAATGAAGGTTTCCAGTGATTGTACTGCCTGCCCAGGGGGCGCATCTTCTAAAAGGCGAATAATGCGGCTGCCAATCACGACTGCATCAGCGCTCACTGATACCGCCTTGGCGCTGGCTGCATCACTAATCCCAAAGCCAACAGCGATAGGAATATCAGTTTCTTCACGAATTTTTGGAATAATGCTGGCCACATCCTGAGTGTTAAGGTTGGAGGCGCCAGTAACCCCTCGCATAGAGACGTAATAGATATAACCAGAAGCAATTTTCGCAGCGTCTTTAATCCGCTCATGAGATGAGGTTGGTGCCAATAAGAAAATCGGATCAATACCAGCAGCGCGCATACGAGCTGCAAAGTCCACGCACTCCTCTGGTGGGTAATCCACCACGAGAACACCATCGACTCCAGCGGACTTAGCTTCAGCTGCAAAACGCTCCGCACCCATTTGTTCCACAGGGTTTGCATAGCCCATCAGAACAACCGGTGTATTGGCGTCCTTCTGACGAAACTCTTTCACCATCTCTAGGCAACTACGCAAAGTAACGCCTTGGGTCAATGCGCGCTCTGATGATCTTTGAATCACAGGACCATCAGCCATTGGATCTGAAAATGGTACACCCAATTCAATTACGCTTGAACCACCGCGAACTAATGCATGCATTAACTCAACCGTTTGTTTAGGATCTGGATCGCCAGCAGTAATAAAAGGAATCAATCCTTTTTTACCTGTTGCTTTTAGCTCCTTAAAGAGCGCAGTAATTTTTGACATAGCTAATTCGTTTTTCTATTTTTGTTTTTTATTCTTATTTTCTGCTTAGCCTTCGGAGCCAGTTGCCTGTGCAACGGTATGCATGTCTTTGTCACCACGGCCAGATAGATTGACCAAGATGGTTTTATCTTTTGGCAAAGTCTTAGCGAGCTTGCAGGCATAGGCAATGGCATGAGAGGACTCAAGAGCCGGAATGATGCCTTCAATCTGACAGCAATCATGGAATGCTTGGAGCGCTTCTTCATCCGTAATTGCTACATAATCTGCGCGACCAGAATCTTTCAACCAAGCATGCTCAGGTCCAACACCTGGGTAGTCCATACCAGCAGAGACTGAATGTGTTTCAGAAATCTGACCATTCTCATCTTGCAATAAATAAGTACGATTGCCGTGCAATACACCTGGTTTACCTACGCACAGAGCAGCAGAATGTAAGCCACTTCCTAGACCGTGACCTGCTGCTTCAACGCCAATGAGCTTCACTTCTGGAAAATCAATGTATGGATAGAAGATACCCATCGCATTAGAACCACCACCAACACAAGCTAAAACATAGTCAGGCTGACGACCAGTCATCTCTGGCATTTGCACCTTGCACTCTTCACCTATGACACTTTGGAAATCTCTCACCATCATTGGATAAGGATGAGGACCAGCAACCGTACCGATGATGTAGAAAGTGTTGTCTACGTTGGTAACCCAATCACGCATTGCCTCGTTGAGAGCATCTTTCAAAGTCTTAGTGCCAGACTCCACTGGAACTACTTTGGCACCAAGTAATTTCATACGGAATACGTTTTGCGCCTGACGAGCCACATCAACAGATCCTTGATATACCGTGCAATCCAGGCCAAAGCGGGCACAGATGGTTGCTGTAGCAACCCCATGTTGACCAGCGCCTGTTTCAGCAATGATGCGAGGCTTGCCCATGCGCTTAGCGAGCATAGCTTGACCGATGACGTTATTAATCTTGTGTGCGCCAGTGTGATTTAAATCTTCACGCTTAAGATAGATCTGCGCGCCACCCAGCATTTCACTCCAACGCTTAGCGTGGTAGACCGGTGATGGTCTACCTACGAAGTGTTTGAGCTCGTAATGAAACTCTTCAATGAATTCTGGATCATTTTGATATTTTGCATAAGCCTCTTTAAGCTCATTCAATGCAAACATCAATGTCTCAGAAACAAACACGCCACCGTATGGACCGAAGTGTCCTCGTGCATCTGGCTTGTCGTACATAGCTACCTCTTTTGATTTATCTACAGCAAATTATTGAGATGATGCTTTGGCATCTGCTGCGCGCACTGCTTTTACAAACTCAGTCATCAGCGCAGGATCTTTAACACCCCTGCTGCTTTCTACGCCACTACTGACGTCAACCGCGCAAGGATGTAGGCGTGCAATTGCCTCGCCCACGTTGTGCGTGTTCAATCCACCACTCAAAACGACCCGAGGCGCGTTTTCGCTTACCCATGTCTGTGGAATCCCTTGCCAATCAAAAGGAACGCCTCCGCCACCATATCCCTCAACGAGGGCATCCAGCAGAAAAGCATTTGCATCCCCATATTGTAGGGAAAAATCATCAAAAGCGAAGCCAGTGCCTACACGGGCAGCCTTCATCCAGGGCTCGCCTGCGGCAAGCTGGGCACAGCGCTCTGGGGTCTCATCCCCGTGAAACTGCCATAGGGTAATCGAGGCAGCAGCCCGTATCGCGGCAAATTGCTCATCTGTGGCATTTACAACGAGTCCAACAGCATCTACCCCTGCTGGGAGTCTAGAGGTGAGCTGGGCTGCGATATTAGGGCTTACAGCGCGTACGCTAGGAGGGTAAAAAACAAAGCCAACTGCATCCACCCCTGCAGAAACAGCAGAATCCACATCTGCCGCCGTCTTTAAACCGCAGATTTTGACCCTAGTTCGGTCCGGAGAGTATGTCAGTAAACCCATGAATGAATGATAAGGCCAAGGGCCTTTATTTCCCTTGCGCTTTCTTTTGCTCTTTATTTGGTTTTCCGATGACCTGGGCTGGCAGCCAAGAGTTTTCCAGCCAAGGCTGCGGAATGGCAAATTCCTCAGGGTAGGTGATTTTGGCCAAATACAAACCATCCGCCATAAATGTAGGAGCTGCGATTTGCCTATTCTTTGCTGCCAAGACTTCGGCCATCCATTCGGGCTTTTGTCTATCTTGGCCTATCTGTAAAAAACAGCCAACCACATTACGAATCATATGATGCAAGAAGGCATTGCCCCGAATCCGAAAATACAGCCATGGCTGCTCAGAAATAATCTCAATCGAATAAATCGTTTTAATCGGAGTCTTGCTCTGGCACTCCGATGATCTAAATGAGCTGAAGTCATGCTGCCCAATTAAACACTCGGCTGATTTTTTCATCGCCTCAACATTAAGCCACTGATTTGGCGGCAACATTAAATAGCCAGCACGTGAATCAGACATTGGCGAACGACAAGGACCTGCTTGTAGGGCATAAATATATTCACGTTCATAAGCAGAAAAGCGCGCACTGAACTCATCACTAACTGGCTTTGCCCAGTTCACCACAATCGATGACGGCAGAAAAGAATTCACTCCCCTCACCCATGAAAAGTCTTCGCGCTCTACATTGGTATCAAAGTGCACCACCTGCCCTAGCGCATGCACACCAGTATCGGTTCTGCCAGCAGTAATGGTATGGATAGGGCATTGAGCGCTGGATTGCTCGCCTACAAAAGCAGATATCGCTTTTTCTAATTGGTCTTGTACCGTATTGTGATTGACCTGCGTTTGCCAGCCTGAATATAAGCTGCCGCTGTACTGGAGGCCAAGGGCTATGCGCATGATCTAGGTATTACGATGCGAAATCTCTGCCAACAAACCCTGCGCTTCAATCGTAATTGCAGGGTCAACCGAATTACTCATTCGGAGCACTTCATCCAAAGACTTTTTAGCTGCAGAAAAGTCCTCAATCGTGATGTAGGCGCGCGCTAAATTCAACTTGACACGTAAGGTATCGGCCAAAGGATTGGCTACAGGAATATTTACTGCTGATGGCACTTCTTTTGCAGGTTTTGTAAGATCGAGATCGATTCCTTCAAACAATGCCTTTGCGCGAGCTGGCATTTCAAAATGAGTACCAGCTGCAGGCTTTTCATCTTTAGCTACATGGCGAGCATCCGCGTGAAAGCTTGGCAGCTCTGAGCGTCGAGCATTGCGAGCTAAGCCCCACAGCAATAAACCAGTCAATGCAATTAACGCAATCGCCAGTATGGCCGGACCAAATCCGCCCAAGCCAAAATTATTGTCTACCGCTTTCTTCTCTTTAGATTTATCCAGTAGTTTTTGTAGATCAGCGATATTCTTTTCTAGCTCAGCAACGCGAGCTTTGGTTTGCTCCAGCATTTTCTCCTGAGCTACCAACTCTTCTGTATAGCGACGTTCTTGTTCGTTACCATCAGCGCTCGAACCAATCTTGAGACGGTCCCTAGGTGAAGCTTCGGTAGATTTAGCGTTAGTGGATTTGGAAGAGCCTGTAGCCGCCTCCTTATCACCATGCTCTTTGCGCCACTGCTCATTAGCATCGGCAACAAACTGATTTGCTTCTGCAGGACTGATCGAACGCAATAGAGCCTGGCTTGGTTTTGTTAGTTCAGCGCCAGCAGCCAAACGATTAATACTGCCACTGGCAAAGGCATCAGGGTTGGCTTTGTATAAAGCCATCATGGTTTGATCTAAAGTAGCGCCATCCAATTGAGGTGCAATGATGGCGGCAATCTCAGACAATGTTTGACCAGACTTTACCGTTACCTTCTGCACGTCACCGAGTAGCAATGTAAATGTTTTTGTAAGGCTACCGCTTGCCCAATTGAGGTTCACTAGCACATCGAAGAATGGATCATCAGTCATCGGAACTGAATTCACAGTCTCGACCAGCACCATGAGTTGCTCTTGGCGATTACGGTAAACCATCGCCTGTGGATTGAGCTCGAGAATCTTTTGAGAAATTCCTAAGCGCTCGTAAGCTAGCTTATTGGGCATTGCTACATTTAGAGTAGATAAGGCGCTCTGCTCATCTGCCCCAACCCGAATCGGAATTTCTACGCGTAGTGGCTCACCAGGACGCGACTGTAGCTGTGGAGCACCTAAGGTGATTGCGCCAGCTACAGCAGACCAACAAAGCAAAACAAAGCAAAGAAGCTTTAATAAGCCTAGCTGGCTAATACGAGACATAGAAGTTGAATTACTTCTCAAGCAAGATGCGCAGCATACGGCGCAATGGCTCGGCAGCACCCCACAAGAGTTGATCGCCAACCGTGAAAGCACCTAAGTACTCTGGGCCCATTGCCATTTTGTGTAAACGGCCGATAGGCACAGTTAATGTACCGCTTACTGCTGCAGGCGACAAATCACGCTCAGTAGTTTCACGATCATTCGGAACCACTTTGACCCATTGATTATCAGCAGCCAAGATCGCCTCAATCTCTTTGAGCGGAATATCTTTTTTGAGCTTTACAGTTAAACCTTGTGAATGGCAGCGCATCGCGCCTACGCGTACACATAAACCATCAACTGGAATACTGCCAGGAGTGCGGAATGCCGGGCGACCCAAGATCTTATTGAACTCAGCGCCACCCTTCCACTCTTCTTTAGTTTGACCATTGTCAACCGGTACATCGATCCACGGAATCAAGCTACCCGCTAATGCAGTATTACGGAAGTTCTTTTTCGGAAAATCGGCTGAGCGCAATGTCTCAGTCACTTTGCGATCAATATCTAATATCCAAGAGGATGGATCAGCCAACTCAGTAGCTACGCTGTCGCGCAAGGCACCCATCTGTAGCAATAGCTCGCGCATATTTTGTGCACCAGCACCAGAAGCAGCTTGATAAGTCATCGCGCTGATCCACTCAACCATGTCAGCCTTAACCAAACCGCCCATAGCGATCATCATCAAACTCACAGTGCAATTGGCGCCGATCCAATTCTTACCACCTGAAGCCAAAGCCTTATCAATTACTGGACGATTGACAGGATCCAAAATCAATACCGCATCATCTTTCATACGCAATGCGCTAGCTGCATCAATCCAGTGGCCATTCCACCCTGCTGCACGCAATTTAGGGAAGATCTCATTGGTGTAATCACCACCTTGGCAAGTCAGAATGATGTCGCAACGTGACAATGCTGCAATGTCATTGGCATTTTGCAAAGTGCTTTCACTCTTAGTCACTTTTTTACCATTGAGGAGCGGCACTTCACCACCCGCTTGGCTGGTACTAAAAAATACAGGCTCGATGAGATCAAAATCTTTCTCGGCAAGCATGCGCTCCATGAGAACGCTGCCAACCATACCGCGCCAGCCAACTAAACCAACCAAAGGTGTATTTGTATTTGCCATGATGATTAACTATCTAGTGAATTTGTTTTCTTAAATAAGAATTAATGTTTTCGTTTTTTCTACTAAGCTAACGCTGCAACTACAGCATCACCCATTTCAACCGTTGATACCTTTTTCGTGCCTTCGGTGTAGATATCGGCAGTACGCAATCCTTGCGCCAATACTTTCTGCACCGCTTTTTCAATACGATCTGCCTCTGCAGGCATGCCCAAGGAATAACGCAACATCATTGCAGCAGACAAAATGGTTGCCAATGGATTAGCAATGCCCTTACCAGCAATGTCAGGTGCTGAACCATGGCTTGGCTCATATAAGCCCTTGTTGTTCTTATCTAGGGATGCAGATGGCAACATACCAATGGAGCCAGTCAACATAGCAGCCTCATCAGACAAGATGTCGCCAAAGAGATTGCCAGTTACTACAACATCAAATGCTTTAGGTGCTTTAACCAATTGCATAGCCGCGTTATCTACATACATATGAGATAACTCAACATCTGGGTACTCTTTAGAAACGCGAATCATCACCTCGCGCCAGAGCTGCGAAGTTTCCAAAACGTTGGCTTTATCTACGCTACATACTTTTTTGCCACGCTTACGCGCTGCTTCAAATGCAACATGACCAATGCGCTCCACTTCTGGTTCGCTGTAATGCATGGTGTCAAAGCCTTCACGCGCACCCTTAAATAAAGGCAACTCTGAAGTACGAATACCACGTGGCTGACCAAAGTAAATATCACCATTGAGCTCGCGCACAATCAAAATGTCCAAGCCGCCAATAATTTCTGGTTTAAGACTTGATGCAGCAGTGAGTTCTGGGTAGCAAATAGCAGGCCTGAAGTTCGCAAATAGTTGGAGATGCTTACGTAAACCTAAAATAGCCTGTTCAGGACGTAGTTCGCGTGCAAGTGTGTCGTATTTCCAATCACCGACTGCGCCAAACAAAATAGCATCTGCTTTTTTAGCCAACTCTAATGTGGCTGGTGGCAAAGGATGGCCAGCAACGTCATAAGCAGCACCACCAACTGGTGCTTCCTCTAAATCAAATTTAGGGCCAAGCGCTTGGAGCACTCGAACGGCTTGGGCAACGATTTCCGGACCGATACCATCGCCCGGTAGAACTGCAATTTTCATGAAAGGCCTTTAAATCAACGAAATTACGGCAATTGTGTAGCAAGCCAAGGCATCTTGAGGATGCGCTCGGCTTCATAAGCCTTGATTTTATCTGCATGTTGCAGAGTTAAGCCAGTATCGTCTAAGCCGTTGAGCAGGCAATACTTTCTAAAGGGGGCTACTTCAAAGCTATAAGCAGTGCCATCAGGAGTAATCACCTGCTGAGCGTCTAAATCGATTGTTAATTGATAGCCATTAAATGCTTGGGTTTCATTAAAAAGATGGTCGACCTGCATTTCAGTCAAAACAATGGGTAAAACACCGTTTTTGAAGCAGTTGTTATAGAAGATATCGGCAAAGCTAGGTGCGATTACTGCCCTAAAGCCAAATTGATCCAATGCCCATGGAGCATGCTCACGAGAACTGCCACAACCGAAATTTTTACGTGCCAACAAAATTCCGGCGCCTTTGTAGCGCGGTTGATTAAGAACAAAGTCTGGGTTGATGGGACGCGTGCTGCAATCTTGACCTGGCTCTCCGTGGTCTAAGTAGCGCCACTCATCAAAAAGGTTTTGACCAAAACCAGTCTTCTTAATCGATTTCAGAAACTGCTTCGGAATAATGGCATCGGTATCCACATTCTCGCGATTAAGCGGAGCAACTAAACCTTTGTATACCGTAAATTTTTCCATGATTCGACTTTTACTCTATTTGCTCTAATTATTTACTTCACAGGGGTAACTACAACATCCTTACCCTTGGTTTGAGATTGATTGTTTTGTTGTGTGTTACTTGATCCACCCATGGAAGTCCCCATGTTCTGCAAATCTTTGCCAACACCTTCCATCGTGCTGCTACAAGCAGAAATAATGATTCCAACAGCACCAATAATTGTTAGCCTGGAAATTAAAGAGAGTGAAGAGAATTTCATTGTTCAGTTTCCTTATGAAATCTTGCGAACATCAACAAAGTGACCTTCGATTGCCGCAGCAGCAGCCATTGCAGGGCTCACCAAATGAGTACGACCGCCATTACCCTGACGGCCCTCAAAATTACGATTGGATGTTGAAGCACAGCGCTCGCCAGGCTCAAGGCGATCAGCATTCATGGCTAAACACATAGAACAGCCAGGCTCACGCCATTCAAAACCAGCGGCCTTGAAAATACGATCTAGACCCTCACGTTCTGCTTGGGCTTTTACCAAACCTGAACCAGGTACTACTAAGGCTAACTTCACATTCGCAGCAACTTTTTTACCCAAACGATCAACTACCTTAGCGGCAGCGCGCATATCTTCTATGCGGCTATTGGTGCAAGAGCCGATAAATACCTTATCAATAGCAATGCTGCTCAAGGGTGTATTCGGAACGAGGTTCATGTACTCTAAAGCGCGCTCCATTGCTGAGCGTTTATTAGGATCACGTTCTTTTTCAGGATCAGGAACACGCTCGCTAATCGCCAGCACCATTTCCGGTGAAGTGCCCCACGTCACTTGCGGAGCAATTTCTTCTGCGCGTAACTCAACCACAGCATCAAACTTGGCATCAGCATCTGAATGTAAGGTTCTCCAATATTGCATAGCTTGCAACAATGCTGGGCCCTTAGGCGCATATGGACGACCTTGAATGTATTCAATCGTAGTTTCATCTACGGCAACTAAACCAGAGCGGGCACCAGCTTCAATCGCCATATTGCAAACCGTCATACGACCTTCCATCGACAGGTTGCGAATGGCTTCGCCAGCAAACTCAATGGTGTAACCGGTGCCACCTGCAGTACCAATCTTGCCAATCACTGCGAGAACGATATCCTTAGCAGTAGAGCCTGGTTGTAAGCGACCATCAACGCGTACCAACATGTTTTTGCTCTTCTTCATGAGCAAAGTTTGGGTTGCCAATACGTGCTCGACTTCCGAAGTGCCAATACCAAATGCCAAAGCACCAAAGGCGCCATGGGTGCTGGTATGAGAGTCGCCGCAAACTACGGTCATGCCAGGCAAAGTTGCGCCCTGCTCTGGTCCGATGACATGAACAATCCCTTGGCGGGTATCGTTCATTTTGTATTGAGTAATGCCAAAGGCATCACAGTTCTGATCCAAAGTATCTACTTGTAACTTAGAAATTGGATCGGCGATACCTTCGGAACGATCGGTCGTTGGTACGTTGTGATCTGAAACCGCCAAATTGGCGGATATGCGCCAAACTGGACGGCCAGCCAAATTCAAGCCTTCAAATGCCTGAGGGCTAGTTACCTCATGAAGCAACTGACGATCAATATAGATCGTGGCTGTGCCATCATCTTCAGAATAAACAACGTGGTCATCCCACAATTTGTCATAAAGCGTACGAGACATGAGAGACCTTAGTTACCTTATTTACGAACTGAGATGTTCGGAACCTTGCGGTTTGTTTCGCCAACGTACAACTGACGTGGACGACCAATCTTGTACTCAGGGTCAGTAATCATTTCTTCCCACTGAGCAATCCAACCTACTGTTCTTGCCAAAGCAAAAACACAGGTAAACATTTCTGTTGGAATGCCAAGAGCGCGTTGCACGATACCTGAGTAGAAGTCTACGTTTGGATAGAGCTTGCGGCTCACGAAATATTCGTCTTCCAAAGCAATCTTTTCAAGCGTCATTGCCAACTTGAACAATGGGTCATCTTGGAGACCGAGCTCATTCAATACTTCGTAGCAAGTTTCGCGCATCAACTTCGCACGTGGGTCAAAGTTTTTGTAAACACGGTGACCAAAGCCCATCAAGCGAACGCTTGAGTTCTTATCTTTTACTTGAGCAATAAATTCATGAATCTTGTCTACGCCGCCATTAGCTTGAATTTCGTTCAACATTTGCAAGCAGGCTTCGTTTGCACCGCCGTGTGCTGGACCCCAGAGGCAAGCAATACCTGCTGAGATGGCGGCGAATGGATTGGTGCCTGATGAGCCGCACAAGCGTACTGTTGAAGTAGAGGCATTTTGCTCATGGTCTGCATGCAGTGTGAAGATGCGATCCAAAGCACGAACCAATACTGGGTTTACTTTGTACTCTTCACATGGTGTTGCAAACATCATGCGCATAAAGTTTGCTGTGTATGACAAAGAGTTATCTGGATAGATAAATGGCTGTCCTACGGAATATTTATATGCCATCGCAACCAAAGTAGGCATTTTCGCAATTAAGCGAATTTGCGCAATTTCGCGCGCTTTAGGCTGGCTGTAATCAATCGCATCGTGGTAGAAGGCAGCCATTGCGCCAACCAAACCAGTCAATACTGACATTGGATGGGCATCACGGCGGAAGCCACGCAAGAAGAACTGCATTTGCTCATGAACCATGGTGTGGTGCATAACCATTTCATCAAATGCTTTTTTCTCAGCAGCATTTGGCAGTTCGCCATTGATCAGGAGGTAGCAAACTTCCAAGAAATCGCAATTATTTGCCAAGTCTTCAATTGGGTAGCCGCGGTAGAGCAATTCACCCTTATCGCCGTCGATATAGGTAATCTTGCTATTACATGACGCAGTAGAAAGAAAGCCTGAATCGTATGTGAACTTCCCAGTCTGACCGTAAAGCTTGCGAATATCGATTACGTCAGGACCTACTGTCCCCTTGTAAATTGGCAGATCAATATCTGGTGTGCCATCCGAAAACGAGAGTTTTGCTTTGATGTCCGATTCAATCATTTCTAATCCTTAGTCATTCAAAATTATGATTAATGCACTGCTCATTCATGCGTCTATGCCGCTACCGCTTTGAAAGGCTGAATTACTTCTCTCTCAACCTTTGTAAAATCGTTTTGAAAGAGTCTGCTTGCATCTCTTTCTCCAAGCTAGCTACAGAATCTTTACGACCAATCAATAAATCCATTAAATCGTTGTCATCTAAAGCCAATAGCTGGCTTAAAACTTTTCCATCTTCTACGCTTAACTGAGTGCCGTAACGCTCAAAGAAACGCTGCAGAATTAAATCGTTCTCTAGCAAACCCCTACGAGCATCACTCTTTAAACGATATAACTCTGCATTACCGAGGGTCATACTGCCCTGCGAACCATCAACTCTTTAATCTTGCCAATCGCCTTGGTTGGATTTAAGTGCTTAGGACATACGTCAACGCAATTCATAATCGTATGGCAACGGAATAAGCGGTATGGGTCTTCCAAGTTATCCAAGCGCTGATTGGTATCTTCATCACGGCTATCAGCAATAAAGCGATACGCCTGCAATAAACCAGCTGGGCCAACAAACTTATCTGGATTCCACCAGAAAGATGGGCATGAAGTTGAGCATGATGCACACAAGATGCACTCGTACAAACCATTCAACTCTTCGCGCTCTTCAGGGCTCTGGAGACGCTCTTTTTCAGGAGGTGGATTTTCGTTTACCAAGTAAGGCTTGATAGATAAATATTGCTTGAAGAACAATGTCATGTCGACAATCAAATCGCGCACTACTGGCAAGCCAGGTAATGGGCGCAATGTGATGACCTTCGGCAAAGTCAACATATTAGTCAAGCAGGCCAAACCATTTTTACCGTTGATGTTCATTGCGTCTGAACCGCAGACACCTTCACGGCATGAACGACGATAAGAAATGGTTTCGTCTTGCTTCTTTAAGGAAATCAAAGCATCCAACAACATACGCTCACCAGTGAGCTCTAGCTCATAGCGTTGCATACGCGGAGCAGCATCGACATCTGGATCGTAGCGGTAAATTTCGAATATACGGATATCACTCATTTTCTATTTCTCTTCGCTTAGAAAGTACGTTCTTTAGGTGGGAAGGACTCAACAGTTAAAGGCTTCAAGACAACCGGCTTGTAAGTCAGCTTGTTTCCCTCGCTATACCAAAGGGTGTGCTTCATCCAATTCTCATCATCACGCTCTTGATGGTCGTCGTGCGAATGCGCACCACGACTCTCCTTACGAGCTGCCGCAGAAATCATGGTTGCATTTGCAGTCTCGACCAAGTTAGCCACTTCCAAAGCCTCAATACGCGCTGTATTGAAAATTTCGGACTTGTCCTTAACCCATAAGTGCTTGGCGCGCTCTGTCAATTTAGCCATTTGACGAACACCTTCATCCATCAATTCTTGATTGCGGAATACGCCTGCATATTTCTGCATGCACTTACGAATGTCGTTTGCAACGTCTTGAGCGTATTCGCCAGAGGTGGAGTTATCCAGGGCAGCAATACGAGCCAAGGTTTGCTCACCAGCATTTGCAGGCAATGGCTTGAACTCACGATTCTTGAGATCAAGACCAACAATGTGGTTACCAGCTGCGCGGCCAAATACCAAGAGGTCGAGCAATGAGTTAGTACCCAAGCGGTTAGCGCCGTGAACTGAAACACATGAGCACTCACCAATCGCATATAAGCCATTGACGATCTCATTGTGAATACCATTCGCTGGAACAACTACTTGTCCATTGATGTTTGTAGGGATACCGCCCATCTGATAGTGAATGGTTGGCACTACTGGGATTGGCTCTTTAGTTACATCAACGTTTGCAAAGTTAATACCAATTTCATAAACAGATGGCAAACGCTTCATGATTGTCTCGGCACCAATGTGTGTCAAATCAAGCACAACATAGTCACCATTAGGGCCGCAACCGCGCCCTTCTTTGATCTCTTGGTCCATACAACGGGATACGAAATCGCGTGGAGCTAAATCCTTATAGGTTGGCGCATAACGTTCCATGAAACGCTCGCCATCCTTATTACGCAAAATACCTCCTTCACCGCGACAACCCTCTGTCAATAACACGCCCGCACCAGCTACGCCAGTTGGGTGGAATTGCCAGAACTCCATATCTTCTAATGGAATGTCTGCGCGAGCAGCTAAGCCCATGCCGTCGCCGGTATTAATAAATGCGTTTGTAGATGCATCCCAAATACGGCCAGCACCACCAGTAGCCAACATCACAACCTTGGCTTCTAAGATGTAAACCTGACCTGTTTCCATTTCAAGGGCGGTAACACCAACAACGTCACCAGCATCATCACGAATCAAATCCAACGCCAACCACTCAACAAAGAAGTTGGTTTTAGCGCGTACGTTGCGCTGGTAAAGGGTATGCAACATTGCATGACCAGTACGGTCAGCTGCAGCGCAAGCGCGTTGCACTGCTTTCTCGCCATAGTTGGCAGTGTGACCACCGAATGGACGCTGATAAATCGTGCCATCTGGGTTGCGGTCAAACGGCATGCCAAAGTGCTCTAACTCGTAAACGACTTTAGGAGCTTCGCGACACATGAACTCGATCACGTCTTGGTCACCTAACCAGTCAGATCCTTTGATGGTGTCGTAGAAGTGATAGTGCCAGTTGTCTTCACTCATATTGCCTAATGAAGCACCGATACCACCTTGTGCGGCAACAGTATGTGAACGTGTTGGGAATACCTTAGTTAGCACCGCAACATTCAAGCCGGCTTCAGCCAACTGCAATGATGCGCGCATACCAGAACCACCTGCTCCAACAATCACCGCATCAAAACGGCGGCGTGGCAATGATTTTTTAATTGCAGTCATTGAATTACACTTTCCACAAAATTTGTACGGCATAGGCCGCACAGGCTACGAGATACAAAACGGTTAACACTTGCAGTGTCAAACGAATGCTGACAGGCTTGATGTAATCCATCCAGATGTCACGGATACCAATCCAAGCGTGATAGAACAAGCTGATGAATGCCAAGAGCGTCAACAACTTCATGAATTGATTGCTAAACAAAGCAGCCCAACCTTCATAAGTTGCGCTACCAGTTACGCAGTAATCAACCAACAAAACGATTGTGAACACCACCATCACGATCGCAGTAACGCGCTGGATGATCCACTCTTTAAGGCCGTAGTGCGCACCGACTACTAAGCGCTTAGGTCCAATTTGATAAATAGGCATGAAATTTCCTTAAATGATGTGCGCTTAGTACACGCCGAATAATTTGAGACCAACAACTGCGGTCAAAGCCAGACCCAAGAAAAATACAAAAATTGCTGAGCGGTTTGCATCAACTTTTTCAACGCCGATTTCTAAATCCAAGAGAAGATAGCGAATGCCAGCGCAGAAATGGTGCAAGAAGGACCAAATCAATCCAAGGCAAATAATTTTCACCAGCACATGGCCAGTAATTGCTTGGAACTTTTGGTAGCTCACTTCCGAGGCCAAGCTCTGGTCTAAAAGATAAAGCAGGAAAGGCAACATTAAAAAGAGTGTCGCCCCGCTAATACGATGAAGAATCGACACTTTACCGGCCCAAGGAAGGCGGTATTTAATTAATTGCGCAAGACCAATATTTCGGTAGACCGGTCTGTCTTTTTTAACGTTTTGCTGTGAATCAACCATGGGTAATCTCTATCTTTAGGTGGAGGTTCATTGTGGTTTTGTTGTATCGCAACATATTCTATTGGAAACCTTAGGGGTGGTGGGGATTTTTTAGCGTTTAAAGGGGTGAATTACTGGTTTTTACTGATCTAGCTCTTCTGTGGTTCTTACTTAACTTAGTTCAATTTGTTCTCATAATGCTGCTCTGAAGTGTCATACCTTGCATGCCGAATTTCTACTGGTTTATTCCCGTAGGTAAATGCCACACGCTCTACCGAAAGGAGTGGCGCTCCTGCTTTTAGGTGCAGGTGTTTAGCCAATACCTCATCAGCAGCCACGGCTTTGATTTTTTCTTCTGCGCGAACCATATGGGTGGCGTATTGCCCTTCATAGAATGCGTACACTGGTCCATGCCAAGCATTGAGCGCCTCAAGATCCAAACCCTTAAAGCGCAGACCTGGCAGAAAAATCTCTTCAAAAACAATGGGTTTACCCGCAAAGCTTTGAACACGATCGATGTGAATAATCGGGTCACCTGCCTTTAATTTAAGCAAGTTGGCCACGTAGGTTGTTGCTTTAGTCTTTTTGCAGGATAAAAATTGATTGGTTAAGTGAAACTTTTCACCAGAATCGGGAGCTAATCGTAAAAAACGGTATTGCCAGTCATCTTCTTGATGGGTGGCTACGAAGGTGCCCTTCCCTTGCCTGCGAACCAAGAGATTTTGAGCCGCAAGCTCATCTATAGCCTTGCGAACGGTACCCTGACTAACAGCATAACGGGCTGCAAGCTCCATTTCACTGGGAATAGCATCCCCTGGCAGCCACTCTGAGGCTTGCAAACTAGCCAAAATCATCGCTTTAATCTGCTCGTACAGAGGGCTAAATGAGGCAATAGGCAAAGTCAAATCAGACAAATTAACTCCAGACCGCGTCAATTGGATAAAATTCTCACTAATTCTAGTCTTATATAAGACATCATTGACAGTGTAAAGCTAAAGTCCCTACACTTGAATGGATAATAGAAAAGTTTTCTTTATTTAACCCTCACAACCTTCATTTGGAGTTCTCAGTAATGGCAAAAGCCCCAATGCGTGTCGCCGTAACCGGTGCAGCCGGTCAAATCGGATATTCCCTTTTATTCCGTATCGCCAATGGCGACCTTTTAGGCAAAGATCAGCCCGTAATCCTGCAATTGCTTGAGATTCCTGATGAAAAAGCCCAAAAGGCCTTAACCGGCGTAATGATGGAGTTGGAAGACTGTGCGTTCCCATTGCTGGCAGGTATGACAGCCCACTCTGATCCAATGACCGCTTTTAAAGATATCGATGTTGCGCTATTAGTTGGTGCACGTCCACGCGGCCCTGGTATGGAGCGCAAGGATTTGCTCTCAGCGAACGCGCAAATTTTCACTGCTCAAGGTAAAGCCTTGAATGCCGTTGCCAAGAAGACAGTAAAAGTATTGGTTGTTGGTAACCCAGCAAATACCAACGCTTACATCGCCATGAAATCTGCTCCAGATATTCCTGCGAAGAACTTCACTGCAATGTTGCGCTTGGATCACAACCGTGCCCTCTCACAATTGGCCAGCAAGTTGAATAAGCCAGTTGCTGATATTGAGAAATTAGTTGTCTGGGGTAACCACAGCCCGACTATGTACCCTGACTATCGCTTTGCAACGATCGATGGCAAGTCTGTAAAGGATTCCATTAACGATGCGGCATGGAATAAAGATGTATTTATTCCTACCGTAGGCAAGCGTGGCGCAGCCATTATTGAAGCGCGCGGCCTTTCTTCTGCAGCCTCTGCAGCCAATGCAGCAATTGACCACATTCATGATTGGGTACTTGGCACAAATGGCAAGTGGGTAACTATGGGTATTCCTTCTAAAGGCGAATACGACATTCCTGCTGAAGTCATTTATGGCTTCCCAGTGGTTTGCGAAAACGGCGAATACAAAATGATCGAAGGTTTAGAGATCGATGCATTCTCTCGTGAGCGTATGACACATACATTAAATGAATTACTCGAAGAACAAGCTGGCGTTAAGCACTTGCTCTCATAAGGAAATTTTGCACATGAAAAAAAATCTTCTCACCATTAGCGTAGTGCTTGCAAGCCTTCTAGGTGCTGCAAATGCTAGCGCTAATGAAGAAGTATTTACTTGGACATGCCAAGAAGGTAAGCAGTTTAAAACGGCTGGGACAACCGAGAAAATTCGTTTAACTTGGGACTCCAAAACACACGATTTAGACCGTCAAACTTCCCTACCCGGCAGCTTGCGTTACAAGAATACGAACTCTGGTTACGACCTAGTAGTGTTAGGTAACAAAGCAATGTTGTTCAACATTAAAGCGGGTGTGCGTCTTGCCGATTTCTGCCAAACAGCAGAAATGAAGTCAGGCAAGTTGCCACATTTGTTTGCTGGCGCGGAACCTTTTGTGCAGAATTAATTTCTGAGATTGCATTCAATAAAAAAGCCGCTTAGTTGCGGCTTTTTTATTGCTTAGTTTTTCTTTAATGGAACAAGGGCTGCTGTGACGGCGCATCATCCGGCATCTCGGCATGCACTGCTTCACCGGAGCGGTCTGGAAATAACGGCGCGCCGCAGTCATCACAAAGTTCCGGATCAAACAGCATCGCGTGACGGAAGACATCCTCTACTCCCGCATCATGCAAGGCATCACAGATCTTCTTAATCGGGCTCTCGTCATCCGATAGGTCATTCAAGGCATCACTCGCTACACTTTCGCGGTCGTATAGCGGCCAGATGACGCCATACATCACGTCGGATGAACCCTTTACGCTAAAGGCAATTCGATACTCATCTGCCTGCTCTTCACCAAAAGCACCGACCACACAAGATAGGCCGGCTGGCAAGATTCCCAGAGTGCTTTCTAAGAAGTTCACTGCGGCACGAATGCTGAGAGGTCGAACATGCTTATCAGCCAAACGGCAGTTTGTGAAATACGCTTCGGGCAAGAGCAATTCAAACTCGCAACCCGGCATCAAGGAGGCTATGGATTCCTGCATTGCATTTTGCCAACCAATCAAACTCACGCCCCGCTCTTGACGAGCCGGCGGCTCAGCCTGCCAACGGAAAATGGGGGAGCCACTCGGCGTGCTTAAGGCGGCAATAATGAAACGAGGGTCTGCCAATACAGCAATGGTTTCAGACATATCACGCAACTCAAGCTTGACTTCATTTGAAGAGATTGCGGCAGTTGCCAAAGCTTCAGTCAATACACGAGTTTGGCAATGTGAATGGGGCATTTGGTCAATGCTATACAGCCAAGGAACTATGGCTATGCGCGTATCGGTTGAGGCAATAGCGCTGTGTAAAGCCTGCGCAGTTGACTCAATGATATTGACTGGTAGTGGCCCTGAAGGAATCTGATAACGTGTATGGGCAACGATAGGCATTGCGACTAATAGCACATCCCACTCTTGCCCCTCATGCTCCACCTTCAATGACTCAGCCAATGTTTCTGCGATATCTGCGAGTACTTCAAAGGCTACGGTGTTGATACGAAAGGTCTGATCCAAGGCAGCATCAATCACATTTTGATTTTGACTTTTGAGTAGGCGCATTAAGCGCACATTCAAGCGCTCCTCCCAGAAACGATCTTCAACTTGACTTCCAGACGCCGCCAAAGAAATAGCGTCAGCGACCAACTTCTCTACTTCGGGAGAATTGCGTTGCGATGGTTTGGTGCGATGCACGGCCATTATTTTCTTTCTGCCCTTCTAAACACCGGCTTATCTACTGTAGATTCTGCAGCAAAGTATTTATAACCATCTAAATTGAAGCCTTTTAAATCTGCTGGATCGGTAATACGATTTTCAACAACGTAGCGCGCCATTAAGCCACGAGCACGCTTGGCATAAAAAGAAATGATTTTGTACTTACCGTCCTTAGCATCCTGAAAAACAGGGGAAATGACCTGGCAATCCAACTCTTTAGGCTGGAGTACCTTGAAATACTCCTCTGAGGCTAAGTTTAAGAGCGCAGGCTTCTTTTGCTTCTCCAGATCCTTCTTGATGAAGTCGGTGACGCGACTCCCCCAAAAAGCATAGAGATCCTTACCTCTGGGATTTTTAAATGCCGTACCCATCTCGAGGCGATAAGGCTGCATCAGATCTAATGGCTTTAGCGCACCGTACAGGCCTGACAAAATGCGGATGTGGTCTTGAGCAAACGCCACCGCTTTAGCATTTAGGGTTTTGACATCAAACCCATCATAGACATCCCCATCAAAAGCATAGATTGCCGGCTTACTGTTCTCTGCAGTGAATTTCTTGGACCAGTCCCGATAACGACCAACATTCAAAATGGCTAATTGATCGGATAGACCCATTAATTTGGCAACATCCTGCGGACCCAGCTTCTTGAGGTCTGCAATGAGCTTGGCTGATTCTGAGACAAACTCGGGCATGGTTGGAGCCTTGACCATTGCAGGGGTCTTGTAATCCAGAGATTTAGCAGGTGAGAGAACGATCAGCATGGCACAATTTGTTAATGTATTTTTACCATTCTAGCGACTACCGGATATATCCGCTTTAAAAGACTGATCACCACCTCCCCTCCATGAGCCCACTAGAGACCCCCTCTTTTCCAAGTCGCCTTCCGCTGGTGGGAACCACGATCTTTACGGTAATGTCTGCCCTTGCTGCAGAGCATCAAGCGATTAATCTGGGGCAAGGCTTTCCTGACTTTCCTTGCGACCGAAAGCTGATTGCCGATGTGAATGCAGCTATGCTGTCAGATCGCAATCAATATCCTCCAATGGCTGGGGTTGCAGAGCTTCGTAATGGCGTTAGCAAAAAGATTGAATCTCTTTATGGCCACCACTACGATCCTGAAACTGAAATCACAATTACCGCCGGTGGCACACAGGCTATTTTTACAGCCATACTCTCTTGCGTTGGACCTGGCGATGAAGTCATCATCATCGAACCCGCTTTCGACTGTTACCGCCCCGCAATCGATTTAGCGGGAGGTAAAACGATTGCGATTTCATTGCAAGTCGTACGCGATGACTCTGGGCAAGTTGCTGCCTACGAAATTCCATGGGATTTATTGGCCCAGGCAATCAATCCCAAAACGCGACTCATTTTATTTAATACTCCTCACAATCCTACTGGCATGGTTTGGGATAAAGCAGACCTAGATCGCCTGGCAGATTTAGTTCGCAACACTTCCGCATTAGTTCTGAGCGATGAAGTCTATGAGCATATGGTCTATGACGGTGCCAAGCATCATAGCGTTGCATCCCACCCAGAGCTAGCAGCCAGGAGCTTTCTGGTTTCTAGCTTTGGGAAAACCTTTCACGTTACTGGCTGGAAAGTGGGTTATGTTGCCGCCCCGCCTGCGATGACAAAAGAGTTTCGCAAGGTTCATCAATTCAATGTCTTTGCTGTTAATACGCCAATGCAATACGGCTTGGCTGCCTATCTTTCAGATGAAAAACATTACTTAAATTTGCCAGCCTTTTATCAAGCTAAGCGAGATTTTTTTAGAGCGGGGTTGAGTCAAACTAAATTCAAATTACTCCCTACTCTAGGCAGTTATTTTCAATGTGCCGATTACTCTGCATTGGAAATTCCTCAAGCCAAATTAAATGAGGCTGATTTTTGTAAATGGCTTACTACCGAAGTTGGGGTGGCTGCCATTCCTGTCTCTGCTTTTTATGATCAAGCTACCGAGTCTGGAGTCATTCGTTTTTGTTTTGCAAAGCAAGACCAGACTCTTGCAAATGCGCTGCAGCGCTTACAAACCTTATAGAGGAAAATATGTCCAATCCAAAATCCAATAGCGTGATTGATGTCTACAGCTGGCCAACACCCAATGGTCACAAGATTCACATCATGCTCGAAGAATGTGGCTATCGCTTAGGTCGCGACTGGATTGCCCACCCGATTGATATTGGTGCTGGAGATCAATTTGCCAAAGCCTTTTTAAAAATTAGCCCCAATAACAAGATTCCAGCAATCGTTGATCCCAATGGACCGGACGGCAAACCCATCAGCCTTTTTGAGTCCGGCGCGATTCTGCTCTATTTGGCGAGCAAGACTGGCAAGTTCTTGCCGCAAGACACGCGCGGCAAGTACGAAGTACTGCAATGGCTGATGTTCCAAATGGGTGGACTTGGACCCATGCTTGGGCAAAACCACCACTTCCGCCTTTACGCACCTGAGAAGATTGAATACGCCATCAATCGCTACACCAATGAAGCTAAACGCATCTATGGGGTGTTGGACGGCCAACTGAAAGATAATCCTTATATTGCTGGGAAATCCTACTCTATTGCTGATATTGCGATTTATCCATGGACGCGTAACTGGAAGAATCAAGGTATCGACATCAACGACTACCCGCATTTCAAAAAGTGGTTTGAAAAGATTGGTGAACGACCAGCAGTAAAGCGTGGTTGCGAAGTATTAACCGCATTACGTAAGCCCTTGCACGATGACAAGGCAAGAGAGCAGCTATTTGGTTCCACCCAGTATCAAAAGAGGAAATAAGATGAGTATTCAATCAGTAGGCGTCATTGGTGCCGGAACTATGGGTAACGGTATTGCCCAAGTATGTGCTGTAGCAGGCCTGGATGTAGTCATGGTTGATATTAATGAAGCTGCCGTACAACGTGGTCTTGAACAAATTGGCAAAAGCTTAGATCGTCTCGTCAAAAAAGAAACGATTACCGTTGAAGCCAAGGAAGCTGCACTTAATCGCATTAAAGGTAGCACCTCTTACGCCGACCTTAAAGGATTGGGGCTGGTCATTGAAGCCGCCACCGAGAATCAAGCAATTAAAGAAAAGATACTTAAGCAAGTAGATGAAATGGTGAGCAAAGACACCATCATTGCCACCAACACCTCCTCGCTATCCATCACCAAACTCGCAGCGCTTGACTCCAACCCTGCCCGCTTTATTGGCATGCACTTCTTTAACCCGCCACCCCTGATGGCTCTGGTGGAAGTGATCCGCGGCCTGCAAACCAGTGATACTACTCATGCTGCCATTATTGATATGGCTAAGCATGTAGGCAAAGAGCCAATCACGGTTAAAAACTCACCAGGCTTTGTGGTTAATCGTATTTTGTTACCAATGATTAACGAAGCTTTCTTTGTGCTGTCAGAAGGACTTGCTAGCCCGGAAGATATTGATGCTGGCATGAAGTTAGGCTGCAATCAACCAATTGGCCCACTGGCTTTGGCAGATCTGATCGGACTAGATACTTGCTTGGCTGTCATGGAAGTCTATTTTGAAAACTTCAGCGACTCTAAATACCGCCCCTGCCCACTTCTGCGCGAGATGGTTGCAGCCGGATATCTCGGACGCAAAACAGGTCGCGGTGTCTATACCTACGATAAATAATTTCACTCACAACTTATTAACTTAGATACCTCCATCGTGAACCCTATCTCCCCTTTAGTTCGCAAACTTGGCTATGCCGGTCTTATTCCATTTATTGGCTTAGCCTTAATGGTGCAGTTGGCTCCAACCCCATTGAATTACTTAAGCGCCGAATCTTTAGCGGGTTATGGCGCTGTAATCACCTCATTTATGGGCGCCTTACATTGGGGTGCCAATCTGCACTTGCTCGGCAAAGCACCTGTGGGCGATCGCTGGGAAGACCGTAATGCTTGGATCTGGGGCGTTATTCCAGCTTTAGTTGCATGGCTAGCGCTGCATATTTATATACCAGTGGGTTTACTGATTTTGGCCTCCACTTTAATTATTCAGCGCAATATTGATCAGAACACCTATCAATATTATTTTTCTGATGAAGCGACTCGAAATGCGTTCATGACGATGCGCAATCGTTTGACCTATGTTGCCGCTGCATGCCTTACTTGGGCATCCCTAGTAATTCTTTTTATTCAAGCATGATGCAATGAGCAATCTTTTTGACAGCGCTCCGCCCCCTCCATTAGCGGAAGCATTGCGCCCAAAAACGATTGAAGAAGTCATAGGACAAGCCCATCTATTAACTAGCGGCAAACCGCTCAATCTGGCCTTTGCCTCTGGCAAGCCTCACTCGATGATTCTGTGGGGACCTCCAGGCGTTGGCAAAACTACGCTGGCACGTCTTTCAGCCAAGGCATTTGATCGAGAGTTCATTGCGATATCCGCAGTTCTTGCTGGCGTAAAGGAAATCCGCGAAGCAATTGAGCAAGCTCAGCGAAACATGGATCAGTATGGCAAACAAACAATTCTGTTTGTAGATGAAATCCATCGCTTTAATAAAAGCCAACAAGATGCCCTGCTACCCCATGTGGAATCAGGCTTATTTACCTTTATTGGCGCCACTACCGAGAACCCTTCATTTGAAGTGAACTCAGCATTACTATCACGGGCCCAGGTTTATGTACTGAAGTCCCTAACTCCAGAAGAGTTGAAACTCCTCTTTAAACGTGCGCATCAGCATGCCATGCCTGAAGTGCAATTTGAATCTGCAGCAATTGATACGCTCATCTCAAATGCTGATGGTGATGCCAGACGCCTGCTGAACTTGGTTGAACAAGTACGTAATGCGGCACTCACCCCAAATGCAGAAATCAAGATAGTGGGTCAGCAATTTATTGAAAACGCACTAAGCGCTCAAGCACGGCGCTTTGATAAAGGTGGCGATCATTTCTACGATCAGATCTCCGCGCTACATAAATCCGTTCGAGGATCCAATCCAGATGCCGCCTTGTATTGGTTTTGTCGTATGCTTGATGGCGGCGCAGACCCCCGCTACCTAGCCAGACGCATTATTCGAATGGCCTGGGAAGATATTGGTCTAGCAGATCCACGAGCAATGCAGTTAGCTAACGATGCAGCTCAGACCTTCGAAAGGCTGGGCTCCCCTGAAGGCGAGCTTGCACTGGGACAAGCGGTGGTTTATCTTGCGGTTGCTTCTAAGAGCAATGCCAGCTACAACGCTTTTAACGCAGCTCGTGCTTATGTCGCGAATGATCAATCTAAGGCAGTACCCAATCACCTACGCAATGCCCCTACGAAGTTAATGAAAGAGCTTGGTCATGGCAAAGCGTATCGCTATGCCCATGATGAGCCTCATGGCTATGCTGCTGGCGAATCCTATCTACCAGATGGCATGAAAGAACCCCATTGGTATGAGCCGGTTGAGCGTGGACTAGAGGCGCAAATCAAAGAAAAACTGGCTTTCTTGAAAAAGCTCGATGATGAGCACAAGAAGAAATAAAAGAATAAATCGAGAAATAACCTGCAAGATCATATGAGTACGAAGATAGCTGCCACTTTTTATTACGATATCGTCTCTCCCTTTGCTTATCTTTACGTCAAACAAAGAAAGCGTCTTGAAGATCAGTTAGATATCAAGCCAGTTCCTATTTTGTTAGGCGGTCTACTCAGAGCATCTGAAAACAAAGGTCCAGGAGAAGTAGCTGCGAAACGTCCACATACTTATCAGTTCTGTGTTTGGCAAGCCGAGAAGTTGGGCATTCCTTTTCGCTTTCCTGAGCACCATCCGTTTATGACTGTTGCGGCACAGCGCCTCTTAATCGAGAAGAATGCCGATTGGGCTATGGTTGAGCGCGCCTTTGATTATGTTTGGGTAGAGGGCAAAGATCCCAATCTATCCTGGCCAGAATTTTGCACTTACTTAAACTTACCAGCAGATACACCAAAACCCGAAAGCCCTGAAGTAAAAGCCAGGCTGATTGCCAATACCAATCAAGCTAAAGTCGATGGGGCATTTGGAGTGCCTGCTCTGATAGTCAATCAACAGTGCTTTTGGGGTGTGGACACCATTGACTGGACCTTGGATTACCTTGCTAGACCCGGCATGTTTGAAGAAGCTTCTTATGCCTATGCCAGCAATGTACCTAATGGGCTAGTCTGATAAGCCCAAACAGGTTTTCCACTTCAGCGGTATTGGGCAATACAATCAAATACAAGCTATTTTTATTGAAGGAGTTCTTATGCGTAAGCTATTTATCGCACTTGTAGTGGCTGTTTCTTGTTTTACCAGTCATTCAGTGTTTGCAGGGCCAAAGGTGGAATTCAAAACCACGATGGGTAATTTCGTGGTTGAGCTTGATGATGTAAAGGCACCCAAGACAACTGCTAACTTCTTAAATTACGTGAAGAGCGGTTTTTATAATGGCACCATCTTTCATCGTGTGATTGATGGCTTCATGATTCAGGGCGGTGGGTTTACTGCTGACTTAAATCAGAAGCCTACAGATTCTCCAGTAGTGTCTGAAGCGCAGAATGGCCTTAAGAATAATGTTTACACGATTGCGATGGCGCGCACCTCCGATCCAGATTCTGCAACTTCACAGTTCTTCATCAATGTGAAAGACAATGCCGCACTGGACTACCCCAATGCTATGGGCAATGGATATACCGTGTTTGGCAAAGTAGTTTCTGGCACACAGACCATCGACGCTATCCGCAAAGTACCGACGATGGTTGCCCCCGCTCCGCGCATGGGCAGAATGGTTGATGTTCCAAGCAAGACTGTCACTATCGAATCTGCCACGATTCTGAAGTAAATAGAGCTTATTAGGTCAGCCGCGATGATTTTGCTCGACGATGCGCAAAGCACCGCGGCCTCACCTACCAGTCGCCTCTATGAGAATGCACTTCATTATTGGCGGGTTCTTCCAAGCGGTGATCAATCGACTGATTTAGTAGCGACACAACAATGCTTTGCTGAAATATCTTCCGCTCTATCTAGAGGAGAATATGTTGTAGGCGCTTTTGCTTATGAGTTGGGCAGACAAATTCATAAACTGCCTCAAAGATCACATTTGCCCGATGACCATCACCCTTTAATTGAGGCCTGGTCATTTGTAGACTTCAAAAAACTCTCTAAGCAAGATGTAGATCTATGCATTAGCCAAAAGCTCACTTCCCTCGATCAATCCCAAAGTAATGCTGGGGTAATGGATATTCGGGAATCTCTGAATGAAGATCAATTTTCGAATGATATTGCTGCGATTCAAGAATACATTCGTAATGGCGATACCTACCAGATCAATCACACCTACCGAATCACAGGTAAAACATATGGCGCACCACTCGCCCTGTATAGCCGTTTAAGAGACCGCCAGCCTGGAAGATTTGGTGCTTACATAGAGCATGAGGGTAATTTTTTATTGTCGCAGTCTCCTGAATTGTTTATTGCACGCGATGGCGACACATTAAAAGCGATGCCAATGAAAGGCACTGCTAGTGCTTTATCTGCAGTAGCGAGCACCCTCTCTGAGGACCCCAAGAATCAAGCAGAGAACGTCATGATTGTGGACTTGCTGCGCAACGATCTGAGCCGCATCTCTTTACCAGGAACAGTCACCGTCCCTAATTTATTTGAAGTAGCAAGACATGGGGATGTTTTGCAAATGACTTCCACCGTGCAGGGGCAGATTCAGCCTGAAACTTTACTTTTCGATATTTTCAAAGCAGTGTTTCCATGCGGATCTGTTACAGGTGCCCCCAAAAAACGCAGTATGGAAATTATTCAAGAGTTAGAGCCTCAGGACCGTGGTTATTATTGCGGCGCCTTAGGTTGGCTTGACCCCAATGGTAATTTTGCCTTTAGTGTGCCGATTCGGACATTGGAGATTCATCGGGATGATCAGTCTCATGCATCTCATTTCACACTCGGGATAGGTGCTGGTATCACCAATGATTCTGATGCTAGCCAAGAGTGGCAGGAATGCCGCATTAAAGCAGCGTTCCTCATGGATCTGCCCAGCACTCAAGGCCTATTTGAAACCATCGCCATCTCTCAGGGTGAGGCACTCCGATGGGAGGCTCATCTATATAGGATGAAAGCCTCCGCTCTCTCTTTAAGAATTGCCTTCAACCAAGAAGTCGCAACGAATTTGGTTACAAGCACTTGTGCATCCCTTGATAAAAATTTGTCCTATCGACTAAGACTCGATCTTGCGCCTAATGGCGAGCTTTCTGTTACAAGCGCAGTCATTGACCAAACAAACGAGCCTGTCAAAATCTTTTGGGCCAAAGATATTCTTTCTGGTGACGTAACCATGTTTTCTGGAGACTTCTTATTGCGTCACAAAATTAGCAATCGCACGCTCTATGATCATGCTTGGCAAGAGGCTGTGAAGCTAGGTGGATTTGATGCGCTGTTTGTGAATGAGCAAGGCTTTGTTACTGAGGGTGGCAGGACTAGCATTTTTATTAAGCCTCAAGGAAGCTCTGAATGGCTCACACCCCCTATTTCAGCCGGCCTTCTGCCTGGGGTAATGCGCGCAGTATTGCTTGCTGACCCCTCCATGAATGTCCGTGAAGCTAACCTGACTATTAAAGATGTTTCAATGGCAGAAGAGATTATTCTTAGTAATGCCCTACGTGGCGCCATTAAAGCCCACTTTTAGAAAGTCAGCATGAAGTATTGCCCTAACTGTGCCTCTGTATTAACGATCAAGATTCCGGCCGACGATTCGCGCGAACGCCATGTATGCGAAGCTTGTGGCAGCATTCACTATCAAAATCCCCGCAATGTGGTGGGTAGCATTCCGGTGTATGGCAAACAGATTCTGTTATGTCGCCGAGCGATTGAGCCACGCAATGGGTTTTGGACCTTACCTGCTGGATTTATGGAGTTGGGTGAAAGCACTAGTCAGGGTGCCGCACGCGAAACTCTTGAAGAAGCCGGTGCCGCCGTGGAAATTGGACCACTTTATTCCTTGCTGAATGTGCCCCACGCAGAGCAAGTGCATCTGTTCTATTTGGCCAAGCTGCCAACGCCGGAGTTTTCTGCTGGCGAAGAAAGTTTAGAGGTGGCACTTTTTCATGAGCATGAAATCCCCTGGGATAAATTAGCTTTTCCCACTATTAAGCAAACACTCGAATGGTTCTTTGCCGATCGCGCTGCAGGCCATTTAGATTCAGGGAAAGAATTTCATGTGCGCAGCCGCGATGTTTTACCCTCCGAACGTATTTGAGTCAGCATGAGTCAGATTGCTTGGTTAGGGCCTCAAGATCCTTTTCCAAACCCTCTCACAGAGGCAGACCCTGACCCCAGCGTTCCCGGATTAATTGCAGTCAGCGAGCATATCTATCCAGGGCAGCTTGCTCGCGCCTATCAACAAGGTATTTTTCCATGGTATTCAGATAACCAACCTATTCTCTGGTGGTCTCCTGATCCCAGGATGATATTGAAGCCTCAGGCATTTAAATGCAGCGACTCCTTGCGAAAAATTATTCGCTCCTTTTGTCAAAATGCTCGTTCGCAAATAATGGTTGATGATGATTTTGGCGCAGTCATACGCTCATGCGCTACCAGCTCCCGCAAAGATCAAGATGGCACTTGGATCACCCACGAAATTATTGATGCCTACACCGCACTTCATGAACAAGGAAATGCCCATAGCATTGCTGTTATGGAAGAGGGTCAGCTGACTGGCGGCCTCTATTGCGTCGCCTTTGGGGGCATGGTGTTTGGTGAATCTATGTTTAGTCATAAGACCAATGCATCAAAGATCGCATTAGCCGCACTCAGCGCTTGGTGCCTCAGTAACAATATTCACATGATCGACTGCCAGCAAGAGACAGCTCACCTCCTCTCATTGGGGGCGGCCCCAATGCCCAGACAGGCCTTTTTAGAGCAACTGCAAATATCCATAAATCAAACTAAGATTGAGCAATCCTGGACTTTTGATAAAACCATCTTGCACCACTGGCTATGACCCAGCTTAAAGAACTCCCTCTCACCGCACTGCAGTTTTATGCAACAGCACCATATGCTTGTAGCTATCTGCCGAACAAGACTGCACGCTCGCAAGTAGCCACGCCTTCACACCTCATTCATTCGGACGTCTACAACGATTTACTCAATGCTGGATTTAGACGCAGTGGTTTATATACCTACCGCCCCTATTGTGATGAATGCAAAGCATGTGTTGCTACGCGTATTTTGGTAAACCAATTTTCACCTTCACGCAGTCAACGTCGCGCACAGAAAAAACATGTTGGCCTAGTCACCTCCGTTCTCAATCTTGGCTATCAAGAAGAGCACTACCAACTCTATCAACGCTATCAAACTGAGCGCCACGCAGGTGGTGATATGGATAGCGATGATCAAGATCAATACATGCAGTTTTTATTACAAAGTCGAGTGAACTCACGCATTGTCGAGTTTCGGGATGGTCCCCACGACCCCCATCCCGGTCGTTTGCGTATGGTCAGCATGATCGATATTTTGGAGCAGGGTATTTCGTCGGTCTATACCTTCTATGACACCTCTGAACCCACTGCAAGTTATGGCGCTTACAGCATCTTGTGGCAGGTAGAACGGGCTCGGGAATTGAATTTGCCTTACCTTTACCTTGGTTACTACATCAAGGAAAGCGACAAGATGTCATACAAGGTGAAATATCAACCGATGGAGGGTTTGATTGATGACCATTGGCAACCGCTGTCTGAGTCATAATATCTACCCATGATCGATCGTTACTCTCTTCTACGCCCATGGCTCTTTTGCATAGACCCAGAAAAAGCGCATAACCTTACTCTAAGCAATATGGATCGCTTGCAGCGCTGGGGATTATTAGAGCGCCTAGTTAGCAAACCAATTAACGATCCACAAAGACTCTGTGGTATTGAATTTCCGAATCCCGTTGGATTGGCGGCAGGATTAGACAAAGACGGAAAACATATCGACGCACTTGCTGCATTGGGATTTGGTTTCTTAGAAATTGGCACAGTCACTCCAAAACCACAGCCCGGCAATCCTAAGCCACGGATGTTTCGCTTACCCGAAGCTCAGGCGATCATTAATCGCATGGGATTTAATAATGATGGTGTGGATGCCTGCGTAGCTAGAGTTCGTCGCTCAAAGTTTTGGCAAAGCGGTGGCGTACTTGGATTAAATATTGGCAAGAATGCGAGCACCCCTATCGAAGAGGCTTCGAGTGACTATGTACTAGCAATGGAAGCAGTCTACGAAATTGCCACCTACATTACCGTCAATATCTCTTCTCCGAATACGCAGAATCTACGCGCCTTACAAGGCGAAGAAATGCTCCGTGATCTATTGGGCAGCTTAGATGTAGCAAGACAACGTTTAAGTGACCGCTTTGGTATCCGCAAGCCACTGTTTCTGAAGATTGCACCAGACTTAGATCACGGTGATATCAACCTGATTGCTGATCTTCTGATGGAGTTCGGAATTGACGCAGTCATTGCAACCAACACAACCATCTCCCGAGATGCAGTGCAAGGCATGGAATACGGCACTGAAGCCGGCGGCCTATCTGGTGCGCCCGTGCGCAATGCATCAAATGTTGTGATCAAAGCCTTAAAGGCAAGATTGGGCAACCAATTACCCATCATTGGGGTTGGCGGCATTCTGAGTGGTGCTGATGCTAGAGAGAAGATCATGGCTGGCGCCAGCCTAGTGCAGATCTATAGCGGCCTGATCTATCGCGGTCCAGATCTTGTGAATGAGTGCGCCAGGGCCCTGAGACAGCCTTAATTCGCAGGGATAGCTCCCTAAAATGGGATTTCATAATATGCAATTTCATCCGAAATCGCTACAATGAAGGCTATGAATACGAGCAAAAGCGTCAAAACTCCTAGATCTACTGGCGAGGTAGGTAAAACTGCCATCCAGGTAGTGGAGCGCATGATGAATTTGCTTGACGCGCTTGCCGACCAAGAGGATTCCAGCAGTCTCAAGAACTTGGCGGAAATGACGGGCCTACACCCTTCTACTGCACATCGAATTTTGAATGACATGGTTGCTTGCCGATTAGTGGAGCGTGGTGATGGCGGCACTTATCGCCTTGGTCTAAAACTATTAGAGCTGGGTAACTTAGTTAAAGCACGTCTATCTGTGCGTGAGGCCGCTCAACTACCAATGCGCACTCTTCATAAGCTCACCGGTGAAACTGTGAACTTATCCGTTCGCCAGGGAGATGAAATCGTCTACGTTGATCGCGCTTATAGCGAGCGCTCCGGCATGCAGGTTGTTCGTGCGATTGGTGGTCGCGCCCCACTACACCTAACCTCAGTTGGAAAACTCTTTTTAGCTAGCGATGATCCTGGTCAAGTGCGCGCTTATGTCACTCGCACTGGTTTGTCTGGGCACACACGTAATAGCATTACTGAGCTTGGCAAACTCGAAACTGAACTCAATCATGTTCGCAAGGTTGGTAGCGCACGTGACGATGAAGAATTAGAGCTGGGGGTTAGCTGCTTGGCTGCTGCCATTTTGGATGACACCGGAAAATTGGTTGCCGGTTTATCGTTAAGCGCCCCAACAGATCGGATTCAGGCAGATTGGTTACGTGCCCTGCAAGAAACTGCTCTGCAGATATCCAAAGGAATGGGCTTCAAACCCAAATCCGCTGAGCCTGGCTCAGCAAGCCAATAACTCTATAAGTTACATCAAGCGTCGAATGGAATGTGCGCTGCCAGAAGGCATACGCTCATACCAATCACGTACACGCACAGCATCAGCAAAACGCGATTGCGTTCCAACCGAATCCAAGAAGACTAATAGCAATGGCGTGTTGTTTACTCTGGCTTGCATTACTAAACATTTGCCCGCAGCATTAATAAAGCCAGTTTTCTGAAGACCGATATTCATGTCGCCTGATCGCACTAGGCGATTGGTGTTCAAGAATTTCTGCGGACGTTTTGCAATCACCATGGTTAAATCTGGCCAGGTTGAAAATTCCCGAATCGTTTTGTACTGGTATGCAGCGCTCAACATGCGCGTGAGATCTTCTGCTGAAGCAACATTCTCACTTAGGAGTCCTGTTGGATCTGCAAAATGCGAATGGTCCATGCCCAACTCTTTTGCCTTGCGATTCATCGCATCTACAAACGCCGGAATGCCGCCTGGATAATTTCTGCCCAAGGTATATGCTGCGCGGTTCTCAGAGGACATCAAAGCCAATAATAGAGCCTCTTCGCGCGTCAGAACCGTACCGCCAGCAAGTCGTGAAGTGCGATAGATGTGCACGTCATCTGCATTGATGACCAATGTTTCGTCTAGCGGTAACTTAGAATCCAACACCACCATTGCTGTCATTAACTTTGTAATAGAAGCAATTGGCAAACTCACTGAAGGGTTCTTTTCAAAATACACTTCTTTAGTATCTTGATTGACGACCATCGCTACGCTGGATTTCAGGCTGAGCTCATCGTGTTGACCACGTAAACCCAACGCTGTCGCAAGAGATGGTCTTGCCGGAATGATAGGTTCGGCTGCACGAGTTACTGTGACGCGAACGGTTTTGGGCTTCTTGGCAGATTTTGTAGCGGTCTTAGTGGTTGCCTTGGCGGGAGTTTTAGCAGCCTGCTTATCTTTAGTAGAAGCAATAGCTGGTGCGCTTAATAATGTGCCAACAGCAAAAAGTGCCCCTAAGGCAGCAAGCCAAAATCGATTCAAACGCATCCCAAAATACCTTCCAAAACTTTCAACATACGGAATGATAATTAATTTCCTAAGGTAAGGCGCTTTTATTCGCCCCATTCTAGGTAATTCATTCCACTAAATGAATGCCAATATGAACGCCCTATTCAGCAATCGTGGCTACTGTATTGGTCTGACGGGCATTTACCAGTACCACGCCAGTCATCGTCAAACACAAGCCCACGGCCATCAGCAATGTAAATGGCTCATCAAACAACATCCAAGCCATTGCAGCAGTTGTCGGCGGCACTAAATAGAGAAAGCTAGTGACTTTAGTTGCAGCCCCCTTGCGAATCATCATAAATAGCAAGCTAATTGATCCAATGGACAAGGGAAAGATAGCCCATAGCAATGCGCCGGTTACAGGGAGATTCCAAACCATCTCTCCCGACTCAAATAAATACATACAAATAAAGCACAGCACCGCTGAAACACCAAACTGAATAGAAGACCCGGCGCGCAGATCAAATACAGGGCAGAACTTCTTTTGATACAGCGTGCCAAACGTAATGGATAAGAGTGCAATAAATGCCAATATGTAACTAACTACAGGGATATGCACAAAACCAATTTTCTCGGCAACCACCAATGCAACGCCTGCAAATCCAAAACCTAGACCTATCCATTGGCGTGGCGTTACCTTTTCAGAAATCCACGCAGCAAACCACGCAGTGACGATTGGCTGCAGTCCCACAATAATGGCCACCAACCCTGCCGTCATCCCCAATCTGACTGCACACCATACTCCGAGCAAATAACCAAACTGCAACAAGATGCCAGCAACGGCGATATGCTTGATTTGCGACCAACTGGGCCAGGTGATTCTCCACACCAGACTAAGGGCTGCCATCGCCGCTAGAACACCTGCAAAACGCCAAAACAGAAAGGTAGCCGGCTCTACGTATGGCATAGCTAGACGCGCAATTACAAAGCCAGTACTCCAAATGAGTACAAATATTGGCGCAATGGCGTTATCTAGGGAAAGCTTCATGGGTAACTTACTGAAAATATTGAGATTTTTTTCTAAGACCCTAATTTTAGGCTCTTTTCCTAATTCGGCCATTTATGAGCTTTACATGGCTCTTATGCTGCAACGCAATATCTATGCAATACAATTATTTAATGGGAGTACATTAAGCTAAAAGCATCAGAAAATAAAAGTAGCAAGTCCGACGAAAAGAGATAGATATGAATTTAACTCCAGAGCAAATTGCAGCAGCTCAAAAAGCAAACTTAGAGACCTTGAGCGGATTAACCAATCAAGCGTTGCAGAGCATTGAAAAATTAGTTGAACTCAATATGCATATTGCCAAGCAAAGCTTGAGCGATAGCATGAATAGCGCCAAGAAAGCCTTGGAAGTAAAAGACATTCAGCAATTACTTGCCCATCAAGCAGAAGCCGTGCAACCCATGGCTGAAAAAATTATGGCTTATAGCCGTCATTTATATGAATTAGCTCATGAAACACAAAATAGCTTCACCGAGTCTGCCGAAAAAGAATTGCAAGCTGGTCAGAAAAAAATCAACTCTTTAGTCGAAGAGTGGACTAAGAATGTCCCAGCGGGATCGGATGCAGCCGTGCAAGCGATGAAGCAAGCGATTGCTTCTGCAAATAACGTATTCGAAACCAGCCAAAAAGCTGTGAAGCATGCAGTTGAAGTTGCACAAACCAACCTGACTGGCGCTACCGAAACAGTATTGAAGACTGCTGGCACAAGCAGCAAAGCCTCTAAGAAGAAATAAGAACTGCAGAGAACCCTGCAATGACCAAAAGTCTCAACAGAGATGAGTTGCTAACCCTCGCCAAGTCTTTTAACCTCAAAGATAAATGTCCTGACTGCTCATCGTTAAGCTGTGCAGGCTGGGAAACCATTCCTGGCGGCTTCATGACAGCCTCTCTAGAATGCGTTGGGACTCTGAGGGTAGAAGATGCCCCTGAGTATTGGGAAGAAGATCTCCCCAAGGGAATGACTATCTGGTCTAAGGATGCCCCCATCTCAATTGCCTCTCACCCCTATAACAAGTCTGACGTATGTGCATGCAAGCAATGTGGATGCAAGTACCTTCGATATACAGAGTGTGGTGGTTACTATGTAGATGAACGCATTCGAGAACTCAGAGCTGAGCTCATTTCATAACTATATTCACCGCAATCATTACGTTGAAGTAGAAAAGCCCCGATTACTCGGGGCTTTTGTTTTACAGATGTAGCGTTTCTTAAGATTTCTTTTTCACTGGAGGCAAGTCAGTGCAATGACCGTGCGCTGCTTCAGCCGCCAAGCCAACTGACTCTCCCAGGGTTGGGTGCGGATGAATCGTTTTACCGATATCTACTGCATCAGCACCCATCTCAATTGCTAAACATACTTCACCAATTAAATCACCAGCGTGTGTGCCCACAATTCCGCCACCAATAATGCGGTGAGTCGTTGCATCAAAAATGAGTTTAGTGAAACCTTCATCGCGTCCATTAGCAATCGCGCGTCCACTAGCAGCCCATGGGAATAAACCCTTCTCATAAGCAATGCCTTGAGCTTTACACTGCTCTTCTGTCAAACCAGCCCAGGCTACCTCAGGATCAGTGTAGGCAACTGATGGAATTTGCTTCGCATCAAAGTAAGATTTTTGACCTGCAGCAGCTTCGGCGGCAACGTGACCTTCATGCACTGCTTTATGTGCCAACATTGGCTGACCAACCAAGTCACCAATTGCAAAAATATTGGAAACATTGGTGCGCATTTGTTTATCAACAGGAATAAAGCCGCGCTCATCAACTTGAACGCCCGCTTTACCAGCATCAATCTTCTTGCCATTCGGAGTGCGGCCTACTGCAACCAATACCAAGTCATAGGTTTGTGGTTCTGCCGGTGCATTTTCACCCTCAAAGCTCACCTGAATTCCATCAGACTTTATTTCTGCTTTTGCTGCACGAGTTTTGAGCATGATTTTTTCAAAACGTCCGGCATTAAACTTCTCCCAGACTTTTTCTAAATCACGGTCCGCGCCAGCCATGAGACCGTCTATCATCTCGGCGATATCAATACGTGAGCCGAGTGTGCTGTAAACAGTAGCCATCTCTAAACCAATAATGCCGCCACCAATGACGAGCATGCGCTTAGGAATGCTCTTCAGCAATAAGGCGCCAGTACTATCCACAATACGGGGATCTTCAGGCAAGAAAGGCAACTTCACAGGCTGACTACCAGCAGCAATGATGGCCTTCTGAAAGCGCACTACCTCTTTTTTACCAGTGAGATCTTGACCAGTACCATCAGTTAGTTCAACTTCGACATGGTTTGCATCCAAGAACTTACCTAAACCGCGCACTACTTTTACCTTACGGGCCTTTGCCATACCAGCAAGACCGCCAGTCAATTTAGCAATCACCGATTCTTTATAGCCACGCAATTGATCAATCTCAATTTTGGGTGCGCCAAAAGTAATGCCGTGCTTAGCCATAGTTTTGACTTCATCCATCACTGAAGTTGTGTGCAGTAATGCCTTGGATGGAATGCAACCGACGTTTAAGCAAACACCACCCAAAGTTGGGTAGCGCTCTACTAATATGGTATTCATACCCAAGTCAGCACTACGGAACGCTGCGCTGTAACCACCAGGGCCAGCACCAAGCACTAGCACTTCACATTCATGGTCCGCTTTACCGCTGTACTGCCCTGCTACTGGTGCAGGCGCGGCTGCCATTGTTGGTGCTGCTGGTGCTGCTGGCGCTGCTGAAGTGGGCTGAGCAACCGGTGCTGCACCACTCGCTTCGATCTCTGCAATAACAGAACCTTTGCTGACTTTGTCGCCAAGCTTTACTGCAATACTAGTAACAGTACCTGCTGCATCTGCTGGTACCTCCATCGTTGCTTTGTCGGACTCAAGAACCAATAGCGGCTGTTCTTTTTCAATCACATCGCCAATCTTAACCAGCACTTCAATTACCGGTACATCTGAATAGTCCCCAATGTCCGGAACGAGGATCATTTGCTTAGCCATAGATCCCCCTTATAGACTGGCGCGACGGAAGTCGGCCAAGAGCTGAGCAATGTACACGTTAAAACGCGTAGCTAAAGCGCCATCAATCACGCGATGATCTGCGGATAGAGACAATGGGCAAATCAGACGCGGGACAAATTGCTTGCCATCCCAAACTGGTTTCATAGCAGCTTTGCTCACACCCATGATTGCTACCTCAGGCGCATTAACGATCGGCGAGAAATATGTACCGCCGATACCGCCTAGTGATGAGATCGTAAAGCTCGCGCCTTGCATTTGATCTGGCTTCAACTTGCCGTCACGTGCAAGAGCAGCCAAGTCTGAAGTTTCTTTAGCTAACTCAAAGATACCTTTCTTATCCGCATCTTTAATCACTGGCACCACTAATCCGGTTGGCGTATCTGCAGCAAAACCAATATTGAAGTATTTCTTCAAAATAAGGTCATCGCCATCTAAAGAACTATTGAACTCTGGATATTTTTTCAACGCAGCCACTGCAGCCTTCATCAAGAAAGCGAGCATGGTGATCTTGACGCCCTTTTTCTCATTCTCTTTATTCGTGAGAACACGGAATGCTTCCAAGTCAGTGATATCAGCATCTTCGTGATAAGTCACGGCTGGGATCATCACCCAGTTACGACCCAAATTGGCTGCTGTGAGTTTCTTAATGCGATTGAGTGGCTGACGCTCGATCTCACCAAACTTTGTGAAATCGACCTTTGGCCAAGGAATCAGATTTAATCCGCCTAAGCTGCCGCCACTAGAGGCAGCTGCAGGACTACCCGCGCCTCCACTCATAGCAGCCTTCACAAATGCCTGTACGTCCTCTTGGGTAATGCGCCCTTTAGGACCGGATCCTTTGACCTGGTTAATGGTGACACCCAACTCACGTGCAAATTTACGCACAGATGGACTTGCATGACTTGCTGTCGCATCTACTGGCGGAGGTGTATTGCCAATAGGAGGAGGTGCTGGAGCACGTGCAATGGGAGGCTCAACAGCTTTGGTTACTGGAGCTGCTGGTGCTGCAGTTGCAGCCACTGGTGCAACTGTTGATCCCGATGCCCCACCTTCCAAGATCACCACCACTGATCCCTCAGAGAGGCTGTCACCTACCTTGACTTTAACTTCTTTCACAATCCCAGAGTGGGATGAAGGAACGTCCATGGTAGCTTTATCAGACTCAAGCACCACGATAGACTGCTCTTTCTCAACCTTGTCACCAGCTTTAACCAGAACTTCGATTACAGGTACATCTTTGTAATCACCGATATCTGGGACCTTGATTTCAATTGGAGCACTGCTTGCACCAGCGGCCGCAGGAGCTTGTACCGGGGCACTCGCTACTGGTGCTGCTGCTGATACTGAAGTTGAAGCTGCTGCACCCTCTTCTAAGGTAATCACAAGTGATCCCTCTGACAGGTTGTCACCTACTTTGACTTTGACTTCTTTCACAATGCCAGAGTGGGATGAAGGAACGTCCATTGTGGCTTTATCTGACTCAAGCACAACAATGGATTGCTCTTTCTCAACCTTGTCACCAGCTTTAACCAAGACTTCAATGACGGGCACATCTTTGTAATCACCGATATCCGGGACTTTGATTTCAATTATTTGACTCATAGTATTTATCTCTTATCAAACCGTCATTGGGTTTGGTTTAGTAGTGTCGATATCGTATTTCTTGATTGCTTCAGCCAATTTAGAGCGATCAAGCTGACCAGCATCAACCAAAGATCTCAAGGCAGTCAGAACCACCCAACGACGATCTACTTCAAAGAAGTCACGGAGTTTTTCACGAGTATCGGAACGACCAAAGCCATCAGTACCCAAAACTTCGTAACGACGACCCATGTGCTGAATTGCTGGACGAATCTGTTCGGCAAACAAACGGACATAGTCAGTAGCTGCAACGATTGGGCCTGAAGTATCTTTCAAGCACTTCTCAACGTGAGATAAGGTTGGCGCAGCCGTTGGATTTAATAGGTTGCTGCGGTGAACTGCAGTCCAGTCACGGCCAAGCTCAGTAAAGCTTGGGCAACCCCACAAGTCAGAAGCAATGCCCCAGTCTTTATGAAGAATCTCTGCCGCTTCAATCACTTCACGGAAGATGGTTCCAGAACCTAAGAGCTGTACACGGAGCTTTGCCTTGTCATCACCAACTGACTTCAGCTTATACATACCCTTGATGATGTCTTTCTCCGCACCCTTAGGCATTGCTGGATGTGAATAGTTTTCATTCATCAAAGTAACGTAGTAATAAACGTCTTCCTGTACTTCCAGCATGCGACGCATACCATCCTGAATCACCACTGCCAATTCAAATGAGAAGGTTGGGTCATAGCTAATGCAGTTTGGAATCGCACCGCTCCACAGATGACTATGGCCATCTTCATGTTGCAAGCCTTCGCCGTTCAAAGTAGTTCTACCGGCCGTACCGCCGAGTAAGAAACCACGGCTGCGCATATCACCTGCCGCCCAAGCTAAGTCGCCAATACGCTGGAAACCAAACATGGAGTAGAAGATGTAGAAAGGCAACATTGGCACGCCATGCGTAGAGTAAGAAGTCGCGGCAGCAATCCAGTCGCACATGCCACCCGCTTCGTTAATTCCCTCTTGCAGAATTTGACCAGTCTTATCTTCTTTATAGAACATCAATTGATCATGATCTTCTGGTGTGTAAAGCTGACCTAATTGATTCCAAATACCGAGTTGACGGAACATACCTTCCATACCAAAGGTACGAGACTCATCCGGAACAATCGGAACTACACGCTTGCCTAAAACTTTATCGCGCACGACTGTGTTGAGCATACGTACGAACGCCATGGTTGTGGAGATCTCACGACCTTCGCTAGTTGCCTCAAGTAATGCCGCAAAAGTATCTAGTGAAGGAACCGGCAAGCTCTCCGCTTTAGTACGACGCTGTGGCAAGTAACCGCCCAACTCTTGACGTCGCGCCTTCATATACTCCAACTCAGGACTGCCTTCAGCAAACTTCACCAAAGGCATGTCATCTAATTGCTCATCTTGTACCGGAATCTCAAAGCGATCACGGAAACGACGGACATCGTCGTCATTCATCTTCTTCGCTTGGTGAGCAATATTCATCGCCTCACCTGAACCACCCATGCCATAACCTTTAATGGTATGGGCGAGGATTACCGTAGGCTGCTTCTTGTGATTTACCGCTGCATGGAATGCTGCGTAGACTTTATGAGGATCATGACCGCCACGATTGAGCTGCCAGATCTCATCATCACTCCAATCACTCACTAGGGCTTTTAACTCTGGAGTGTTAAATACTGTCTCACGAACGTAGCTGCCGTTCTTGGACTTCATAGTCTGATACTGGCCATCAACGATCTCACCTAGGCGCTGCATCAAGATGCCTTTTTTGTCGCGTGCAAATAGAGCATCCCACTGACCACCCCAAACCACTTTGATCACATTCCAGCCTGCACCACGGAACTCGCTTTCGAGCTCTTGAATAATGCTGCCGTTACCACGCACTGGTCCATCTAAACGCTGTAAGTTGCAGTTAATAACAAAAATGAGGTTATCGAGTTTTTCACGACCAGCCATTCCGATCGCGCCCAGTGATTCTGGTTCATCGGTTTCGCCGTCACCCAAGAAAGCCCAGACCTTGCGACCCTGCTCTTGAATAAAGCCACGATCAGTGAGGTACTTCATAAAGCGAGCTTGATAAATCGCCATGATGGGACCTAAGCCCATCGACACGGTCGGGAACTGCCAGAAGTCTGGCATCAACCAAGGATGCGGATAACTGGAGATACCTTTACCGCCCACTTCTTGGCGGAAGTTATTAAGTTGACCCTCTTCGAGGCGACCCAACATATAAGCACGTGCATACACACCTGGTGCTGAGTGACCCTGAACAAAAATCAAATCTCCGCCATGCTCAGGAGATGGTGCATGCCAGAAATGATTAAAGCCTACGTCATACAAAGTAGCTGCTGACTGGAATGAGGAAATGTGTCCACCAACGTTGGTGTCTTTGTTGGCGCGCAGAACCATTGCCATAGCATTCCAACGAGTATAGGAACGAATACGATGCTCAATATTCTGATCACCAGGCAAACGTGCTTGATTTTCAACAGGAATGGTGTTGATATATGGAGTCTCAGCATGGAAAGGTTGAACCACTCCGTTCACACGTGCATGAGAAATTTGTTGATCAATAAGGTAGGCAGCTCTCTCAGGGCCCTCGTTGCGAATCACGCCATCCAGCGCTTGCAACCATTCTTGGGTTTCTCCTGGATCAGCATCTTGTGGATTCTGTTTACCTAATACTTGGTCTGGAACTGCTGCCATCTTTTGTCTCCAATAAATAGTGCTTAATTTGTCATTAACTCTATAGGCAATATTCTAGGAAGGTATATGGGTGTAAACAAGCAATTTTCCACATAATGATAGTATTTCTCATAATGTGGTATTTTATTGCGCTGCAAATAAGAAGCTCTGATACAGGCAAAATTGCAGTTCAGAGGGGCTAAGTAAGGCAAAATCGTTACATTCATGAAAAAAACAGCCTTTTCCGGACTAATCCTGAATCCTTACAGATGGCTTCGCAAAATTCGCGGATTCAGGATTGTTTACACCCCACTTGTAGCCATTGTTCTGTTTACAGCAGTTATGGGCATTATTTTGGGCACGCTGCATTTACAGGAAAAGACCCAGCAAGAAGCAGCACTATTTAGAGAACTCTCTTTTGCCAAGCAACGCATTCAGACTCGCTTCGCCAGCAATTTAGATGCATTGACAACCATCAACCGAGAAGTAGCTGCCAGCGAAGACCAGGTCAAGTTAAGGCAAATTGCTCGAGAACAGGCAGAAGATCTCATTTTAAATAATCATGAGATTGTCAAAATCATTTGGCTTAACAAAGACAATCAGCGCCAATGGGTCGCTCCATTTGACAGCGGTAAGCAAGATTGGATTAGTAAAACTCAAAATGACCAACTCATTAATTCCAGTCTTGCGTCAACTATCGAACTGAGCCGCGTAACCAGTAGAGCAGCCTTCAGTCAGTTTGTTTCCCTAAACCTACCAAGCAATGAGCCAATCTCAGTAGAGAGAAAAATCGTTTTATGGCAAGTAGTCCCCAATATCGTTGGCGGGGAAATTGTTGGGTACTTGGCGGCACTCTACACCACCCGAGGCATATTGGATGTTATCCCCGGGGAACTGAAATCAAATTACCGCTTCACCCTTCTTACTGATGATGAAAGAGTGTTGGGCATCTCCTCTGATAAAAACACCCCAAAAAGGGCATTTAGCAATCAGACTAGTTTGGATATTGGAGTCTTAAGCCCCAACCTCACCCTACGCATAGATACTTACCCACCGCCAACCAATCTCACTTTCAGAATGTTGATTGGGGTAGTTCTCGGATTGAGTGCATTCGTGGTTTGGAGTCTGTGGTCAGTTCTCAAGCAGATGCAAGTGCGTCAAGAAGCCGAGGCAAGTCTTCGTGCAGAAACCAGATTTCGTAATGCCATGGAAAACTCAACTCCCGTAGGTATACGTGCGCACGATATGCAAAAGCGCATTACCTATGTGAATCGCGCCTTTTGTGAAATGACTGGCTGGACTGCGGACGAATTAATCGGACTCACTCCACCGTTTCCATTTTGGCCTGATAGCAGAAGAGATGAGCTTGTAGAGAAAATGAATCGGGCGATGAAATCGGAGATCAACCTCATGATGAGGGTCGGTATTGAGGGTGCGATCTTAAAACGAGATGGCAGCCTAATACAGACGCGCACTTTTATTGCGCCTCTCATTGATGAAAAAGATAAGCAGACTGGCTGGGTTACCTCTCTGATTGATATTTCAGAGCCAAAGAAGATTCGTGAAGAACTAGCCGCTTCTCAAGAACGTTTCACTACCGTTTTAGAGGGCTTAGATGCTGCGGTATCTGTTGTATCACTTGAAACAGACGAGCTACTGTTTGCCAACCGCTTCTATCAGGAAAACTTTGGTAGCGACTCTAAAGGCCACTTTCAGTTAGCCCATCAAGAAAAGCAAATCGATACTTTGCATAATATTGCGCAAGATCTTCAAGATTACATTCGTGATGGCATCCCGACTTCATTCCTGTATCAGGAGTCAGAGTCTGAAGAGATTCAGTTGACTGATGGCAGCAATAAATGGTTTGAGGTTCGTCGCCGCTATATTCCTTGGGTTGATGGACACTTAGCCCAATTATTGATTGCTACCGACATCACCTCTCGTAAGGCTTCCGAGGATCAAGCGCGCCAGCAAGAGGAACGCATGCAGTTCACTAGTCGTCTCACTACGATGGGTGAAATGGCGTCCTCTTTAGCCCATGAATTAAACCAACCACTTTCGGCTATTTCCAACTACTGCATGGGTGTTGCGAAACGCTTAGAAGGTAACTTAGACCCTGCGCTCAATAAAGAAATTTTGCCTGCCCTCGAGAAGGCCTCTGAACAGGCGCACCGAGCAGGCACCATCATTCAGCGTATTCGCGGCTTTGTTAAGCGCAGCGAGCCACAACGCAAAGAATCTAATATTGCTGAAATTATTAATGATGCCGTTGGCTTGGTTGAAATTGAAGCCCATCGCCACCGCTTAACCATCAACTCTGAAATTGCTGAAAATCTACCAGTAGTGAATCTCGACCCAGTTCTGATCTTGCAAGTAGTAGTGAATCTACTCAAAAATGCCTTGGACAGCGTCAGGGAGGCATACCCCCTCTCCTCCCGCTGGTCGGCACCGCCAGTGCGGATTAGCGCGGATTTAGATACCAGTATTTTCCCAGCCATGCTCAGAATCCAGGTTACCGATGCCGGGGGCGGGATCTCAGAAAACGTCCTAGAACACATGTTTGAGCCATTTTTCAGCACAAAATCGGATGGGATGGGCATGGGACTTAATATTTGCCGCTCTATTATTGAATCCCACCATGGCAGGCTATGGGCAACCAACGTCCAAGACTCAGAACAGACTAAGCTGGCTGGCTGCACCTTTACAATACTATTACCCCTGGAATCCCCCCAAATCCAAGGCTAATATTTAACGGATTTACCTTACGAGAACTGATATGAACCTAGGTGCTGCCGCAAAACCAAACCAAGCTGAAGTGGTCTATGTAGTCGATGATGACGAAGCAGTTCGTGACTCGCTGACTTGGCTCCTAGAAAGTAATGGTTACGTTGTTCGTTGCCATGCAAGCGCAGAACGTTTCTTGCAGTCTTTGCAAAGTACTGATAAGTCCACGATCTCTTGTGCCATATTGGATGTGCGCATGCCAGGTATGTCTGGCCTCGAATTACAAGAGCGCCTGACTAGTGAAAACTTACCCATGCCAGTTGCTTTTATTACTGGTCACGGAGATGTCTCTATGGCAGTCTCCACCATGAAACGTGGCGCAGTAGACTTCATTGAAAAACCTTTTAAAGAAAATGATCTTTGTGGGTTGGTGGATCGCATGCTTGCTAAAGCACGTATCGATTATTCACAAGCTAGTCAGCGCAAGATCACCCAGAGCTTACTCAGCAAGTTGACTGGGCGTGAGCGTCAAGTTCTCGAGCGCATTGTTGCTGGTCGCTTAAACAAACAAATTGCCGATGATCTTGGTATCTCCATTAAGACTGTTGAGGCACACCGCGCCAACATCATGGAAAAGCTCAACGTCAATACGGTTGCAGACCTGCTCCGCTTGGCATTATCCGATCCCCAGCCTAATTAATTAACAGGGTTTTCAATGCCAGCCCAACTATTAGACGGAAACGCCCTTTCTAAAAAACTGCGCACTGAGATTGCCGCGCGCGGCGCCATTGTTACCGCCAAAGGTACAAGGCCTGGTTTAGCGGTAATTGTGGTTGGCGACAACCCTGCCAGTGCGGTGTATGTGCGTAATAAAGTGAAAGCCTGTGAAGATGTTGGCTTTCATTCTGTTTTGGAGCGCTACTCTGTTGAATTAGGCGAAGAGGAGTTGCTCGCCCGTATTGCTACCCTCAATGCAGATCCTTCAATACATGGGATCTTGGTGCAATTACCTTTGCCAGAGCACATTGCCTCTGAGCGGGTGCTTGAAGCAATTGCCCCAGAGAAAGATGTAGACGGCTTTCACGTTGCTAATGCTGGTGCCTTAATGGTAGGTCAACCAGAATTCAAGCCATGCACTCCATATGGTTGCATGAAGATTCTCGAAAGTATTGAATACCCAATTCGTGGTGCTCGTGCAGTGATTGTGGGCGCATCGAATATCGTAGGCAAGCCCATGGCTATGCTGTTGTTGCAAGCCGGCGCAACCGTCACTATTTGCAATAGTAAGACGCGTGACTTAGCCCACCATACAAAAGACGCTGATATTTTGGTGGTGGCTACCGGCAAACCCAAAATGATTTCCGGCGATATGGTGAAGAACGGCGCGGTTGTCATTGACGTAGGCATCAATCGCCTGCCTGATGGCAAGCTCTGTGGCGACGTCGATTTTGATACCGCTAAATATGTAGCTGGCTGGATAACGCCTGTTCCTGGCGGCGTAGGGCCTATGACCATCACTATGTTGCTCATGAACACTCTAGAGGCCGCTGAAAAGGCTGCCAAGCATTAACTAACTAGGCGCTAAGGATTTGTCTGGGACTTTTGGCAAAATTGCTCCCAGTCCATTAAGCTAGAGGGATGACTACATCCCCTACGAATCACCTACCTGCCGAACTGCAAAACAACCCTCTGACCACTTTTGGCCGAGGCATTGCCGCCTACTCCGAAGTCAAGCCTGAGCACATTGCGCCGGCGATTGAATATCTGCTCAAGCATGCACAAGATGCGGTTGATTTAGCTACTAATCCAAGTACTCCATCTACTTGGGATTCCTTAGCAGAACCACTAGAAGATGCTACAGAAACCTTAGGCAGATCTTGGGGTGTGATTTCTCATCTCAATAGTGTTGCTGATACACCAGAGTTGCGTACCGCTTATGGAGAAATGCTGCCGAAGGTAACTGCATTCTTTTCGAGTCTTGGACAGAACTTAGATCTTTACAAAAAGTTTAAAGAATTAAGCAAGTCTTCTGACTTTTCAAAGCTGAGCGCAGCCCAGAAGAAAGTGATTGAAAACTCCCTGCGAGATTTTCGTTTGGGTGGAGCAGAACTCAGCGATGCTGATAAGCCTCGCTTTTCTCAAATTCAGGATGAGCAAGCAACCTTAGGCAAAGCCTTCTCAGATCACGTCTTAGATGCGACCGATGGCTTTGTGCATCTTGTAACTGACAAAGCGGACTTAGTAGGGCTACCTGAAGACGCCCTTGCTGCTGCCGCAGATACCGCGCAGCAAAAGAGCCTGAAGGGCTGGGCATTCACGCTGCACTTCCCCTCTTATTACCCAGTCATGCAGTACTCAGAAAACCGAGCTTTACGTCGCCTGATGTATGAGGCCTATGTGACACGCGCTTCTGAGCTGGCGCCTGAGTATGCCAAGGGAAAATTAGAGTGGGATAACACCCAAAATATGTTGCAGCAGTTAAGACTGCGTGATGAAGAAGCGCGCATGCTGGGCTTCAAAAATTATGCTGCACTAAGTTTGGCTCCGAAGATGGCTAGTAGCGTTGAAGAAGTAGATTCTTTCTTAACGAATTTTGCACAAAAAGCAAAGCCTTTTGCACTTAAAGATTGGCAAGAGCTTTCAGAGTTTGCCAAGACTAAATTATCGATTACCGATGGATTAGAGCCATGGGATGTTGCTTTTGCATCAGAAAGATTGAAGCAAGAACGCTATTCCTTTTCCGAGAATGAGCTCAAGCAATACTTCCCTCTACCAAAGGTATTGGATGGGCTCTTCCAAGTGATTCAGACTTTGTTTGGCGTCAAGATAGAAGCAGCAGCTTTGCCAACATGGCATTCCGATGTTCAATCCTTCTCAGTCAAGAATGCCAAAGGTAATATCGTGGCTTACTTCTACCTTGACCCCTACGCTCGCCCTGGTAAGCGTGGCGGGGCTTGGATGGATGACGCTCGTGGTCGCAGGGTATTGACCGATGGTGAGATTCAAGTTCCAGTAGCCTACTTAGTCTGTAACTTTGCGCCTCCAGTGAAGGTCGATGGTGTGCTGCGCCAACCCACCATTACGCATGATGATGTAATCACCCTCTTCCATGAGAGTGGTCATGGTTTGCATCACCTCTTAACCCAAGTAAGTGCTTTAGGGGTTTCTGGCATTAATGGTGTTGAGTGGGATGCTGTAGAGCTTCCAAGTCAGTTTATGGAAAACTTCTGCTGGGAATGGGAAGTGCTAGAAAAGATGACTGCCCACGCAGAAACAGGCAAACCTTTACCGCGTGAACTCTTTGAAAAAATTCTAGCTGCTAAGAACTTCCAGAATGGCTATATGACCTTACGCCAAATCGTGATGTCATTAACCGATTGGCGTCTGCATGCGAGCTTTGATGCAAAAAAAGCCCAAGGCCAAGGAGTGCTGGATCTATCCAGGGCAATTGCAGATCAGTTCAATGTCATTCCGCAACCTAAGATCTCGCGCTGGATTAATACCTTTAGCCATATCTTTGCCGGTGGTTATGCGGCTGGATATTACAGCTATAAGTGGGCAGAGGTCTTATCGGCTGATGTCTACTCGGCCTTTGAGGAAGCAGCAAAGTTAACAGGCAGCGTCCTCGATGAAAAGACTGGCGCTCGTTATCGTGAAGAAATCTTAGAAGTCGGCGGCAGTCGTCCTGCTGCCGAATCCTTTAAAGCCTTTAGAGGCAGAGAGCCAAGTATTGACGCCCTCTTAAGACATGGTGGCTTAGCTTAGAGCTTAAACACCGGTCTTACCAGCCTTTTTATTGGCACGGTTCTCAAAGAAGGTTTCGATTTCTACGTAGAAGATTGGGACTAGAGCTACCGCGAGGCAGGTAGAGGCGATCATGCCACTAAATACCGTAATGCCAAGAGAGATACGTGCTGCTGCACCTGCACCAGTAGACGTAAGTAATGGCATTACCCCCAAAATAAACGCAATCGATGTCATCACGATTGGCCTAAAGCGTTCTCTGGATGCCTCTAAGGCTGCATCCACAAAACTCATCCCTTTATGTCTGCACTCAATAGCAACCTCAACAATCAAGATTGAGTTTTTACAAGAAAGTGCAATCATCAATACCAAGCCAATCTGTACATAAATATTGTTTGGTAGACCGGTGAGCAACAAAGCCAATACCGTTCCCGATAAAGAAAGCGGAACTGCAGTTAAAACGGCTAGTGGTGCTATCCAAGTTTCATACTGTGCTGCAAGAACCAGATATACCAACAAGATGGATAGTGCAAAGATCAGAATCACGGTATTGCCCACCAAATTTTCTTGATATGACATGCCTGCCCATTGATAGGTGACGCCATCAGGCAAAGTTTTAGCTACTTGATCCAGGGCCTTCATCGCCTGCCCAGAGCTATAACCATCATTGGCTGCACCCAGAACTGCAGCAGACGGATAAAGCTGGAACTGTGATGCAAAGGCGGGCCCAGTGGTGTCTTTAACGTCAATAAAGGATCCCAGCGGCACCATATTGCCGCTCTTATTTTTTACATAGAGACGGTTGATCTGCTCAATAGCATTGCGATATTTACCGTCGGCCTGCACATACACTTGGTAGGTTTGACCGTATTTGAAGAATTGATTGACGTAAGAGGATCCCAGATAGGATTGCAATACATCATAAGCATCCCCAATATCAACACCAAATGTTTCTGCTCTGCCCACATTAAAGCTGAGCTGCAGTTGTGGCACGTTATTTTGGAATGGCGTAAAGATCATCATGATCTCTGGATGTTTTTTAGCTTCCGCGATAAAAGCCTTAGTGGCTGCGTCTAACTTGGCAAAATTATTGCTGCCGTCAGTTAGCATTAATCTCAACTCAAACCCGCCAGATAGACCCAAGCCAGGAATAGCAGGTGGCAAGAGTACAAAAGACTTAAGCTCTTGAACCTGCTTAAGCCCTTCATTCATATTGTTGTAGATATCACGCAGGCCCTCGCCTTTGCCACGCTCTTCCCATTTTTTCATAATGACGTATAGGCCGCCGCTATTCGACTGAGAGCTACTATTGTTCAGTAAGTTGATGCCGCCGATCACCACAACCGTGTCAACACCAGGCACCTTCTTAATTACTTCAACTGCTTTTTTCATTCCCTCTTCAGTGCGCTGTAAAGATGCCGCATCTGGCAAGGTAGTTGAAACCACCAAATAGCCCTGATCCTCGTTTGGAATAAAGCCTGTTGGTACAAACATCAAACCAATGAGAGAGGCAGCAATAATTCCAATACCCACCATAGATGCCTTCGCTCGATTCTTCATCAAGCCTTCAATCTTGTGCTCATACCAAGTTGCCAAGCGATTGAAATACAAATCAAATTTTTGATAGAGCTTATTTTTAACCGCATTAGGGTCAACGGGTTTTAAATACTGCGCTGACTGAGTTGGCTTTAAAGTGATCGCATTAATTCCGCTAATTAAAGCAGTGGCTGCAATCACCAGCGCAAACTGTCGATACATCTGCCCCGTAATACCCGCAATAAATGAAGCAGGGATGAACACTGCCATCAACACCAGAGTAATACCGATGATCGGGCCCATCAAAGCAGTCATAGCATCAATCGCACCTTGCTTCGGATCTTCGCCCTCTTCTACCTTCTTAGATACCGCCTCAACGACCACAATCGCATCATCCACCACAATGCCAATACACAAGACGATCGCAAACAAGGTGAGCAAGTTGATGGAGAAGCCAAGCGCAGCCATACAAGCAAATGCGCCAATAATGGTGACAGGGACGGTTGTGGCAGGAACCAGCGTTGCACGCCAGTTCTGCAAGAAGATCATGATTACAAGCAGCACTAAGATGCCTGCCTCGTAGAGCGTTTTATATACCTCATGAATCGAGGCCTTCACAAACATCGTGGTATCAAATGGAATTGCCCAAGTAACTTCTTTTGGAAGTGTCTTGGCGATACTCTTCATTTCATCTTGGACTGCTTGTGCGGTTGCAATTGCATTTGCGCCAGGCATTTGATAGATAGCAATACCGCCCGCTGGCTTTTCATCAATCTTGAAGAATTGACTGTAATTCTGGCTGCCCATTTCAATTCTGGCAATATCCCGCAAATAGGTTATTTCAGCCTTGCCACCAGATTTGACAACAATTCTGCCAAACTGCTCAGGGGTTGTCATGGCACTCGTGACATTCAGTGTTAACTGAAAATCCTGACCCATTGGTGTTGGTGGAGCACCAATTTGACCTGCTGTGAGTAAGACGTTTTGCTTATTGATAACGGCAATGACATCGTTTGGCGTCAGATTGCGCATCTTGAGCTGGGCAGGATCAAGCCAAACTCGCATACTGTAGTTACCCACACCAAAGACATTGGCAGCAGCGACGCCTGGCAAACGCGCTAAGCGCTGTTGCAACTTTAGGTTTGCTAAGTTACTTAAAAATAAACCGTCATGCTCTGGATTGGATGAAGTGAGGGTAACGAACTGCAGAATGGCAGTTGATTGTGTTTTCGTTGTGACGCCCTGCTTCTGAACTGCCTGTGGCAAAGAAGGAAGTGCAATAGCTACACGGTTTTGTACGTTAACCTGAGCTAAATTAGGATCCGTTCCGACCTTAAAGGTAACGGTTAAGGTGTAGTTTCCGTCATTAGTGGATGCAGACTCCATATAGAGCATCCCATCCACACCATTGACCTGAGTTTCAATATTGCTAGCCACCAATTGCTGCACAAGGGTGGCGCTTGCTCCAGGATATCTAGCGGTAACCTGAATGGTCGGCGGAACAATATTGGGGTACTGAGCAATCGGCAATCCATTAATGGATACTGCCCCAACCAATAGCATGATCAGTGCAATCACATTGGCCAGTACCGGCCGTTCGATAAAAAATTTAGAGAGCATGATTATCGGGCTGGCATTGCCTCAAGCGTGACCTCTGTTGGTTTGGCGATCTGATTAATACTGAGATTGATAAATCCATTAATGACGACCTTACTGGCGGCGGTCAAACCTTTGCTGATCTCGACATATTTCTCGAAGCGCTGCCCCAAAGCAATATCTTGACGTTGTGCGCGCAGCGCCTCATCCAAGACAAAGACGTAGTCACCCACTTGATCGGTCATTACGGCGGTCTTCGGCAACAACAAAGCCTGTCTCGGAGCACCATACTGAGCCATGACACGAGCATATAAACCAGGGATTAACTCGTACTTCTCGTTCTTAAAGATTGCCCGTAATTGCAAGGAGCCAGTCTCTGTGGAAATTAAATTAGCTGCGTAATCCAAGATGCCTTCAAATGGATATCCAACCTCCCCTTGAAGACCTGCATAGATAGGCAAGGTATTGACTTCAGACTTGCGCTCTGCATTTGGATCTTGGCTCTTTTGAAACTTTAAGTAATCTCTCTCGTTAATGGAGAAGTACACATAAATTGGTGAAATCTGCTGAATAGTGGAAAGCTGAACCCCTTTTGTAGTGCTGTCTAAATAGGTGCCGACATCCAATAGGTGCCTTCCCATGAGGCCATCAAAAGGCGCTTTGATTTCGGTATAGCCTAAATTAATCTTAGCGAGAGTTAAGTTAGCCTCAGCTTGTTGGTACTGAGATAAGGCTTTATCAACTGCCGCCTGAGAAGTTGCATTTTCTTTGAGCAAAGATTTCTGACGACCATACTCAAGCTTCGCTTCGGTATAGATCGCTTGCTTTAACTTCACCTCTTGAATATAGGGCTCCTGCTCAATCACAAACAGAAGATCGCCCTTCTTCACCATGGCTCCATCTGCAAATCCAATCTTGGTGAGATAACCTTTAACCCGTGCATCCAGGTTTACCGTGAGAAATGGTTCTACCAAGCCATCAAATGTAGCAAAACTACGAATCTCTTGAGACAGTGGCTGGGCAGTTGTCACTGGTATGGGACTCTGCTTAACCGTCTTTCCACAAGACTTCAAACAAATCAGCGCAATTAAGGCGACTATAACCAACAAAGATATGCCAATCGTGCGTGGTGATAGCTTCTTCTTAAGCATAGGAATTTCAACTGTGCTCAACTTCTCTAGAAGCGCATTCCATTTAGCGATAAGTGATCTCCATAAGGTCAAGAAGCGACCCCATACAGGCATCAGCAAAAGTTTGGCTTTTATTAATAGATCTTTCATGGCGCAGCACTTCCCTGGGTCGGCGGAATAGTTGTATTAGGTGCATCTAATTTAGTTGGCGGCAGAGCTTGTGTAGGCTTTGATGGGTCTGGAGCATCTACCAGAAACTTACTGACCTTAACTGTTAGCGGATCACCCGCCCTTGTGAGGACAGAACCCCAATCTGTTCGGTCTGTCATATCAGCAATCATCTGGTTTGGCAGCTTAGGTGGACTCATATCTGCAGTCCAACCGCCACCCAGCGCTTTAAAAGCGCCAACATAGCCAATAAGTTCATTGGATGAAGTCTGAACTAAGGCGTTTTGAATACTTAATAGTGACTGTTGTGCAGTAATCACAGTGGTGTAATCATTCTGCCCCGCCTTGTAACGCTCAAGCGCTAAATCTGCAGCACTTTGTGCTGCAATCACACCGCGACTTAAATCTTCTTTTGAGCTTTTAGTGGTTGAGATGGTGATGAGTGAATCCTCAACTTCCTTCTGAGCATTTAAGACTTGGTTCTGATAAGCCAACAGGCTCTGCTGGAAGATGGCATCCTGCACTCGAACTTGATCCACAATCGCACCCCGATAAAACAGCGGTAAAGATATTCCAGCATTGAATCCAGAAGAGTTATTACCCCAACTAAATAAATTAGCAGTCGATAACGTTCCGTAATTGGAGGTGGCATAACCAAAGACGCCACCCAAGGTAAATGTTGGGAACAGTTGTGCTTTGCTTACGCCAATTAAGGCAGATTTAGAGGCGGCATCAAACTCAGCCTGCAGAACATCCGGACGACGACGCAGTAAGTCTCTTGGCATACCAATGCCTAGAGCAGTAGGTGGCTTGAGTGTGCCCTTGGTATTGCCATAAGTCTTTTCATAATACTCAGGAGGCTCGCCCAATAAAATGCTCATGGCATGCTGATTTTTTCTTAAATTAGCGATCAAACCCGGAATCTGGGCCTTAGTCTGCTCATACTGTGCCTGTGCCTGACTTAAGTCCAGCATTGAGGTAGCGCCATATTTGAAGCGGGCGCCAGCAATACGTAAGCTTTCTTTTTGTAAGGCTAAATTGGTTTTGGCAACCTCAATCAATTCTTCGTAGTTGCGAATATTGATGTAGGTATTGGCTACGTCTGCAGTTAATGAAACATCCGCCGAGTAGAAGGCAGCAACTCCAGATAAATACGAGCTCAATGAACTCTGAATTCCACGGCGATTCTTGCCCCAAAAATCTAACTCCCAACTCACCTGCACTAAAGCATTTTTTGAGACCAAGTTATTGGAATCATTAATTGCCTCTTGAATTGCGCTATTGCGGGCATTGGAATATGAAGCACTTAAAGCAGCAGATGGCAATAATGTGGCATCACTCACGCCAAGCTGGGCCTGCAATTGATATATCCGAAGAGCAGTTTGCTGCAAAGTTAAGTTTTGAGCTGTTGCTTGTTTTAGCAAGGCATTGAGTGTCGGATCATTAAAGCTTTGCCACCACTCCACCGGGTCCAGAATCTTGTTTGAGTTTTCACCTAAAGATTCTGTAAATTCAGTTTGAGCAGATGATTTAAATTGGTCCGCAGCCTTAACCGGTGGTCTAGCGTAATCTGGCCCAACCATCATGCAGCCAGCCAGCATCAAAGTGCTGGTAGCGACTAATACATAGGAGAGCGCGTTTCTGGGTAATGGCATTCAGGAGGTCAATTTTTTAAAGCTATTCAGTCCACCAAAATGGTGCTATTTCTGTCAATAATAAGCCAATATGACCCCAGCCCAGCCTACTAAACCTTCTTAATTACCGCAATTACAGGGGCATGGTCTGAAGGCTGCTCCCAGGTCCTAGGCTCTTTATCGACTGTACTAGCGCTGCATTTTCCTTGAAGTGCCTCGCTTAGTAAGATATGGTCAATACGCATTCCGGCATTTCTTCTGAAACCCATCATGCGGTAGTCCCACCAACTAAAGGTTTTAGGCGCCTGCTCAAACATTCTGAATGAATCATGTAGCCCTAGCTTAATGAGCCCCTGAAATGCTTCTCGCTCAGGCGGGGATACTAGGTTCTGACCCTCCCACGCTTTAGGGTCATGCACATCTTCATCAGCTGGGGCGATATTAAAGTCACCCAAGAGTGCAAGGCGGGAGTTTTGCTTGAGCTCATCATCGAGCCAAGCATTGAGCGCTTTCAGCCAACCGAGCTTATACACAAATTTATCGCTATCAGGTGACTGTCCATTCGGAAAATACGCTGATACCAACCTCATCGGTTGCGTGCCAGCAAAACAAACCGTTGCAGCCAGAATGCGTTGCTGCTCATCCTGGTTGCTTGGAATATTTCTAATGGGCTTAAGGAATGCTGTTTCAATATCAGATGCAATTGGTGCAAGTGCTGCCTTACGCAGAATGATCGCAACGCCGTTGTAGGTCTTTTGCCCAGCAGCTAGACTCAGGTAACCCGCGTCCTCTAATTCTTTATGGGGGTACTTATCATCAGTGAGTTTTAGCTCTTGCAAGCAAAGCGCATCAATTGGCTGCTGCTTCTTTTCCTGGTCTTGAAGCCAACGTAAGACTTGTGGAAGGCGAACTTTCAAAGAGTTCACATTCCACGCAGCTATTCTTACTGAATCAGTCATCGATACCCAATTCTTGTAACTTACGAGTAATCGTATTGCGACCAATACCAAGGCGTTGTGCAGCCTCTACCCTTCTGCCGCGAGTTACCTCTAAGGCAGCTTGTAGAACTGCTTTTTCAAAGCGAGCAGTCAAGGCATCAAAAACCTCTTTGTCGCCATCTTGCAACATCTTGACAGCAAGACGTCCCAAGCCACCCTCCCAGTCACCTGTGGCAGCCTTTGGAGCAATAGGGTTACTGGGTGAGGACTCGCCCTGAATAATGACGGGTTGCTCACTCGCCTCTGTAACGATGTCAGCAGGAAGATCGCTCACACCAATCACGTTTGCAGACGTCATCACGGTTAACCAGTGACACAAGTTCTCTAGTTGACGCACATTCCCAGGGAAAGGCATCAGACTGATTTCCTTTAAGACTTCATCAGATAATTTTTTAGGTTCAACACCTAATGATTTTGCACAGCTCAACATGAAATGTCTGGCTAACATTGAAATGTCTTCACTACGCTCACGCAATGAGGGCATACGCAAACGAATCACATTTAAGCGATGTAATAAATCTTCGCGGAAGAAGCCAGCAGCAACTCTGGCATCTAGGTTTTGATGGGTCGAGGCAATGATGCGTACGTTTGCCTTAATTGGGTCTTGTCCACCAATGCGATAAAAATGACCATCAGTTAGAACTCGAAGTAAACGAGTCTGCAAATCAAATGGGAGATCGCCTACTTCACCTAAAAATAGCGTACCGCCGTCGGCTTGCTCAAAGCGGCCACGACGCAAGGTCTGAGCCCCTGGGAAGGCACCGCGCTCATGACCAAATAACTCAGACTCCAATAAATCCTTTGGTACAGCAGAGGTGCTCAAGGAAACAAATGGACCTTTTGCGCAAGGGCTATGTTTATGCAAGGCATGAGCAACCATCTCTTTGCCGGTACCAGACTCACCCGTAATGAGTACTGTGGCGTTAGATTGCGCCAAGCGTCCAATAGCACGAAATATCTCCTGCATCGCTGGGGCTTGACCAATAATCTCGGTGGCATCTTGTCTCCAAGCACTGAGATCTTTCGCTCCAGAGTCATTGCGAATACCCTGCTCTACCGCACGACGGATTAACTCAATTGCCTTTTCTACATCAAAAGGTTTTGTGAGGTATTCAAAAGCTCCGCCTTGGAAGGAGGAAACTGCAGAATCCAAATCAGAGTAAGCCGTCATGATGATGACTGGCAAATTCGGGTGACTCGCCTTCACATGCTGCAACAGATCTAATCCATTGCCACGTGGCATGCGAATATCCGAAATCAATACCTGAGGAGCTTCTTTTTCCAAGGCATTCAGTACATCATTTGGATTAGAGAAGCTCTTATGCGGAATGTTCTCGCGTGCCAATGCTTTTTCTAAGACCCAACGAATGGACTGATCATCGTCAACGATCCAAATTGGTTTCATGATGCTTTCTCCTGCCTACGGTATGGAATTTGAATATGAAAATCGGTACGTCCAGGTCTACTATTGCATGCAATAAAGCCCTGGTGCTGCTGAACAAAGGTTTGTGCCAGGGTAAGGCCAAGCCCACTACCCCCATCCCTGCCCGAAACTAATGGGAAGAAGATGCGCTCAATAATGTCTTCTGGGATCCCAGGACCGTTATCAATCACATGCAGATCCATGGCTAACTTATAGCGATGCTTTGCAATGGTGACTGAACGCGCGACACGGGTTTTCAACTCAATCTGAGCAACACCGCTATTAATTTCTTCGCTGAGCGCTTGTGCTGCGTTATGAACAATATTTAAGGTTGCCTGAATCAACTGCTCGCGGTCCCCCAATACATCGGGAAGGCTCGTGTCGTAGTTACGAATAATGCGCAGGCCTTTTGGAAACTCTGCCAAGACCAGGCTACGCACGCGCTCTAAGGCTTCATGCACATTAAAGGACTCCATCACATGCGCCTTGCGATGTGGCGCCAGAAGGCGATCTACCAAAGTTTGGAGACGATCAGATTCCTTAATAATGACTTGGGTATATTCACGCAAGCCTTTATCAGGTAATTCAAATTCTAATAACTGGGCCGCTCCACGAATGCCGCCCAATGGATTTTTAATTTCATGCGCTAAATTACGCATCAATTGTTTATTTGCCTCAACTTGCTGTGTCACGCGTTCATCGCGCTCACTCCGCAGTTGTTGATCTATCGGAAACCACTCCATCATGATGAGATTGGGATCTTCTAGGGCTGCTACAACTACGTGCGCAGGAATAGAGTCCTGATGGATGCTTCCTGGCAAAGAATGCAACATCATTTCTTGGCGTTGCGCGAGTATGTGCCCTAGCTTCACCTCAGAAATCATGTCATTTAAAGCAGTGTTATCGCCAAACAAATTGTGCACAGACTGACCCTCAAGTGATTTACGCGATAAATCCAGTGCTGACTCAGCAGCCGGGTTCACGTACACCAATTGTTGGTTGTCAGCCTCAAATACCACGATGGCATTGGGCATCTGATCAAGCAATGTCGGAAAAAAAGGAGCAGCCGAAGCTGCTCCCTTGAACGAATTGCGCAACAGACCTGCGCTCAAGTTCTCTCCTTCGCTTACAGGGAGTAGTACATATCAAATTCGATAGGATGAGTAGTCATACGGAAACGTGTGACATCTTCCATCTTCAAATTGATATATGCATCAATCATGGACTCAGTGAATACACCACCGCGAGTCAAGAACTCGTGATCTTTCTTCAATGCATCCAATGCCTCTTCCAAGCTTGCGCAAACGGTTGGGATCTTTGCATCTTCTTCTGGTGGCAAGTCATACAAGTTCTTGTCAGCAGCTTCGCCTGGATGAATCTTGTTCTGAACACCATCTAAACCAGCCATCATTAATGCTGAGAAGCAGAGGTATGGGTTCGCCAATGGATCAGGGAAGCGAGTTTCAATACGACGACCCTTAGGATTTGGAACGTGTGGAATACGAATCGAAGCAGAACGGTTACGTGCTGAGTAAGCCAACTTCACTGGAGCCTCAAAGCCTGGAACCAAACGCTTGTATGAGTTTGTACCTGGATTAGTAATCGCATTCAATGCTTTGGCATGCTTGATGATGCCGCCAATGTAGAACAATGCGAATTCTGACAAACCTGCATAGCCGTTACCAGCAAACAAGTTCTCGCCGTTCTTCCAAATGGATTGGTGAACGTGCATACCAGAACCGTTGTCGCCAACTACTGGCTTAGGCATAAATGTTGCTGTCTTACCGTAAGCGTGAGCTACGTTTTGAACAACATATTTCTGCCAGATAGTCCAGTCAGCGCGCTGTACTAATGTGCTGAACTTAGTACCCAATTCGTTTTGGCCTTGACCAGCAACTTCATGGTGATGAACTTCAACTGGAATACCCAATGATTCGAGAATCAAACACATTTCAGAACGCATATCCTGGAATGTATCTACTGGGGCAACTGGGAAGTAACCGCCTTTTTTACCTGGACGGTGGCCAGTGTTACCGCCTTCGATCTCTTTAGATGAAGACCATGGAGCCTCTTCGGAATCAATCTTCACGAAGCAACCCTGCATGTCGGCACCCCAACGAACGCCATCAAAAATAAAGAATTCTGGTTCTGGGCCAAAGTATGCTGTGTCGCCCAAGCCTGTGCTCTTCAAGTATGCTTCAGCGCGCTTAGCGATAGAACGTGGGTCACGGTCATAACCTTTGCCATCGGCTGGCTCGATAACGTCACATGTCAGAACCAAAGTTGGCTCTTCATAGAACGGATCGATGTAAGCAGCTGTTGGATCTGGTCTGAGCAACATGTCAGATGCTTCGATACCCTTCCAACCGGCGATAGAGGATCCGTCAAACGCATGACCACTCTCAAACTTGTCTTCGTCAAATGCAGAGATAGGAACTGTCGTGTGCTGCTCTTTACCCTTTGTATCCACAAAGCGGAAATCAACGAAAGTACATTCTTTCTCTTTAACTAACTTCATCACATCAGCGACGGTCTTCGTCATGCAAATCTCCTCTATTAACTAAATTCGGAATCAAAACTTAAGGCATACACCCTTGTTTATTCCAGGCATCAAACATGCCTAATGGATGTATGTAATTTACTGAAGCAAACAAATGGGAACTCTCATTATTGCACTGTTTAAGTGCCCAAATACCCCTCATCCAAGCTCAAATACCCTTATTTGCACCTTTTTAGTGCAATTAGGATCAGCTGATATCGTGGATTTCGTAACCCAGCTCTTGGGTGCCTGCTCTTAAGGCAATCCAAGCGCTTTCTAACAGGTTGGCATTACCCTTGATGCCCAATTCAATATGGCGCTGGGCATACACGCCACCCTTTGAGGCATCCCCTACCGATGGGAGACTAAAGACCTTCACCCCAGGAAAACTGGCTTCAATACGCTCCATGAGAGGAGTCAAAGACGATTCAATTCCTTTGGGCACGATGAAACTCTGCTCAGCCCAGTTCTCTTGATGAAATAAGTCCTTGTAATGAGTATCCAAACACCAAGCCATCATCGGCGCCGCCATTACCGGAAAACCTGGGACAAAGTGATGCTCTTGAATTCGAAAGCCAGGAATTTGGTTGTAGGGATTGGGGATGATTTCACTGCCAAGCGGAAACTCACCCATCTTAAAACGATGTTGATTTTCGGGAGTATTTAAATCCGCCTTAATGGGGTCGCCCTCTGCCGTTGACTGAATACGACCGGCAATGAGTTCTTGCGCTGTTGGGTGTAATTGCGTTTTAGTACCCAATGCAAGTGCCGCGCATTGACGAGTGTGATCATCTGGTGTTGCACCAATACCGCCGGTACTAAACACCACATCGCCACTCACAAAACTGGCTTTTAAGGTAGCGGTAATTTGCTCAGGATCATCAGCAACATATTTAGCCCAAGCCAGACTCAGTCCACGCTCATTGAGTAACTCAATCAGCTTGCTCATGTGCTTGTCTTGACGACGACCTGACAAGATCTCATCACCAATCACAATCAAACCAAAGCGTCTGGTTGCAGTTGGTGCTCCTACTACTTCATCTATTTCAACTTTTTTCATTTCATCATTCATTTTATTGGCCATCGTATTAACTCTGATTCGGAAGCTCCATATCAACAACACGCGATTGCACAGTAAGTGCTTTGTCCAACTCGTCCTCTCTCAGTTGCTTGAGAGCGTCTAACAAGAAATAGCTGAACCATAAAGCAGCAAACACAAAGATCAAAGAATAAATCCAGAGCGCTATAAAGCTCACGATCGGGAATAAAACCAATGCCAAGGCGGACGTGGCCCAAAAGAAAGTAGGCACCGCGCCCAACATCCCCGATGCAATGCCCATACAGAGCAAAGGCCAGCGGTATTTTTCAAGTAAAAGATCCCGCTCTTCTGAGCTGGCATGTTTTGCAAGGACATCGTATGACATGAGTCGCATTGTTAACCAGCCCCAGAGGAGTGGTGGCAATACTGCTACTAATGGTGGGACCCACCAGACGGGTAAGGTCAACATGACTAAAGCCAAACAAATTAGCGCTGACCACAAGGTATAAACCAAGCTACCAAAGAAGCCGCCACCGCGTTTACATTCCAGTTCTTGGAATGGGGATTGTCTGCAGGCGATTTTTACAATCGCAGGCACTGTTGAAAAGGCGATGAATATCAGCAAACTGATTGTGATCAAAGGAATAATCAGCATCACAAAAAATAGCGGTGCAATCCATGCCCTAGCATTTTCAAAGCCGGCCCATACAAGGCCTTCTTGTATCCAACTAGTGAAGATAGATGTTGTTAGAAAGGTGCTTAAGGTCTCAAGCGCTGGAGTCCAAGTCAGCCAAATCAGAACACCCCATAACACTGACACGATCAAAAATGGCCTTAAGCTTAGCCATAGCATCCGAGGATGCATGGTCCCAACCAAGGCCATTCCAAATGATTTAAATACTTGCGGTAATCCGACCATACAACTCCTATTGCCTGCAGATCTGCAATCTACTTAGGCTTGAATTCCTTAACGGCGCGTACCAGACCTTGCCATTGCTGCGTGAGGATATTGTGCGATACCGTTAAATTCCTCACCCCCGTAGGATAGACCTCTTTAGGAAATACGGCGGTTCTGAAAACCATATCCCACCATGGAAACAAAATGCCAAAATTACAGCCGCCTAAGACTCCAGGCTTACCCTTGGCCTCATGGCCGTAGCCTACCGCATGGTGCATACGATGAAACATTGGAGAGATCAGCAGATATTTAGCAGACCCAAGGTGCACTTTGATATTGGCATGCTGCCAACTTTGAATAAATTGGCTCAGCGCTATCAACATGATGAATTGGCCGGGAGACACGCCAAACAACAACGCAAAGAACGCCATAAAGGTGGCGCGCATGATGTCATCGAGTATGTGGTTGCGATTATCTGACCATGCCGTCATAACAGTTTGACTGTGATGCAAAGAGTGTAGCTGCCACCACCAATTAAATGCATGGGAGGCGCGGTGATATAGGTAGTCAACAAAGTCCAACAACACTAAGTAAATCAAGAAGCTAATTACTGGGATTGAACTCACCCCAGGCCACCACGACTCAACATTTAAACGGTCGAAACGAAAGTCGTGCAAGATTGAATCGATCTCAAAGAAGAATCCGGATAAGGCAATGAAGATGAGTCCGTGGAAAATGCCTAGGCGATGAAACAGGGTATAGAAAACATCTGCCCTACTCGTTTTTGCAAAGCGTTCTTGCTGTTCCGCAGGAGCTAAGCGCTCCCACGTTCTTAATACAACAATAATTAAGAAAATTTGAATGCAGCCAAATAAGAACCAATCAACTCCATCAAATACATCCTCGGCCCAAGCCATTAAATCCAATTGATACAGAATCGGACCCACCACATTGGAGAAAATGAATTCCTGCACGCTTGCGTAAGCGTTTGAAATCAATGAGGTGAATGCACTTAAGTCCATGTCTTATTTTGACGGATTTACAGAATTTTTGGGGAGCAAGCCAAAGCAGAACCCGCGACCCTTTAGATTCACAATGAGCTGCTCCAAAACGGCAGGCGCCCAAGGGTCTTTTCTAGACCAAATACCCAAGTGAGCCATGGTGATATCCCCGTCGGCAATATTACGACTCGCCTTATCTAACAGACTGCTATTGGGATGCTTGTCCGAGTTCAGCTCATCACCCAAGAAGCCAGCGGGAGCCCAGCCAATATGCTGATAACCGCACATATCGCCCATCCGGATTAAGGTCGGTGAAGTTTTGCCACCAGGAGCACGCCAAATCTTTTGTAGCGGGTGATCAGTCAGCTCCTGAAACCGCTGATCAACTCGGCGAATCTCTTTGCACATCGCCGCTTCGTTATACAGAATCATCATGCCTGCTTTTGGACCAAATTGAGGCTTCTCAAATACTTCACCTTTAGGGCCGTCTTTTACGAAATACGTATGGTCGTAGGTATGGCTGCCAAAGTGATGGCCTTCTTTAACGCGCTCTTGCCAATAAGTCTTCCAAGAATCATCTAAAGAAAAGTCGCCGCGGAATGTTTTCTCATTTGCCAAGAAGAAAGTCGCTTTTACGTTCTGTCGCTTGAGAATCTCGGCAACCTTTTCTGCTACAGACATATTGCCTGTATCAAAAGTGAGGTAAACCTTTTTGCTGCACTCGGGAGTCTGAGCAATAGCACCCAATGAAAAACAGCCGAGCATAAGCGCGGCTGCAGTGCGGATCAATGCCTTATGACTGATGCGCTTCATAGTGACTGTTACTCCCATCCAGCCCTTGGAGTAAAGAACACACCATGCGGAGATTTACCAACCGGAATGACTGTTACCAACTTCATAGTTGGGATGTCGATCACCCCCACCTTTTTAGAGAAGCGAAAAGTGACCCAAAGTGTTTTACCATCCGGGGTAATTTCCATGTCGTCAGGACCAGCCGGTAGTCCAGTAACATCACCAACCTTCTCCAGGGTTTGCATATTGAGCAGGCTGATTGTGGAGCCAATACGGTTACTCACGAATACGTGCTTTTTATCGCCCAAAGGACGGAAATTATGAGCGCCCTTGCCTGTGGGAATACGCTTTATTTCCTTACGTGTTTTCCAATCAATCACCTGAACGTAGTCGTCGCCAGTAATACCAACTAAGAGATATTGGTCTCCAGGCGTCATCCACAAACCAGCAGGAACTTTTCCTGTGGGCATGGTCCACAATACATTTTGAGTTTCCAAATCAATTGCGGCAAGCTCATTAGAGTCTTGCAAAGTAATAAATGCAATTTTGCTATCCGATGTGAAAGCAATATGGCTTGGTGTCTTAGCCAACTTCACAGTCTTAGCTAATTTCAAGTCTGCACCGTTGGCCGCATAAATGTCCACACGATCCAAACGATTACCGTTTGCTACAAACCATTTGTGGTTTGGCGAGTAACCAATTTGGTAGGGGTCAATAATATTGGGAATCTTACCGGTCAACTCACCAGTCGTTGGATTCATCAAGGCTACATCGTTACCAGCTGCATTTGCAATCAGTAAAGTCTTTTGATCTGGAGTCAACATCAAATGGTGAGGCTCTTTGCCAACTGGAATTGTTTTGATGACTTGACGTGTATTCATATCAATCAGACTGACAGAAGCTTCTCCAGAGTTTAGGATGACAGCTAACTTTGGTTGATTGGCAGTAGATGCTGACGATACGGTATTGGCAGCTTGAGCAAAAGCATTTTGATTGACCGCAAGAAGAGCCAACAATGTGGAGGTCGCAAGAATGCGAAAACCTCTAATCTTGATAAATGTATACATACCTCCATTGTAAGCAATTGGGAGGGTTTAATAGGCCTCCAAATCTAATGGATATCGGTACGGATTTGACTTAGCGCAAGCTTGCTAAAACCTTTTCGAGGCGCTTTAAGGACATCGGGGTCGGTGTTTTCAACTCCTGAGCATATAAAGCTACCCTCAACTCTTCCAACTGCCAGCGGAAATCCACTAAAGCTTGATCTTCGGCCATTGCATACGAAGCGGCCCCCTTATTGCCCTGCATCAGCTTTTGCCAGGGTCGGGCAACGGATTCCCAATCCTTTTGGAGTTGGGCGTCACGACTGGGGTTAGAACGTAATTTATCGATCCGCATTGCAATTGCTTTTAAGTAACGAGGTACGTGTACTAATTGGGTATACGGTATATCAGCAACAAATTTTGGAAATATGAGCCCCTGCATTTGCGTCTGAATATCAGCATAGGCAGTCGGTGAAGCAGCTTTTGCACTGGCCACTTTTTTCTGCAAATCAGCATGGGCTTGCAACGCATTTAATGCGTGACGCGAAATCTCTTGGGCAATCAGCGCTAACCGTGGCTTACCTGCCTGAAGACGCTCTGCAAATTGCTCTGCATTGGCTGGAAGCGGCTCGGTCATAAATGCACGCTCAAGAGCGATATTGAGAATCTGCTCTATTAGACCCTCTACCGATCCTACATTGATAAATAACAAACCCAACTCACGAATACCAGGCAGCTGCTTTTGCAATGCCTTAATCGTATCTTTATTACTCAGAGCAAATAAGCGCCGCAATCCTAGAGCGTGTTGTTTACGCGCCTCTTCCAAATCATCAAAGACCTCAAGATCACAGTAGTCAACGCGATCTACTAATGCGGGATAACCAAATAGGGTCTTATTCCCTTTTTGAATCTCCAAGGTTTCTGGTAACTCTCCGAACTCCCAAGTGCGATAACCGCCCTGCTCGACTTTGCGCGTGGCATCAGCGACCTTTGTATTCGCTTGGGATCTTTCCCCAACCGGTGGCTCGACTCCTAACTCGACCTGGGCTGTCTCTTGGGCAATTGCTTGGAAAGCACTGCGGGCAGTCTGTCCATACTCAGAACGTAAGCGAGCCAAGTTACGCTCTACTTCAAGTTGCCGCCCATGCTCATCAATCAAGCGGAAGTTCATCGAGGAGTGCAACGGCAAGGCCTCAGGCCTAAAGTCTGTGCGTTTAATTTCTAAACCACGTTCTTTACGAATATCACTAATTAGACTGTCTAAGAAGTCGCCCGTTCCAAATTGCTTCTCTTCTAACTTTCGCTCTAGGAAGGACTTTGCATAGTCTGGCAACGGTACGCAATGGCGTCTGAGTTTTTGCGGCAAGGATTTCAGGAGAAGGAGTACCTTCTCCTCACACATCCCGGGAACTAGCCATTCACAACGACGACCATCCACTTGATTAAGTTGAGTCAAAGGAACAACTAGAGTTACCCCATCCTTTGGGCTGCCAGGCTCGAAGTGATAGGTCAGACTGAGCTGTGCGCCGCCGACCAACATGGTTTTCGGATAGCGATCTACGGTAATACCAGCTGCCTCATGGCGCATCAAGTCGGCTTTTTCTAAGCGGAGCTGTCCATCCAAGTCTTGCTCATTGTTTTCATCTTTATTTTTATCTCTGCTTTTATCTTTGCTTAACCATGCCTTGAGGCTTTCTCGACTGCGCACCTCTTTGGGCACACGAGAGTTATAAAAAGCAAACAGCAAATCATCATCGACCAATACATCTGGACGGCGCGAACGATGCTCTAGAGCCTCAATCTCTTTAATCAGTCGGCGGTTATGCCAGAAGAATCCAAACACATTGGGGTATTTCTTTTTGGCATCGGCTTCTGTTTCGCGCTGCAAGGCGGGTGTGTCCATGCGCCCAAACATTTCCTCTTGCACCAAAGCTTGTTGAATAAATAACTCTCTTGTCTCTTCAGGGTTATGTGGCTCGTAGCGAACGCGGCGCCCATGATAGATTGGTAAGCCATATAAAGTACCCCGTTCAAAGGCCATGACTTCGCCCTGGCGGTTATCCCAGAATGGATCACTCAAGGATTTGATCAGGCGATGCGCAGCAACACGCTCTACCCATTGCGGCTCGATCTTGGCAATCGTTCTGGCGTACATGCGATTGGTTTCTTGCAGTTCGCCAGCCAAAATCCAAGCACCCGCCTTTTTGCCGATGGTCGAACCAGGCCAGATAAATGGACGAATACCACGCGCCCCAACATAACCGCCTGTTTTGCTATTGCGATCTTGGGATTTTTCATCCTCTTCTTTTTTAGCCACATATCCAAGTAGGCCCGTTAATAAAGAGAGGTGAACTTCTTCATAGGTTGCGGCTATGCCATTTTCTTTCCAGCCCTTTTCGCCGAGCATGGTGTGCAATTGACCATGCACATCGCGCCACTCTCGTAAACGACGCGGTGACAGAAACTTACTCTTACATAGGTTCTCGAGTTGACGATTGCTGCTCTTATGCTTTAAAGCGTCTTGATACCAATTCCAAAGCTTTACAAAACTGAGGAACTCCGATCGCTCATCCGCAAACTGCAGATGTGCTTGATCGGCAGCAGCAGCTTGGTCCATTGGCCGATCACGCGGATCTTGTGTGGCCAAAGCAGAAGCAATGATGGTGACCTCTTTTAAAGCATTCTGCTCTTTGGCTGCTAGTAACATTCTGCCAATACGTGGATCAAGGGGTAAGTCTGCCAGTTGCTTACCGGTCGCAGTGAGTTTGAAGCTGTTGTTAATATCCTTACCAATATCCTTAGCATCAGCTGACTCTGACTCATCAAATTCAATCGCGCCCAACTCATCAAGTAGCTGAACGCCATCTGCGATTGCTCTTCCGAGAGGTTTATCAATAAAAGGAAAGTGTTGAATCTTGGGCAAGCGCAAGGAACTCATGCGCAAGAGCACTGCAGCTAATGAGCTACGGAGGATTTCTGGATCAGTAAATTTAGGGCGGCCTTGATAATCTTGTTCGCTATACAAACGTACACAGATACCATCAGAGACACGTCCGCAACGACCCGCCCTTTGATTGGCAGCAGCCTGGGAGATGGGCTCAATCTGGAGCTGCTCAACCTTATTACGGTAGGAATAGCGTTTAACTCTTGCTAGACCGCTATCGATGACGTAACGAATATTCGGAACAGTTAACGATGTCTCTGCAACGTTAGTTGTCAAAATAATGCGTCGCCCATTACCTGGACTAAATACCCTCTCCTGCTCAGCCACTGATTGACGTGCAAACAAACTGAGGATTTCTGGGTGAAAGCGTTGTTGCAGGACATGGTCCTTGCGTAATGCTTCTGCACAATCGCGTATTTCTCGCTCGCCGGGCAAAAATACCAATACATCACCGGCACCAGCAGTGCCTTCACGCCATAGACTCGCAATCTCTTCAGTCACCGCATCCGGAATTTCCTTTGCAGTCTTGGATTCTTTTTTTCCATCCGGCTTAACGTCAGGTTCTAGTGGTGAGTAACGCTGCTCTACAGGGAACAGTCGGCCACTGACCTCAATGACTGGCGCAATCTTGCCATTGATCGCAAAGTGCTCTGCAAATCGCTGGGCATCAATCGTTGCTGAGGTAATGATCAGCTTAAGGTCTGGTCGCTTGGGAAGCAGCTGTCTTAAATACCCCAATAAGAAATCAATATTGAGACTACGTTCATGCGCCTCATCAATGATGAGCGTGTCATAGGCGCGTAGTTGAGGGTCACGCTGCGTCTCCGCCAACAAGATGCCATCGGTCATCAGCTTAATGGAAGCGGTATGGCTAGTCTTGTCAGCAAAGCGAACTTGGTAACCCACATCTTGACCAATGGGTGAGCCTAGCTCTTGGGCAATTCTCTTGGCGGTGGCAGTTGCTGCGATTCGGCGAGGCTGAGTGTGGCCGATGAGCTTGCCACCATTGATGGTGCCCCTCCCCAGATCCAAGCAGATCTTCGGCAGCTGGGTAGTCTTGCCTGAGCCTGTCTCACCGCACACAATCACCACCTGGTGGCTCTGCAGGGCATCCTTGATCAGCTGACGCTGACCAGAGACCGGCAATTCCTCCGGAAACCGTATTTCTAGCCTGCGTGAGGTGTTGGAAGCAGACACAGGCAGTGACATTGCTTTGGGTTTTTGTTGGTTTATAGGCTCTTGCACCCTATAATTTTCTCACTATGCCAACAAATGCACCGAACCAGGCCTTAATTGCCGAAGAAACGACCTCCAACTTCCCCTTCGTAGGGTGGTTGCGCGATGTTGCGCCCTACATTCATAGCTTTCGCGAGAAGACCTTTGTAATTGCCTTTGCAGGTGAGCTTGTCCAAGAAATCGGCCTTGAGAACCTGATTGAAGATATCGCCATGCTCCATGCCATGGGTATGCGCATTGTTCTGGTTCACGGCATCCGTCCTCAGATTGAAGAGCAGCTCATGCTCCGCAATATTAAAAGCAAGTTTGGCAAGAGCGCCCTTCACAGCTATCGGATTACCGATGCAGCTGCACTAGAGTGCGTTAAAGAAGCTGCCGGTGAATTGCGTCTCGATATTGAGGCGGCATTTAGCCGTGGCTTACCAAATACACCAATGGCTGGCTCACGCATTTCTGTGATCTCCGGCAACTTTATTACTGCAATGCCAGTGGGCGTTGTAGAAGGTACTGACTACATTCATACCGGATTGGTACGTAAGGTTGACTCTAGCTCCATCAGGCAGTCTTTGGATAGCAACAAGATTGTGCTGCTATCGCCTTTAGGTTTTTCACCAACAGGTCAAGCATTTAATCTGGCATACGAAGATGTGGCTGCGTCCACCGCTGCCGCCCTAAAAGCAGATAAGTTGATCTTCTTAAGTCCATATGCTGGCTTAAAAGATGCTGAAGGTGATTTCATCACCGAACTCTCTATGCCACAACTGCAAGAATATGTGTCGCAGAACAAAGATATGGATCTTGGCATGAAGAGCCTACTCAATATCTCTGGTAAAGCTATACGTGCGGGTGTTAGCCGCGTTCATTTCCTGCCATGCAATCAAGATGGAGCGCTGTTGGAAGAGCTCTTTACCCATGATGGTATTGGCATGATGCTCGCCTCATCTGATATTGAGAACTTACGTGAGGCCAATCAAGATGACGTTGGTGGCATCTTGCAATTGACTATGCCCCTGGAAGATGAAGGCATCTTGGCAGCGCGTGGTCAAGATGTGATTGAGCGTGATATCCAACGCTTCTCAGTGATTGAGCATGACCGTGTTCTCTTCGGTTGCGCAGCCCTCTTCCCATTTCCAAATGGTGTTGGTGAGTTGGCTTGCCTTGCCGTTGATCCTGATGTTCAAGGATCCGGAGATGGCGAACGCTTATTGAAGCGTGTTGAAATGCGCGCCAAACAAGAGGGCATTAAAAAGTTGTTTGTTCTAACCACCAGAACTGAACACTGGTTCTTAAAGCGTGGCTTTAAACGGGCATCAGTAGATGATCTGCCGGAAGAGAGAAAACAAATTTATAACTGGGACCGCAAGTCCATGGTTTTAACTAAAGATCTATAAGAAATCCAAGCAACTTAAGAATTACTAGAAAGGTATTACAGATGGCACGCATGGTTCAATGTATCAAACTCAATAAAGAAGCTGAGGGAATGGATTTTGCCCCGCTTCCAGGCGAGCTAGGCAAGAAGGTTTGGAATCAAGTTTCCAAAGAGGCTTGGGCTGCTTGGTTAAAGCACCAAACCATGTTGATTAATGAAAACCGCCTCAATATGGCCGACCCACGTGCACGTCAGTACCTTTTAAAGCAAGTAGAAAAGTACTTCTTTGAGGGCGGCGCTGATATGGCGCAGGGTTACGTGCCACCAGCAGAATAAATATTTACACCTTTTAATTAATTATTGATTTGGGGTGTTGACACTACCAAAGATAAGCGTAGGATGAAGTTGTGGTGAGGCAGTTTTGGTGCCCCGCTACATTGGCGAAAGCCACTCTAAATAAGTACATCTATGTACTTATAGGCTAAGGAACTAAATACCTTCCGAGAGCCTGCGCCATGCATACCATGGCAAACAAACCCGATGGGCATACCCCGTCGGGTTTTTTAATACCCAAATAATCTCAACCTGTAATTAAAGGGCTATGCGTTCCACGCCAGCAGCATTGCTTACCAGCAGAATATCGGCTTTTTCTTTGGCAAATAAGCCGACGGTAATGACGCCAGCAATTTGATTGATTTGCGCTTCCATCTGAAGAGGGTTAGCAATCTTCAAACCAGCCACATCCAAGATCCAGCCACCGTTATCAGTAATAAAAGGCTCGCTTGGTGTTTGGCTTAGATCGGCTCGGGTGTTCTTGGCCAAGCGCAAAGTCACTTTGCCACCAAACTTCTCTAACTCTCTACTCACAACGCCTTTAGCCAGTGGAATGATTTCTACCGGTAATGCAAAGTTACCCAGCATAGGCACTTGCTTAGATGAGTCGCAAATACAGATAAATTGCTTTGCCATAGAGGCAATAATTTTTTCTCTGGTAAGCGCTCCTCCGCCACCTTTGATCATGTGGCCAGCTGGATCAATCTCATCTGCACCATCGACATAGGCTGGTAGACCCTGTACATCATTTGGATCGAGCACTTTGAAGCCATGCTTAAGTAAACGATCGGTAGTGGCGTTTGAACTTGATACGGTGCAAGCAAAATGATCCTTATGAGGAGCCAGCGCATCAATGAAGCAATTGGCAGTCGAGCCTGTGCCAACACCCAAAATCTGTCCTGCAGGCAGCTTAAGCACTTCATCTCTAGCCGCTTCGCCCACCATTTGCTTTAGTTGATCTTGGTTCATATAGCTATCAAATGCCTTTACTGGAACTGAGTAATTAATCCATCTATCATATGATATCTACCAGAAACCCACCCTAAAGCAGCGAGTAAGCCCATGAATAGCACCCCTTCGTCACTAAGCCAACTCGAGCAACTCAAGAAGCTCACTACCGTTGTGGCCGATACAGGCGATTTTGAGCGTATGCAAGCGTTCCAGCCACAGGATGCGACGACCAACCCTTCCCTAATCCTGAAGGCTGCCCAACAAAGCAATTACCAGAATTTAGTCCAGTCAGTCAAAGCAGCCCACCCAGGCATGAGTCCGACTGACTTAGTGGATTACATCTTGGTTGCCTTTGGCTTAGAGATTCTGAAAATTGTTCCGGGTCGTGTTTCTACAGAAGTAGATGCCCGCTTGTCTTTTAATACAAAAGCTACCGTATCTAAAGGCAAACATTTAATTGCCCTCTATGAATCTCATGGCATTGATCGCAATCGTATTTTGATTAAGCTTGCCGGCACATGGGAAGGTATTGCTGCCGCAAAAGAATTAGAGGCGGAAGGTATTCATTGCAATATGACTCTACTCTTCTCTTTAGTGCAGGCTGCAGCATGTGGCGCAGCTAATGCAAAACTGATCTCTCCATTTGTGGGTCGCATCACCGATTGGAATAAAGCGAAGTTAGGCGCTAACTGGAGTGATAGCACTAATGGTGGCGCAAATGATCCTGGTGTGACTTCAGTAAAGAGAATCTTTCATTACTACAAGCACTTTGGCATCTCTACGGAGATCATGGGTGCTAGCTTTCGCAATACCAGCCAGATCCTAGAGCTAGCAGGGTGTGACCTCTTAACCATTAGCCCAGAGCTCTTGGCTGAACTTCAAAACAGCAATACATCTATTGAGAAAAAGCTCAATCCAGTCAATGCCGCGGCGGCATTGCAGGCTGAAGGCCTTACACCATTGAAGCTCGATGAGTCTAGTTTCCGACTGCAACTCAACAATGATGCAATGGCCACCGAGAAATTGGCTGAAGGGATCCGGAACTTCTGTGTGGATACTGAGAAGTTGGAAGCACTACTAGCGAAGTAACTACTTCTTAGCAGTATTGATGCCCAGTATTGAGTAGGCAGGGCAATTGCCGATCATTCCTGTTAATAAGGGAATAATGCCTATCCAAGCCCAAGGGCCAGTAATGCCAAAACCAGCTAAGCCCATTAGCGTAACGCCAACAGTCATTCGTAGAACGCGATCAGTGTGTCCGATATTGCATTTCATATGAAGCTCCTTGTTTTACTTGGCAGCTTTGTCATTCTCTTTTGCTAGGCGCTGTCTTAATGCCTCATACAAGCATACGCCACTTGCAACAGAAACATTCAAACTCGATACAACACCTTGCATTGGGATGCGTACGAGCTCGTCACAGTTTTCTTTAGTGAGGCGACGCATGCCCTCGCCTTCGGCGCCCATCACAATCGCAATGGAGCCCGTGAGATCGATGTCGTAAATGGATTTGGTGGCCTCGTCATCGGTGCCGATGAGCCAAACGCCAGCTTCTTGCATTTCTTTCATGCTGCGAACGAGGTTCGTAACAGTAATCACCGGCATCACCTCGGATGCGCCGCTAGACACTTTACTTACGGTGGCATTAATAGATGCAGAGCGATCTTTAGGAACCACTACAGCATCTACGCCAGCGCCATCCGCAACACGCAAACAAGCGCCAAAGTTATGGGGATCAGTAATACCATCTAACACCAGGAATAGCGGCTTCTCTTTTGCGCCCTCTACATCCTCAACCACTTCAGTGATAGTACGTGCAATCGTCATTTTCTCAGCCAAAGCAACAACGCCCTGGTGACGATCATGCCCAGTCAACTTATGGAGACGCTCTGCATCTGCTGCATGCAAACGCTCGCCTAGAATCTCTTCTGCTTGCTTTAAAAAATCGCCCATACGTCTATCACGACGACTAGGATCAAAGTAAACCGACTTCAAGCTATCTGGATCTACCCTTAAGCGCGCTTGTACTGCATGAAATCCAACTAGTATTTGCTTCATCTTTTTTTCTTGATCTTATTTTTCTATTGAATCTTTATTTACGGCGTGCTTTAGTGCTCCGAACTGGAGGCTTGCTACCTGCTGGCTTGCCAATAGACCTGCCTGGCTTAGCAGATTTACCATTCTTGCGGGCAGCTTTACTCTTAGACTGATTGGCCCCTAATGTACCCGCAGATTTAGCTGCGTTGACATTAATGCCGCTTGGCTTTTGTGGAGTCTTGTTGTCAGAGCGACCTCTTTGAGGGGCGGCCTTCTTATTGGGTCTACCCGTGTCACTCGCTAGCATCAGTTGTCGACGATTAGACGACCCGCCAGGCTCAGCACCAACGGATTTAACAAGGCTAAATTCAATCTTGCGTGCATCAAGATCAACTCGACTTACCAATACATGCAAACGATCACCCAAGCGATAACGAATACCAGTACGCTCACCACGCAACTCTTGACGTGCTTCGTCATATTGGAAGTAATCTCCGCCAAGCTCAGTGACGTGCACCATGCCCTCAACGAACAAATTTTCCAGTTGAATAAATAGACCAAAGTTAGCAACGCCTGTGACTGTGCCGGCATACTCTTGACCTAAATGGTCACGCATGTAGTAACACTTCAACCAAGCCTCTACATCACGTGAAGCTTCATCAGCACGACGCTCATTGGATGAGCAATGAACGCCTAACTGACCCCAGATTGGTAACGCTGCATTAGCCCCTTTAGGTGGCTTGGTGCCTTTGGCTGCCCCTGCTTTAGCATCACTTTGGGATTTCTTGGCATTGACTGCATTCTCACGACCTTTGCCCTTACGCGGCAAGGTGAGGTTGAGTGGAACCTTAGGAGGCAATACGGGTACGTATGGTTTTTTCTGTAGGATCGACTTGATCACGCGATGCGTTAGCAAATCAGGATAACGGCGGATCGGGCTCGTGAAATGAGAATACGCTGGATAAGCCAAACCAAAGTGGCCTTCGTTATCCGGCTGGTACATCGCCTGCTGCATCGAGCGCAATACCACCGACTGCAGCATATTGGCATCAGGTCGCTCTTTAATTTCACGCATTAATTTAGCGTAATCACGTGGCTTGGGCTTATCGCCGCCGCCCAATGACAAGCCAGAAGTTCTGAGAACTTGTCGTAATGTCACCAACTTCTCTTCCGATGGCTCACCGTGAACACGATACAGGCTAAGGCGCTTATTTTTCTCAATGAAGTCTGCCGCACAAACGTTGGCAGTTAACATGCACTCTTCAATTAAGCGATGCGCATCATTACGGAGGCGTGGCTCAATGCGCAGAATCTTGCCAAGCTCATTACTAATAATTTGAGTCTCGGTAGTTTCAAACTCAATCGCGCCCCGCTTCTCGCGAGCGGCCAACAGAATTTTATAAAGCGAATATAGGTTACCCAGCAACGGACGGAACTGAGCAAAGCGAGTTGCTTCTGGACCCTTACTATTAGAAAGAATCTCCCAAACAGTATCGTAAGTAAAGCGCTGTGCTGAATGCATTACCGCTGGATAAAACTGGTAAGCCAAAACAATGCCATTGTTATCGACAACCGAGTCGCAAACCATACATAGACGGTCTACGCCAGGATTAAGAGAACAAAGACCGTTAGAGATCTTCTCAGGCAACATCGGAATAACGCGTCTTGGGAAATACACTGAAGTAGCACGCAATAAACCTTCGTCATCCAAAGGCTGGCCTGGCTTAACGTAATGAGACACATCGGCAATCGCCACAATCAAACGCCAAGCCTTAGTCTGACCATACATGACGGGCTCACAATAGACGGCATCATCAAAGTCACGCGCATCAGCACCATCAATAGTGACTAAAGGTATGTCACGTAGATCAACACGACCTTCTAAATCGGATTGCTGGACTGTATCTGGCAATGCTGCCGCTTCTTTCATGGCAGCCGCAGAGAATTCATGGGGAACGCCGTACTTGCGCACGGCAATTTCGATTTCCATACCGGGATCATCAATCTCACCCAAGACTTCGACCACGCGACCAACTGCTTGACGATAACTATCTGGGTAATCAATGATCTCCACACTAACCACTTGACCTAATTTAGCGTTGCCCTGCCCCTTAGGCGGAATGAGAATGTCATGACCAATGCGCTTATCTTCAGGCGCAACAATCAGCACACCATTTTCATTTAAGAGGCGGCCAATCACTACTTTATTGGCGTGCAGCACCACCTCGACGATCTGCCCTTCTGGACGGCCACGTCGATCGGTTCCTAATACTCTGACATTGACTCTGTCACCGTGCATGACGCGTGACATTTCCCTTTCAGAGAGAAAGATATCTTCGCCACCATCATCGGGAATAACAAATCCAAATCCATCTCGATGCCCTTGAACTGTTCCTAAGCGGTCAGCCTCACGTGGCACCAAGTCTTTTGCTTTACGCATTTAATTCCTTCGGCAATACATGCCCTGTATATATCTACTGATATCTATTTTTGTTATGAATAAGGCTACTGTATCAAACCACCAAGTCTGAAGGGAAAAAGCCAAAATGGGGTTCAAAATGCCTAAAAACGCCCATCCCCCTATAATAGAGGTATGCCCAGGTGGCGAAATTGGTAGACGCACCAGCTTCAGGTGCTGGCGATCGTAAGGTTGTGGGGGTTCGAGTCCCTTCCTGGGCACCAAATACACCTACAAAGTCCTATATGGGGCCCAAAGCCCTTTTTTCAACAGGCGCGATACTGTATTCCCAAAGAAAAACCGCCCGAAGGCGGCTTTCTTTCAATCGGCAATGAATGCTAATTAATGGGTATGAGCATTTTTCAGAGCTGCAGTACCCATACCCTGGTGTTCAGTAGGATCAATCGCAGAAATTTGCTCAATGAACTTGGTGGTGTCGATTTTCTTGCCCCCAAGCCATGTGCCTTTAACCTTGACCTTCTCGAGAATCTCGTTAGGCTTCACAGCGGTAATGTCTGCTGAAAGTTCTACCAAGTCGGCAAACTTACCAACTTCAAGCGATCCAATATCTTTCTCGCGCTTTAACTGATATGCCCCGTTAATGGTGGATGCTTTAAGCGCCTGATCTAGAGTGACCGCCTGATTAGCACCATGGACTTTGCCAGAGTCAGTTGTACGAGTCACCATGCGCGCAATGTTTCTTAAGGTATCTGGCGGCGAAACAGAGCCATCGTTATGAAATGTGGTGCGTGTTTTCATTTTCATACCATCACCAGCTCGCTGCCATTGCGATCCGTACTCGGACTTAAACATCGTGCCATCCAGTAAATCACCCCAATAAATATATTGGAATGGGGCTAAAGAAATGGTCACGCCAAGCTTTTCTGCACGCTGGAACTGGTCGGCACGAGCTGAACCCAAATGCTCGACACGCCAGCGGTGATCTGTGCCGATGAGATTGTGTGTATTCAGGGCACGCTCATAAGCATCTAGCACCACATCAAATCCTACGTCACCATTACAGTGGAAGGCCATTTGATAACCCATTGGAGCGTATTTATCCAACATTTGGTCAAGCTGTAAACGTGTGTAGTTCATCCCCTTTTCACCAAGTGGCCCGATAATGATTTGAGCATTCTTAGTGGTCGAGTTTTCTAAATAAGGAAAGCTTTGTGCCACTGTTCCCAGCCAAGGCGTGCCATCAGCCCAAAGCTTAATCCCGTTTTTACGAACCAAACTGGGATCTGACCATGTCGCCTGATCACCTGCGTCAGCATCAATCGCCATGTGGTAAACATGCAATCTCAAAGGAGTATCAGGAACTGAAGCAAGCGCTTGATAACCCTTATACATACCTGAGTTATAGGTGTGCTCTGAAGTGGAGGTGACCCCTAAAGATGCCATGTAGGCATACCATTTAGCGGTAGACAGGAGGATGTGGGGGACGGCCTTTGGCAAAATTGGGCCGACCACTGCAGCTAGTGCAGCAGCTTCATTTGCAATTCCATTTGAGGTGCCATCTGGATTTCTGCCATAACTTCCGCCAACCGGATCAGCGGGAGGTTTGCCATCCTTCCAACCCAAGATCTTGATCACTGCAGTATTGAAATACACCGCATGACCAGAGTTATCAATCACCAAAATTGGTCGACCACTTGGAGTAAGCCTGTCTAAAATATCACGAGTAGGCGCTGGCGCCTGCTGCAAGAGACGATCAATGCCGTTAAATACCAGGGGCTTACCAGCCGGCGCTGCTTTATCTTCCTTCTGAATTTTTTTCTGAACATCTGCCCACGTTTTATAACCAACATATGGCGCGATCCAAAATGATGGCGACTGCGTTGTGATTCCAGAAAGAATTGGGTGGTTATGTGGGTCAATAAAACCCGGCATCAATACCGTTGTCCCCAAATCTTTGACAGTTGCGTTAGGAGCGGAAGCGCGAACATCCTTGAGAGATCCAACCGCAGTAATTTTCTTGGTATCTGTGTCAAAAGCAATCGCCTCTGCGCGTGGATTCTTTTCATCCATAGTGATGATGTTTGCAGCCTTTAGGACCACAACATCTGCCGAGGCGAACAATGGAGCGGAGCACATCACAAGAGTGGCAATGGATTTAGAGATGAAAGTGCGGCTGATCTTTTTCACAGAAATACCCTCTGATAGTTATTGTTCAAAATTATGCCATTGACTATTCAGCTATATAGCTCTGTATAACCCTAAATAGCTTTAATATAGGGTACTTACTAACAAGTTTGCGCCACATTGACCAATCAACTGAATCCCTCCCTACTCAAAAAAGAGAGTAAGAATGCCAAAGGCATTAGCCTCTTTTCTGCTACTGCTCTCGGCATCGGCGGAATGATGGGTGCTGGGTTGTTTTCCCTTTTAGGCACCGCTAGTGCTCACGCTGGGTCACACATTCCCCTGGCATTTCTATTGGGGGCTATTGCCGCCTCTTTCTCGGTCTACTCATACGCTAAATTGGGCGCCACTTTTCCGAGCAGTGGGGGTGCCGCGACGTTTACGGTAATGAGCTTTGGGCCCGGCGTTCTCTCTGGTGGCCTGAATATATTTCAATACATTGCCTATCTGATTGCAGCTGCACTCTATGCTGCTGGGTTCTCCGAATACGCAAATACCTTACTGGGTGGCAAGCTATCCCCTTTCGAAATCAAGCTTATCGGTGCAGGCATAGTCATTTTTTGCGCCGGCATTAACTTGTTGGGCACCGATATCGTTGGTACAGCAGAGACACTAGCTATTGGATTTGTGACGCTTGCGCTTTTACTATTTTCTGCTGAGGGCATTCATGTGGCTGATGTTGGTGCATTCGAAATGTCGAGTTGGTCTATCAATGGGATAGCGATTGCTACCGGCATCCTGTATATCAACTACCAAGGCTTTGGGGTTGTGACCAACTCCTCCAATGCTATGCATGCACCCCACAAAGAACTACCCCTTGCTATGTTCTCGGCACTGATTTTGGTAACGATTGCCTATGTACTAGTCAGTACCGCAGTAATACTGCTACTTACCCCCGCCCAAATTGCACTGTACAGCGGTCACGTATTAGCCGACGCAGCCCAAATCGTAGCTGGTAAAGCAGGCTTTATTGTGATTGGAGCATCAGCGCTTCTAGCCTGCGCAGCTGCACTGAACGCTACCATCTTTGCCGCATCTAATATTGCAGCCGATATGACGCGCAAGAGTTCGGTCTCAAAGGCCTTAAGTGACGAGGTCTTAAATACAGAGTTTCGTGCCTTAACCATATCAGCGCTCTTGGTAATTGCCTTAGTAATCGCATTTCCATTAGATGTTGTTGGCAAAATGGCCAGCCTTGCTTTTTTATTGGTCTACGCTGCTATTACTTATGGACACATTCGCGTACGAAATCAAACGGGTGCCAAGCTTTGGCCACTCTGGGCGGCAATTGTCATTAACCTAAGTTTGTTTACTACCTTATTTGTGAATGTGATCGAGACAGCGCCGAATAGTGCAATTGCTTTAATGATCGCCTTAGTTGGATCTTTTGCGATTGAAGCAACTTCCCGTAAATTTCTGAGGAAGAAATTAAAGCCCCATTGAGCGGTGCAGGATTTTGGCTTTCATTTCTAGCCAGAGGCTTTCAAAATCCTCGATTTTTTCATCCGATAGCTGAATGGGCGCGAAGAGTGAGCCAAAAATAATTGAGCCCTTCTTCACCAAAGTCTTATCAAATTCGCCCAAGCCAATCGGCTTATCGTCCATATCTCTGGTGAGCTCTGCCGAGCAGACGATTGCTTGTGCATCATCTCGATCAATAACTGCAAACTCAATAAATTGCTGCCTCTTATCAACAATAACTAAAGTACCTCGGGCATAGCAAACCGCCTCATGTGCCTGCACGATATATGCAAGAAATTGATTCTGCTCATCATCACCAGCCATAGGCAGATCATCGATAAAAAAGAGGTATTGATCCCCCTCGCCGTTTACCAAAGTGAATACCTTTGGAACAACGCCATGGCCTAAGGCTAAGTTACGGTAATAGGTAGAAATCTCTACCGCAAGGTTTTCAGCAAATAGGTGCATAGTGATTCAAGAAAATATTACTCTTTACGAGTTTTAATGGATTCAATAATTTTATAGAAAGAGTCTGGCTGAACTGAATTCTGACCCTTAAATGGCTGATCGGTTATCACCAATAGCGAAATTAATGCCCCCATAGTGATTGGCAGTATCTTGAGGCCAAAGAAAAAGGAGTCTGACGGCAAGAACAAAGTATTCGTTCCCATGAGCGCAAACATACAAATCAGAATAACAACCCAAAACAATCCGGGTAAGCGAATGGTCGAGCGCTCAATACGAGCCTCCCTACTCTCAGCAACCTCTTCGGACTTTTTAATGATGTCGGTATACATTGCCGTCTGACGGTTAGTCTGGGGCTCGATAGACATCAGCTTGCGAGAAATACCACGCCAAAGCATGTGCGTCTTAGGGCTACCCTCGCCTTTTTGCAAGAGCGCCCATTCATCATTGACGATGGAATTCATATACTCAAATAGCTCTGCACGAATAGGCGCTATAGCTGGATCACCAAAACGAGTTAATAAGCGATCTAAGTTATTAATACGCCCTGCTTCCTGAGAAACCAGCGTTTGCACTTCTCTAAAATTAGTTTGCGCTTGATTCAGTAAAAAACCGATTAATAAACCACTTAAAGTGATGATTGACCCGAAGAGCCCTAAACCTAAACGAGTACTATCCTGAGTTGGGGCAAACAAGTGAATTGTTTGCAGTAAGCGCGGCAATATATCTAATAGTGTGACGAAGAATAAAATGAGCATTAAAAGAATTTGGATATTACTCTTCTTGTATATCCAATTAAAGAATGCGTCTTCACGTCGAGTATTCATAAAGCCTACTTATTAATATATTTTTGTAAAAATTGAATCGTACGATCCCAAGCAAGCTGCGCCGCTTCGGCGTTGTACTCTAAAGGAGCTAAGCCGCGGGAATCTGATTTGGGATTTGCAAAGGCATGCTTAGTGTCATAGCGATGAAATTCATAATTCACACCCGCTTTTTTGAGTTTCTCTTCCAATTGATCTACGCCTGCGATCGAGAAGAACTCATCGTGCAAGGCCCAGTGACCTAGCATCGGTTTAGTAATAGCCTCCGCGTTCACATACTCAAGAGGGGGATTGCCATACCAAACAATAGAGGCATCTAATTCTGGGACGTTGCATGCTGCAAGTACAGTTAAAGCGCCACCCATACAAAACCCAGTTACCACAACTTTCGCGCTGCCGGTCGCTTTTAAATATTGGACAGCACCTCGAATGTCTTGACCAGCAGCATCGCCAAAATTTAGGTCGCCCATTAAATGCTCTGCCTCATTCGCCTCGAGAGCCAATTTGCCACGATATAAATCAGGAACCAATGCCCGATATCCTGCTTTAGCAAAGCGATCTGCAACAGCCTTTACTTCATCATCCAAACCCCACCACTCTTGAATAACAACAATGCCAGGGGCATTTGCGTTATCAATAGGCTCAACCAAGTATCCGTTTAAAGCTTGTCCGTCAGGTTTTTTAAATTCAATCATGAGATCTCCTTTTATGCTCTTTTCTTTATTCTTTTGTTCTTATGCTTTTTTTGTATCAGTGTGAATATATCCTACCAGCCAGAATGTGAGCAACCCACACATTGCAGCACCGTAACCAACTAGGTTGTAGTGCTCCATCTTACCGTCCGGTGTGATGGTGACAATCAAGCCCGCCAATACAGATGCAATACCAGAAGCCAACATCTGAGTCGAGCCCACTAAGCTCATAAAGGTTCCTCTAATCTTTGGCTCCACAAGCTGACTCACAATAGCCATTGCCGGGATCATACGCCCTGAAATGAGGATAAAAAATGCCGTGGAGTTAATCAAAACCACCCAAAGGGGAACTGGCACAAGATTCGTTGTTACTAACAATGGGATCAAGCTCACAATTGCCAGAACCCTAAAGACACGCACTTTGCCATACTTATCAGCCATATGACCAATCACCCTCGAGCTCATTAGGGTGGCAATGCCACCACATAGGTAAATTAGCGAAATGTAAGAATTTGCAACGCCGATATTGGAGGTCAGATAAAGGGCAATATAAGGAATCACGGAGAACCCAGTAATCATAATGAGCCCCATAAATACAAAGGCACGCGCATGTTCATGCGCTATGACTATGTCATAGATTTGCCTGAAGCGACTACCCTCTCTGACGTGATCTAGGTGACCAGAAATCTTAGGGATATAGCGATACCCAATGAATAGAATCAATATAGAGATAAGACCGATAAACATGAACGGAGCGCGCCAGCCTAGAAAGCTAATGTTGTTAGCCAAGTACAAACTTAATGGCACTCCAGCTACAGTAGATACCGAGAAAGCAGCCATGACCGTACCCAGGGCCTTCCCTCTGCGCTCAAAAGGAATGGAATCGGCCACTATTGTCTGCACCAATGATCCCAATATTCCACCAAATGCGCCAGCGCATGCGCGAGCGATAAATAGCATGTGATAGTTGGGAGCAAAACCACAGGCAATCGTAGCGATAATGAAACAAACGTAGAGGCGCAAAAGCAATTGCCTTCTCTCGAACCGATCAATGTAATACGTGGCAAATACACCCGCGATCGCAGCAGCAAAAGTATAAGAAGAGAGCAATAAACCAAACTGATGCGTATTGATATTGAGCTCCCGAATGAAATCTGGGCCCAATGGCATCATGATCATGAAATCTAAGATGTGGGTGAACTGAATACCCGCCAATGAAAACAAAAAGAAGCGCTCTCGCTTCTTGGTTTCAGCAGTATGGGGGGCGTTATTCAAGGGCTACTTTACTTGGGTTATTCAATATGACATTATCAACCCTGATAGGGAAAATTGCTTTCCTTGATGCGACCACAACCTCCTTAAATATATGTCCACCACCCTCAACCTAATAAGCCAAACAAATCTAGCGGGCATTCCGCTGCTGCCACTGCTTAGAGACGCTCTATATGGCATATTCGGCCTCATCTTGATTCTCCTCTTTCACGGCAGCGCAATTAACTTCATCATGTTGCGCTTCGAAAGATTAACCAATGGCAACCTCAAGGTAAGGCAATACAACCGTGTATTTTTTCACTTCTACTTCACCTTTTTCTTTATTGCCTTAATTCATCTGACAGAAATCATCATTTGGACAATTTATATCCTGGAGCTCAATTTAATTGAAGATGGCATTAAAGCCATGATATTTGTCGGAAGTTGCTATACAACCATCGGTTTTATTGAGGATATCTTGCCAGCTGGATGGAAAAGTCTTGCCTTCTTCATCTCCTTCTCAGGATTATTTGCGATGGCATGGACTACCTCAGTCATGATTAGCATGACAAGTACATATAAGGCTGCTTGGAATCTAAAACACCACCAAAGAGATCCTAACGCTTCTTAAGGTAGTAGCCATATACGCAGCGAGTCCCGCCCCTAGAAGGGTTGTGCGTATCGTGAATGACTCCGTCCATAATTGCAGTGAGGTGTTTGGAAACTTTAGCAATTAAGACCCCGTTAGGCAGCTCATCGGGACGTAGGTGAACCTGGCAGCCTGCGCCCACCTTCATTGTCGGCACCCATTCAAAGCCTTGAGCCAAAATGTAATCATGAAAGACGTTGCGATGATTACCATTCCTAGGAGAGGAGCCTTTCATGTTGAGCCGCTTAGCGAGCCGATCATTCTTGAGCTGGGCATAGCTCTCATTTGCAAGTCTCAAATCTTCATACACTTGCATATAGGGAAGATTTGCGGCAATCGCAATAGATCTCACAACGCAGTCTCCTGCTCCACCTTTAAAACCAGCCTTCTCCCTGCCTCCATCATTGAATTGAAATGGAAACTGAGAATGGGATTTGGTAAAGAGGTTTAGAAATCCGAACATACTCAATAGTCAATAAGTTGCGACCAATAAAAAATGGATTTGCTTTTTGAGCAAATCCATCCTTATCAAGAACGTCGGCTAAATTACTTAGCGTGAGCTTTCTTTACTTCTAAACGCCAAGCATGCAACAAAGGCTCTGTGTAACCGTTAGGCTGCTCAAGACCTTTGAAAATCAAATCACTAGCTGCTTTATAAGCATAGGAATCTTGGTAGTTAGGCATCATTGGCTGATACAAAGCATCGCCAGCATTCTGACCATCTACTACCTTAGCCATACGCTGCAAACTCTCGTTCACTTGGTCAGCAGTCACGATGCCATTGAGTAGCCAGTTAGCAATATGTTGACTTGAGATACGCAAAGTTGCGCGGTCTTCCATCAAACCTACGTTATGAATATCAGGCACCTTAGAGCAACCAACGCCTTGATCAATCCAGCGAACGACATAACCCAAGATACCTTGGCAGTTGTTATCTAACTCTTGCTGAATCTCTTCTTTAGACCAGTTAGCCTTTTCCACAACCGGAATAGTCAACAAATCATTGATCAATGCTTCAGCTTCAGCAGCAGTATCGAGCTTTTCCATTTCCTTTTGGAGTTCAGCTACGTTTACTTGATGGTAGTGAAGCGCGTGCAAGGTAGCAGCTGTTGGAGATGGCACCCAAGCAGTGTTTGCACCTGCTTTAGGGTGAACAATCTTCTGCTCAACCATGGCTTTCATCATGTCTGGCATTGCCCACATCCCTTTACCGATTTGAGCGCGACCACGTAAGCCACAATCCAAACCTGCAAATACGTTGCGACGCTCATAAGCAGATAACCACTTGCTGGTTTTCATATCGCCTTTGCGCATCATTGGACCTGCATACATCGCTGTGTGCATCTCATCACCAGTGCGATCCAAGAAGCCAGTATTAATAAAGGCTACACGGGCTCCAGCAGCCGCAATTGCCGCCTTGATGTTGGCACTCATACGACGCTCTTCATCCATGATGCCGAGCTTTACAGTATCAGCTGGTAAACCGAGTAATTTCTCAACACGACCAAAGAGTTCGCCAGCAAAAGCCACTTCTTCTGGGCTATGCATTTTTGGCTTAACGATATATACAGACCCCTTGCGTGTGTTACCAATCGCTTGGCTTGCTGGACGATTGATGTCATACAAAGCGATCAATACAGTCACTACTGCATCCAAGATACCTTCGTAGATTTCTTTGCCATCACCAGTGATGATGGCTGGGTTAGTCATTAAGTGACCAACGTTTCGGAGGAACAAGAGTGAGCGGCCATGTAATGTCACGATGCCATCTTTTGCATCAACAGCGCCAATACCGGCTTTGTACTTACGATCTGGATTCAGAGAGCGAGTAATAGTCTTGTCGCCCTTCTTCACTTCCTCAACCAACGTACCCTTCAAAATTCCTAACCAGTTTTCATAAGCAAGAACCTTATCATCGCCATCAACTGCGGCAATAGAGTCTTCCAAGTCCAAAATAGTAGAGAGAGCCGCCTCGAGCACAACGTCATTAATACCAGCAGGATCACTAGCGCCAATGGTTTTGCTCTTATTGATTTCGATATCAATGTGTACCCCGTTATTGCGTAGCAAGATAGAGCTTGGAGCCGCTGCATCACCTTGGTAGCCAACGAACTGCTTCTCATCAGCCAAGCCAATGGAAGTACCGTCTTTTAATTTAACGGATAACTTATTACCATCTACTGTGTAAGCTACTGAATCGCGGTGTGAACCTTTAGCCAATGGAGCAGCTTGGTCTAAGAAGTTACGGGCATAAGCAACTACCTTTGCGCCACGAATTGGGTTGTAAGCACCAGTCTTGGTAGCGCCATCTTCTTCAGACAACACATCTGTACCGTAAAGGGCATCGTACAAAGAACCCCAACGTGCATTAGCAGCATTTAATGCATAACGGGCATTAAGCACCGGAACAACCAATTGCGGACCGGCTTGGAGCGCTAACTCGTCATCCACATTCTTAGTAGTTGCAGTAATTTTTCCTGGAACGTCAACTAAGTAATCAATCTCTTTCAAAAACTGGCGATATGCAGGCATATCTTTGATTGGGCCCGGGTTAGCTTGGTGCCATTTGTCTAAATCCAATTGAATGCGATCGCGCTTAGCAAGCAATGCTTCATTTTTTGGAGTTAAGTCCTTAACGATTTCATCAAAGCCTTTCCAAAAGTCGGCACTCTTAATACCGGTACCCGGAAGTACTTTGTCTTCGATAAAGCGATATAAAGGGGTTGCCACTTGAAGGCTATTGCAGGTAGTACGCGCAGTCATGTTGTTATCTTCTTAAACAAAAAAGTGAATAAATAGGGTTGGTTACGTAATTAATGAATTGTGAAATATTTTCCATTAATCCTGAAAAGGGTGCTGGAGGAGGATGGTTTCATCACGCTCTGGGCCTGTAGACACCATGGCGATTGGCTTGCCGGCAACCTCTTCAATACGACGCAGGAACTTTTGAGCTTCCGCTGGCAATTTGTCCCACTCACGAATACCGAAGGTTGTACCCTTCCAGCCCGGAAAATCCTCATAGATTGGCTGGCAACGGGCTACAGATTCTGCGCCGCGTGGCAATACATCCAATTTTTGACCATCCAAGTGATAGCCAACACATAAACGGATTGTTTCAAAACCATCTAGTACATCCAACTTAGTGATGCAAAGGCCAGACAAGCCATTGATCTGAATGGAGCGCTTCAATGCAGCAGCGTCCAACCAACCAGTGCGGCGTGGGCGGCCAGTTACAGAGCCAAATTCTTTACCCACTTCAGCCAAACGCACACCAACCGGATCTTGCTTAGCTGGGTTGTCATGATCATAGAGCTCACTTGGGAATGGACCTGCGCCAACACGTGTGCAGTAAGCCTTAGTAATGCCTAAGATATATTGCAAAGAATCAGGGCCAACACCAGAACCAGCGGCAGCATTACCTGCTACACAGTTACTGGAAGTGACATACGGATAAGTACCGTGATCGATATCAAGCAGAGTGCCCTGCGCACCTTCGAATAACAAATTTTGGCCAGACTGCTCTGCAGCATATAAGGCGCTAGAGACGTCTACCACCATTGGCTTGAGACGCTCCGCATAAGACATTGCATCAGCCAAAGTTTTTTCATAATTTACTGGCTCAGCGCCATAGTAATTAGTGAGCATGAAATTGTGATACTCCAAGTTCTCACGCAATTGCTCGGCAAATTTTTCTGGGTAGAACAAGTCTTGTACGCGTAATGCACGACGAGCTACTTTGTCTTCGTATGCTGGACCAATGCCACGACCAGTGGTGCCAATCTTTGCCTCACCACGCTTCTTCTCACGCGCATGATCAATTGCTACGTGATACGGCAGAATCAACGTAGTTGCCTCTGAAATCTTCAAACGAGATTGGACATCCAAACCAGCAGACTCAAGCTCGCCAATTTCTTTAAAGAGCGCCTCTGGTGAGAGCACTACACCATTACCGATGTAGCAGATTACATTTTTATGCATGATTCCAGAGGGAATCAAACGCAAAATAGTCTTCTTATCGCCGATGATGAGGGTGTGGCCTGCATTATGGCCGCCTTGGAAACGAACCACAGCTTGCGCATGATCAGTCAACCAATCCACCACCTTACCTTTGCCTTCATCACCCCACTGGGTGCCAATGACAACTACGTTACGACCTTTAGTTTGCTGCGTTGAAGACATAATGAAATCCAAAAAGATAATTACAAAATAAGTTAACTGCTTAATGCCAAATGTATTGCTCTACTTTTTCTTTACTTCCCAAGAGTTGCCTTGCTTAACCAACTCTCGATCACATTCATATTCAGCAGCCTCTACTGAAGTACCCACTGGAATCTGTATTACTACCTCACCCTGACTTCTCAGGCTGGTGATTACCTTGTTCAATTCAGCATCGTCGACCCAAGGGGCTGAGATCGCCAGCTTGCGCACGTTCAATGGCGATAAATTGGCTAAAGTTAATAGGTCCAAAGAAAAGCCAGTTGCCGGACGCGGGCGACCAAAGGCCTGACCAACATGGTCATAACGACCACCTCTGGCGATAGGTTGTGGCAACTGCTCAACATAAGCAGCAAACATAACGCCGCTGTGATACTGGTAACCACGCAAATCAGCTAGGTCAATACTGAGCTCTAAATGGTTAGACAACTTTGCTGCCGCAGACACTAAACGCTCGAGATCCGCTAAAGCTTGGTCAATCGCTGCATGTTTAGGTAATACTTTCTTAGCTTGAACCAATACTGCAGCACAAGGACCGTTCAACTCAGTCAAAGCCATTAGTGCTTGCGCAACATTTGCTGGCAAGCAAGTTGCCCACTGACTTAAGCGAGGGCGATCTTTACTTTGTAGTAAGCCGTACAAAGCTTCAATCGTTTCTTTGTCTAAGTTCTGGCCATCCAAGATTCCCGCCAAAATACCAGCGTGTGACAAATCTAGGTAAACCCTCTCTAAACCAGCAATAGAAAGTGTTTTGAGCAGTAAAGTGATCGCCTCTAGATCGGCTTCCCAGGTTGCGCAACCGTAAATCTCGGCACCAAGTTGTAACTCCTCACGCGCTGAGCTACCTACTGGCGTGCGAGCGTGTGCTACAGAGCCGGCATAACACAGACGGGTGATACCAGCGCGATTCAATAGGTGCGCATCAATACGAGCGACTTGCGGAGTCATATCAGCGCGCAAACCTAAAGTGCGACCAGACAACTGATCCACCAACTTAAATGTTTGCAGATTGAGATCTGAGCCTGTGCCCGTCAATAAAGAATCTAAGAACTCCAAAATAGGAGGAGCCACCAACTCGTAGCCATATGACTGATACAAATCCAGGACGGCACGGCGCAAAGACTCAACCTTGCGAGCCTCAGCAGGCAAAACGTCTGCAATATCTTCAGGAAGTAACCAGCGATTCATGATTGGGACTATTCGCTTTCTTATTTTTTGTGCAAGAACTTAAAGAACTCACCATTCGGCTCAACTACCATGATGTCCTTCTTATCTTTGAAAGAGCTTCTGTAAGCTTCTAGGCTTTGATAGAACTGAGCGAACTGAGGATCGCGCCCAAATGCTTCTGCATAGAGTGCGGTCGCTTTCGCATCCCCTGCACCCTTAATCTTCTGAGCATCACGATAGGCTTCTGCCAAGATCGTATCGCGTTGACGTTCTGCATTTGCGCGAATCTTGTCAGACTCTGCAGCGCCCATTGATCGCAACTCGTTCGCAACGCGCTTACGCTCTGCTTCCATGCGGCGATAAACAGAATCACTAATTTCCGCCAAGAGATCAACGCGCTTTAGGCGCACATCCACAATCTCTACGCCAATATCAGATGCATCATCTGCAACCTTCTTGCGAATACCTTGCATCACTTCTTCACGCTGATCGGAGATCAACTCACGAACGGTACGCTTAGTGAACTCTTCATTTAGAGCAGAGCGCACTAACTGGGTTAAGCGATCTTGCGCCAAGCGCTCATCACCCTTAAAGCTAATGAAGAACTTACGAGGATCGACAATGCGCCACTTCACATAAGAATCTACCAATAAGTTTTTCTTCTCGGCAGTAATGAAGCGCTCTGCTTCTGGATTATCGATTGTCAAAATGCGACGATCAAAGAAGCGGACGCTTTCAAATGGGGCTGGAAGCTTGACCTGAATACCTGGCTTTTCAATCACGCGCACAATCTGCCCGAATGAGAACACCACAGCAAACTTACGCTGATCAACTACAAAGACGCTTGAAGATAGAACATAGATCAGCACAATGAAGCCGATACCTGCAGCAATTAAACGATTGGCATTCATTATCTGGACTCCCGATCACGACTGCGGAGACCATCGCGTTTATCTGCGGCGCTATTCGTTACTGGCGCTACAGGAGTAGCACTGGAAGTAGAGCCATTAGGATTTGTATTTGCACCCGTTGCACCACCTACCGTTACGCTGCCAGTTGGAGTGCTTGTAGTTGGGGTAGCTTGTCCACTGGCAACTTGTGCACTTTCAGCACTTACCTGAGCAACAATCTTATCGAGCGGGAGATAAAGCAAGCTATTGCTCTTGGTTGTATCAACCAAGATCTTGGTAACGTTGTTGTACATCTCGCGCATGCTATCGATATACATACGATCACGAGTGACTTGAGGTGCCTTTGCGTATTCAACAAGGATCTGCTTAAAGCGTGTGGCATCGCCCTCTGCAGTAGCCACCACACGGGCTTTATAGCCCTCAGCTTCTTGAATGAGGCGAGCAGCAGTACCTTTGGCGCGCGGAATAATGTCGTTGGCATAAGCCTGACCTTCACTCTTTAGACGCTCTTGATCTTGACCCGCTTTAACCGCATCATCAAACGCAGCTTGAACTTGTTCAGGAGGTTGGACATTTTGTACGGTCACGCTGGTTACATAAATACCCGTTTTATAACTATCCAAAATCTTCTGAATAGAGTTCGCTAAATCAATACCAATCTTTTCGCGACCTTCATACAGAACAGTGTCCATCTTGCTACGAGCAACGATTTCACGTACAGCCGTTTCGGCAGCTTGGACTACTGCTGCATCTGGATCACGGTTATTAAATAAATAATCGGTAGGATCTTTCAGGCGATATTGCACAGCAAAGCGCACGTCAATGATATTTTCATCTTCAGTGAGCATTGAAGAATCTTTTTGGTTGGTAGCCTTAATTAATACGGGGCGGCCCACTTCTACAGAGCGCACGCCGGATAAGTTCACCGTCTCTTCAGACTGAATCGGCCATGGCATACGCCAGTTAATACCTGGCTTTGCGGTGTAGTCATACTTACCAAAAGTGAGAATAACGCCTGCCTGACCTTCTTGGATAATGAAGAAGCCACTGCATACCCACATAAAGAAAACAATCGCTCCAGCGATCAGGAAACTTGCCTTAGAGCCAAATGGATTGCTGAAATTAAAGTTCGGCGTATTCATGCCGCCATTGCTGCCACCATTACCGCCGCTTCCATTGCTGCGTTGTGAAGGCGGGGGAATGTCAGTACTGCTTGGCTTATTGACCGGCCTACTCGAAGGATTGCTAGTTGCGCCTGGCTTCTTCTTACCGCCAAAGATACCGGCAATTCTGTCATTGAAATCGCGCCACAATTCATCCAAGTCTGGCGGGCCGTCTGGCTTATTAACTGGATTTGTCGGCTGGTTTGGCTGAACCTCTACAGGCTTATTGGTTTCAGGATCCGCTTTTGGAGCTTGATCACTTCCCTGCCCGTCTTTGGCATCTTTAGATCCACCGGCATTGTGGCTATTGCCCCACCCTGGATCATTCACCGAGAAAAGGTCGAGAAATTTACGCGTCATTAGAAAAATAGCTTCGGTTGGCAATCGGATTAAATTCAGAAGTTTCTGGTCGTTCAGGTAAAGGTTCTAAAAACTCATCCGGGGCCAATTGCTTCTTGGCACGGTTGTGCTCGACCCTTATTCTATCAGTCATTTGGGAGCATTCGGCCAGGGCCGAGCGGAGTAAATCAAGCCCTAAGCCCGTCTTGGCTGACAGGAAAACCTGGCTTGGAAAACCTTGCCCGTCACGCTCTAAAACGGCCCCTCGAGTGAAGGTTTGCGGCATCTGGTCGATCTTATTCATGATCTCGATTCGAGGGATATCATCAGCCCCAATTTCCGCCAAAACAGCCTCAACTTCTGCCTTTTGCTCCCTGGCTACAGGGCTGCAAGCATCGATAACATGCAAAATCAGGTCTGCATGGATGGTTTCATCCAAAGTAGCCCTAAATGCCTCTACCAGCTGGTGGGGCAATTCCCGGATAAATCCCACCGTATCAGAGACCACAATTGACCCAACCCCGTCCAAATGGACTTTTCTGGAGGTGGTATCTAGGGTGGCAAACAGCTGATCGGCCGCATAAGTCCCTGCTTTTGTTAGGGCATTAAATAAGGTGGATTTACCAGCATTGGTATAACCAACCAAAGAAACCGAAAATACGTCTTTGCGATTTCGAGCCCTTCTTTGGGTTCTTTGTTGGCGCTGCAGTTTTTCAAGCTCGTTCTCTAAACGCTTCGCCTTGGTGGCCAACATACGGCGATCCAACTCCATCTGCGTTTCACCAGGCCCACCGCGCACACCAATACCACCACGCTGTCGCTCTAAGTGACTCCAAGCCCTAACCAAGCGAGACATGCGATAACGCACTTGCGCAAGCTCAACTTGCGTCTTACCAATATGACTTTGCGCTCTTTGACTAAAGATATCCAAAATCAAACCAGTGCGATCCATTACATGGAAACCAATATGACGCTCTAGATTTCGTTGCTGCGTTGGTGAAAGTGGATGATTGAAAATAGCGAGCTCGGCGCCCTGCTCCTCCATCGCTCTCTTGAGCTCATTGGCCTTACCTGAGCCGATAAATAAAGCCGGATCCGTTCTGCCCTTACGAGCAATCACAGTGGCTGCAGGTATTGAGCCGGCACTATCAGCCAAAAGGCTGAGCTCTGCCATGCTATCTGCAAAATCTTCGCGTCCTGTATCTACCCCAACCAGAACGGCGCGTGCCGCATCTACTCCGGTTTTATACAGGGCTAGCTTCTTCTAAACGGAAATCAATCGCACGAGCAGGAACGATCGTAGAGATTGCATGTTTGTAAACCATCTGCGTTACGGTATTGCGCAAGAGCACAACATACTGATCAAAGGATTCAATATTGCCTTGCAACTTAATACCGTTGACGAGATAGATCGAAACAGGAACATGCTCTTTGCGTAAAGCATTGAGGAATGGATCCTGAAGTAATTGAATTTTGTTGGGGTTACTGTTACTCATACTGCTCCTTAATTATTTTTTGCTGAATTACTTTTTTTGGGAGTCTTGCTTTTTTTATTAAATATCATTTTTACTACGCATTACTGAATACACACCGCCGGAAAAAACAATTCATTAAGCCCTCTATATTGGGCTGATTTTCGAAAAAATCAAGCCCATTTCGACAGCAGAATGAAAAGCTTAGCCCAAATTAACGCTTTTTGCCTTTTTTACCCTTATCGTCATCCACATAGGGGTTTTTAGCCGTATTCATCTGAATACGCAAAGGCGTTCCGCGCAACTTAAAGACATCCCTAAAGCGACCCTCTAAGTATCGCTTGTAGCTATCCGTCACTCCACTTAAGGATGTGCCATGAATGACCACAATTGGGGGGTTCATGCCCCCTTGGTGTGCATAACGTAATTTTGGACGACCCATACCAACGCGTTTTGGCTGTTGATGCTCGATCGCCTCTTGCAAGATACGAGTTAAACGAGGGGTTGGGAGCTTTGCCATCGCTGCGGCATAAGCTGCATCCACATCCTTAAAGAGATCCTTAAGGCCTGTACCCTTTTTAGCAGAGATCGGATGCACGTTTGCAAAATCCAGAAAGCGAAGCTTTTGGGCAATCTCTAAACGCGCACGTTCTTTTACATACGAATCCAAGCCGTCCCACTTGTTCACTGCAACCACTAGTGCGCGGCCAGCCTCAACGATAAATCCAGCGATATGGGCATCTTGCTCCGAAATATCTTGTTGTGCATCCAACATCAAGATGACCACATTACAGTCCGCAATCGCTTGCAAAGTTTTAACTACGGAGAACTTCTCAATCGCTTCAAATACTTTTCCACGGCGACGTAAACCTGCGGTGTCTACCAAGATGTAAGGTTTGCCGTTACGCTCAAATGGCACTTCAATCGCATCGCGTGTTGTGCCTGGCATGTCAAAGGCAATGACACGCTCTTCACCGATCAACTTATTGATCAATGTTGATTTACCCACGTTTGGACGACCCACTACCGCAATTTTCATTGGGCGATTTGGATCGTTTGCCAACTCCTCTTCATCTGGTTCTGCAATACCGAGTGAATCTAGCGCATCATCAATCAGGCCACGAACACCATCGCCGTGAGCCGAAGAAATTGGGAATGGCTCACCTAAGCCAAGTTCATGAAAGTCGGCAGTGACAACACCAGCCTGCATACCTTCAGTTTTATTTACTGCCAGAATGACTGGTCGACCAGTCTTGCGTAAGAAATCAGCAATCACTCGATCTTGCGGCGCCATACCTAAACGGCCGTCCACCAAGAAAATGACAATATCTGACTCGGCAACGGCTTGCTTAGTTTGCTTTGCCATTTCGGCAACGATGCCAGTCTTGGCTACCGGCTCAAAACCACCAGTGTCCACGCAAATAAAGGCGCGCTCGCCAATACGGCCTTTGCCATAGTGTCGGTCTCTCGTTAGGCCGGAAAAATCTGCAACTAAAGCATCACGTGAACGCGTTAAGCGATTAAAGAGTGTCGACTTCCCTACATTGGGGCGGCCGACGATAGTGATGACTGGATTCATTTTGGACTGTACGCCGCTATTTTTCCACCTTGAGATTGAACCAAGATGAGGCCGCCTACCGCAATCGGGGCAGCCGAGATTGGACTACTGTCATGACGAATACGCGCAAGCATCTCGCCATTCGCCTGTGAAAATGCATGGATATAGCCTTGAGCATCACCCATTAATAAAACTTTACCAACTGCGAGTGACTCACCTACATCACGAAATGTCAGTTGCGTGTTTTCCCAAACTTGTGTGCCATCTTTGGTTGCAAATGCTGTGACATAAGATTTATCGTTTGCCGAAAAAACCATATCTACACCCTGTGATGTGCCGGTATAGCTCGAATAGTCTTTGAACCACAAGAGATTGCCAGTGCGGGCTTGACCACAACCAATGCGCCCTTGATAAGAAACCGCACAGAGAATGTCTCCCTCCATACTTGGTTTGGCAGTAACGTCATTCAAGCGCTCAATTTCCGAAAATCCTTTAGGAAAGGACACTGGCGTCTCCCATACGAGACCACCATTAGCAATCGCAATCATGCCAAAACGGCCGCCTGCAAAACCCGTAACAATCACCTCATTGTTGATGGGCAACATGCCGTAACCAACCCGCAAAGACAAGGCAGACTGCTGGCGCTGATAAGTCCACTTACGTGTACCCGTTTGTACGTCCAGTCCAATAAAACGATTATCAAGAGCTCGCACGACCACCACTCCACCAGCAACTACCGGCTCACTTAATACTTCACTGCCAACGCTGACATTCCATAATGGCTTGCCAGTGTCGTCATATGCATAAACCATACCCTTAGTCGATACAGCCACAGTAGTGCGGCCATCAGAGCCAGGCCCTACTGATAAGCGCTCTGGTACAGAAACTTCCCATGTTTTATTGCCGGATGCCAAATCAATCCTAGCTAGATTTCCACGATGAGAGGCTACATACACCGCATCGCCAGCAACAACCGGATGAAAATTAAAGGGTTCGGAGGAGCCGATGCTAGTTGACCATACGGGCTGCAAATCAAATTTATTTGTGACTGCGGCTAATTCAGCAGGCTTCCTCACTTTGGAACTGCCGCCGCAAGCAACTAAAGTAATTGCCAAAGCACCCAATACCAGGGCAGCGCCCATCCGTATTGGCAAACGCTGCGTTCCTTTAATCATCACTGAGCAACTCCTCCAACAGCATCCAATTTAACCTTCAAAAGGCGACGTGCCTCCTCAGGAAATTCTTTAGCTTGATCTAATTTTTTCCATGCATCTTGATAGCTTACTTTAGCTTCAGCATTTTTCTTTTGAGCCAAATACCAATCGCCACGACGCTCTAGCCATAAGGATTCAAAGCCAGCAACTGGCTTCTCTTTCAAAATTTGATCAGCCTCAGCAAAATCCTTCTCGCCACCCTGCTCAATCAGTTGAGTCACTAAGCGTAATTTCGCCAATGCAAGATAACCATCATTTGATGCATTCTTTGCAGCCCAACGCAAATAATCTAAGGCCTTTGCGCTATCGCCTGCATCAGATGCGATACGTGCCGCTATCAAACTTGACATTGCCGCATAAGGTGTGCGTCCAAAATCCTTTTGTAAATCGTCGGTTGCGCGCAAGGTCTGATCTTTGTCACCCTTAGCGATGGCGCCCACCATCGTTTCATATAACTTAGAAGCCTCAAGCGCTTGGCTGTTGCGCCACCATTGATATCCACTGTATGCGGCATAAGCAAATAGCGCAGCAGTTACTACTCCAGTAATCAGGTTGCGGTACTTTTGCCAAAACGCTTTGAATTGGTCTAATTGTTCTTGTTCTTCTAGATCTAAAGGCATGTCAATCCAAGCTCACTAATGGGTAATTAATAGGTAATTTAGTTAATTCTATTCGGAGGCGCCGACTAAGGCATCAATTGCTGCCCCTAGGACATCATCCAGGGAGACTGACTTTTGCTCACCTGTGCCACGTAAATCCTTGAGTTGCGCCTCGTTCTTAGCCAATTCATCTGGGCCAATAATGACCGCAAAGGCAGCGCCACTACTATCGGCCTTCTTCATCTGGGACTTAAAGCTGGCAGATTGGCCATCTGGCGGGCAGAAAAGAATCGTATCAATGCCAGCACTGCGTAGGCGCTCAGCAATAATCATGGCAGCTGTCAAAGTCTCACCGCCTTGATGCAATACAAAAATATCGCATTGAGCCTGAGCTTCAGGCAAAGATCCAGAAACCTTCATTAATTCAAGCACACGCTCCATACCCATTGCCCAACCACAAGCCGGTGCAGCTTTACCGCCCATGCGCTCGATCAATGGGTCATAACGTCCGCCACCAGCAATCGTACCTTGAGCGCCTAGCTCATCCGTCACCCACTCAAACACTGTGAGGTTGTAGTAATCCAAACCACGCACTAAACGTGGATTGATTTTGCAAGGGATATTGTTTGCTTTGAGCAGGGCTTGCACGGCATTGAAATGCTTGAGCGATTCTTCGCCCAAGAAATCCAATAACTTTGGCGCACCTTCAATCAAGACCTGCATCTCTGGATTTTTAGAATCCAAGATACGCAGAGGATTTGTTAATAAGCGACGCTGTGAGTCTTCGTCCAGCTGAGATTGATTCTTCTCAAAGTAAGTTACTAAAGCAGCGCGATGCTCTGCACGCTCAGGCGCTTGACCTAGAGAGTTGATTTCCAGGCGCACGCCCCTCAAGCCAAGCTCATCCCAAAGGCGTTGACCCATGAGAATGATTTCAGCATCAATATCAGGACCAGCAAAACCTAAAGCTTCAATGCCAAACTGATGGAACTGGCGATAGCGGCCACGCTGTGGGCGCTCGTGACGGAACATGGGTCCGGTATACCAAAGGCGCCTTGGGCCTTCATAAATTAAATTATTTTCAATCACGGAGCGCACTAACGCAGCAGTCCCCTCAGGACGCAAAGTCAGTTGCTCACCATTCAAGCGATCTTCAAAGGAATACATTTCTTTTTCGACGATGTCGGTCACTTCACCGATACCGCGCTGGAATACTGCTGTTGCCTCAACAATAGGCGTTCTCAAAAACTCATATCCATAGGCACGCGTGAGATCGCGCAAGACATGCTCAAGATGCGCCCACTGCGCAGCATCGGCTGGCAGCAAATCATTCATACCGCGCACGCCATTAATCTTCTGGACTTTGGTTTGCGCTTTAGGGTCTTTACTTTGGTCAGTCATTTTTATTATTGTTTTGCTTAGATCTATTTAAACTTTAGATGCGTAATTTTGTTTGACATACTCGTCAACGATCACCTGAAACTCTTCCGCAATTCTCTCACCACGCAGTGTTTTTACCTTCACTCCGTCTACAAATACTGGCGCGGCTGGGGTTTCACCTGTTCCCGGCAATGAAATACCAATATTGGCATGTTTGCTCTCGCCCGGACCATTCACAATACAACCCATCACTGCAACGTTCATATTCTCTACGCCAGGATGGGTTTTCTTCCATACCGGCATTTGCTGACGTAAGTAGGACTGGATATTCGCTGCCAACTCTTGGAAGGTGGTGCTGGTCGTTCTGCCGCAACCAGGGCATGCAATCACCATTGGTGTGAAGTTGCGTAGACCCATGGTTTGCAAAATCTCTTGAGCGACGATGACTTCGTTTTCGCGAGGAGCACCTGGATCAGGCGTCAAAGAAACGCGGATCGTGTCACCGATGCCCTCTTGCAACAAAATACCCATCGCCGCTGTTGACGACACGATACCTTTGCTACCCATACCTGCCTCTGTTAATCCTAGGTGCAATGGGTAGTCTGAGCGACGCGAGAGATCACGATACACAGCCACTAAATCCTGAACATTGCTAACCTTGCATGAAAGCAAAATTTGATCTGGATTCATTCCCAACTCAACTGCTTTTTCTGCGGACTGCAATGCCGACTGAATCAAAGCTTCAATCATCACCTCTTGCGCGGTCTTTGGAGTAGCTAACGCTGCATTACTATCCATAATGGAAGCCAAGAGCTCTTGGTCCAAACTTCCCCAGTTCACGCCAATCCGAATGGGCTTGTCATATTTACAAGCGGCTTCAATCATTTGTGCAAACTGTGGATCGCGCTTAGCGCCCTTACCCACATTGCCTGGGTTGATACGATACTTCGAGAGTGCTTTAGCGCACTCAGGAAAATCATTCAACAAAGTATGACCGTTGTAATGGAAGTCGCCAATCAAAGGCACTAAGACATCCATCTTATCTAGCTGCTCGCGAATATAAGGAACGGCAGCGGCTGCCTCTGGCGTATTCACGGTGATACGCACCATCTCCGAACCAGCACGTGCCAATTCTTTTACTTGAATCGCAGTACCCAAAGCATCCGCTGTGTCCGTATTAGTCATGGACTGCACACGAACGGGCGCATCTCCGCCGACAGTAATGATGTTCGTTTTCCAAGCAACAGTTGCTTGACGGGTTGCTCGCTTAGGTGAAGGACCCAAAGGTAAATTCGGTAACGGTGGCAAAGAATTATTAGAGCTCATTGGAATAATCAGGATCTAATCTTTAGTTTAATTTCTTGAGCCACTCAATGGGGTACTCATTTGACTGCTCATCGGATTCCACTTCTTCGATTTCGATCTCGGCGCTATGGACATCACGTTCACGAACTCTAGTGCGATCGACTACATCTCCCGCCAATTGACCACAGGCAGCAGCGATATCATCCCCGCGAGTCTTACGAACTGTGGCAACCATACCCGCATCTAACAGGATGCCAGCGAAAGCATTTACACGCTGCGCTGATGAGCGCTTGAGGCCAGATTCTGGGAATGGATTAAACGGAATGAGATTGATCTTGCACTTAATGTTTCTGAGTAAACGCACCAACTCTTTAGCCTGAATATCCGAATCATTCACGCCATCGAGCATGCAATATTCAAAGGTCAAGAAATCTCTCGGTGCAAATGGCAAGTAACGCTCACAAGCATCAAGCAATTCACGCAAAGGATATTTTTGGTTGAGTGGCACTAGTTGGTCACGTAATGCATCGTTCGGTGCATGCAAGGACACCGCTAGTGCTACCGGACAATCTTGTGCAAGGCGATCAATCATCGGCACTACACCGGATGTTGAAACTGTAACGCGACGACGCGATAAACCGTAGGCCCTATCGTCGAGCATTAAGCGCAATGCAGATACTACGTTGTCGTAATTGAGCAATGGTTCGCCCATACCCATCATCACCACATTTGAAATCACACGACCAGTGTGCTCCCAACCTGGAGTTGGAAACTTTTCAATGCGGCGAATCGCTTCAGGATCATTGCGCAACAGATGCTCAGCAAACCAAAGTTGTCCGATGATTTCACCAGAAGTGAGATTGCGTGAGAAGCCTTGGTGCCCAGTAGAACAAAAGCGGCAGTTGACCGCACAGCCTGCCTGAGAGGAGATACACAAAGTACCCCTATCATCCTCTGGAATAAATACGGACTCCACTGCATTGCCAGCACCAACGTCCAGCAACCATTTACGGGTGCCGTCTGCGGCGTGCTCATCTTTAATAACCGGGAGAGAAAGTACTTCCGCTTTATCTAGCAAAGTCGCTCTAAAGCTTTTTGCTAAATCACTCATGTCATTAATGTCTGATACGCCACGCTGATGTATCCACTGCATGAGTTGCTTTGCCCTAAAGGGCTTTTCATTCAACCCCGCGACATACGCTGCCATTTGGTCAGCGTCAAAATCTAAGAGATTTACGCGCGGGGAGGTCAATGCGCCTACTTATATATTAAATAGGTTATTCGTTAGCAATCGTCGATTAACGATTGAAAACATTCATGCCAGGGAAGAAGAATGCAACTTCCACAGCAGCTGTTTCAGGAGCGTCAGAACCGTGAACAGCGTTTGCATCGATGCTGTCAGCGAAGTCAGCACGGATAGTGCCTTTTTCTGCCTTCTTAGGATCAGTAGCGCCCATCAGATCACGATTCTTAGCGATAGCACCTTCGCCTTGCAATACCTGAATCATTACAGGACCAGAGATCATGAAGCTCACCAAGTCTTTAAAGAAAGGGCGATCTTTATGAACGCCATAGAACTGCTCAGCTTCATTCTGTGACAAATGCGCCATTCTGGAAGCAATAATTTTCAAACCAGCAGATTCAAAACGGTCATAGATTTTGCCGATGACGTTTTTAGCGACAGCATCAGGTTTGATAATAGAAAGGGTGCGTTCAATTGCCATTCAAGACTCCAATAGTGATTTCAAGGTATTTGCTGGGGAAGGCTAATTAACCACCCTACTCCAGCGACCCCCGAATTATACATTGCTTGACCGTATTTACCCCTATGTCTGTAGGGCTAAGCCCTTGAATTTACAGGGCATAAGCCTTCAATTTGTAGGTCTTTTCTAAGGGGGCTTGAAATTAGGGCATTTTGTCTATACTTACTCTCAACAGCCCTTTATGGGCTCTTGTAATAACAATGAAAAAGAAGGAGTCAATATGAGTGATCTGAACTCTTACGGCTTTGGCCAAACCGGCTCAATTAGCACCATCCAGGTACGTAACCGCGTACTCCGCAACACTTACGCTCTCTTGGCGCTTTCCATGGTGCCAACTGTGATTGGCGCGTGGCTCGGAGTTGCAATGGGCTTAGACCTATTCTCCGGCAGTCCATTCATTGGCTTCATGGTGTTTATGGCTGTTGCCTTTGGTTTCTTCTGGGCAATCGAGAAGAATAAAGATACCGGCGTTGGCGTACTACTGCTCCTGGGCTTTACCTTCTTCATGGGCATCATGATGTCCCGCTTAATTGGCTTCACATTAAATAGCTACAGCAATGGCGCTACCCTGATCATGTTGTCCTTCGGCGGCACAGCCGCAATATTCGCCACCATGGCAACCATTGCGACTGTAAGCAAGAGTGACTTTGCTGGCATGGGCAAATGGCTAATGGTTGGCGTGTTGCTCTTGATTGTTGCTTCATTGGCAAACATCTGGTTACAGCTACCTGCTTTGATGTTGACCGTGATGGTATTGGCTATCGCAATCTTTTCAGCCTTCATCTTGGTGGACGTGCAACGCGTTATCAATGGCGGCGAGACCAACTACATCATGGCTACTTTGGCTATCTACCTAGATGTATATAACGTCTTCACCAACTTGCTCGCACTATTGGGGATTGTTGGCGGTAATCGAGATTAAGGGGAGCTAATACACACCAAGATATTTAGTGTGTTGTTCTCATCAGGCGCCTGCGGGCGCCTTTTTAAATGCCGCAATTGAGTCTGCTTGTTTAGCTAATTAATTAAGCTGCTACAAACATACTTACAGCGTAGGACAGTGCCATCAAAATCAATAAGAGGGCAAAACTATCTGAGGCTTTCATGATGAACTCCCAAAAGTCAATTCCAGGTTGGCGCCAATACTTCTGCGCACAAGTTCAATCTACTCTTCTATAAGACGGGATCTGAGATCTACTGCACCGCCAATAGGCTAAATGCACTCATTTGGGGCGGAAATTACTGAAAGGGTTTTTAGATCAGGGGGTTACAGTCCTACTGCCGGTCAAATATCGCAATCGACTCCACGTGGGAGGTATGCGGGAACATATTGATAATGCCCGCACTACTCAGCCGGTAGCCTGCTTGATGGCACAAGATCTCCACATCTCTCGCTAAGGTTTTGGGATTGCAGGATACGTAAACGATGCGTTGCGGAAGTAGGTCACTTTGCTGCAAATGTAGCTCTGCTAAAGACTTGCAAATCTCCATCGCCCCTTCACGCGGCGGATCCATCAACCAACGTTCTGCCTTACCCCACGATGCAATGGTTTCTGTTGCCACTAGAAATAAATCACTTTGCATGAAGCTGGCTTTATCGACCAAGCCATTATGTTCTGCATTGGCCTTTGCTCGAGTCGTCAAACTCTCCAAACCTTCAATGCCCAAAACCTGTTTTGCTTTTCTTGCTAGCGGTAGTGTGAAATTACCAATGCCACAAAATAAATCCAGAATACGATCTGTTGGCTTTACTTCCAGTAAACGAATCGCCCTACTCACTAATGCGCGATTCATCATGTGATTAACTTGCGTAAAATCCGCAGGCTTAAATGGCATTTCGATCTCAAACTCAGGCAGGCGATAGCAAAGCTTGCCAGTCTCAGGATAAAAAGGTGCTACGGTCTCAATACCCTTAGGCTGCAGCCATATCCACACTTGATGCTGATCTGCAAATGCTCGCAGAAGTTGTTCATCTTCCGTTGTTAGTGGCTTAAGATTACGAAACACTAAGGCGGTAACCGGTTTATTTTTCTTAGGGTCGTCGGAGTTGGGGCTTTCTGGCTCACCAACCGCAATCTCAATCTGCGGCATACGATCGACGATCGATAAACCCATCACCAGCTTACGCATCTCTGGCAATAAATCCGATACATGCTTAGGCAAGATCTCACATGCCAGCATGTCGGCTACATAACCACTTTTACCCTCATGAAAACCAATGAGTACCGTACCTTTTTTGATGGATCGATTTACAGCACTTAAACGCGCGCGATGACGATATTCCCAAGTAGGCCCACCCATAGGACGGAGAATTTCTTCTGGCTTTACTTTGGCGATATGTTGTAAGTCATCTTCGAGAACGCGCTGCTTCATAGCTACTTGAGCGCGTATATCTAAATGCTGCATAGTGCATCCGCCGCACACTCCAAAGGCTTTGCATTTCGGTTCCGCCCTAAATACTGCAGGCTTGAGAATGTTACGTACTTTAGCTTTGCTAAAACGGGCTTTATCACTAGTGATGGTGTAAGTCACCAACTCGGTTGGCAATGCGCCCTTGATAAAGATGACCTTACCACTTTGACCTTGGGCAGCCTCTTCCTCATTGGGTGCTAGACGAGCAATTCCTTGGGCATCTAAATCCAGCGCTTCAACCTTAATTGGTTCGGTCACCTCAATGTTGACCGGCTTATCCCCTCTACGCATCCGCAGCAAAACCTTGGAGATATTCTTGCCACTGACTACCATTAGGCTCTTTAGCTTCTGTTTCTAGATAGGCTTTTACAAAATTAATTTCCTCTTGATACTCCTCAAGAGAGAAGCCACCACGCAGTAACTGAAAGCGGCAATACATTAAATATGTATTGACCACGTCCGTCTCGCAGTAGCGGCGAATGTCATTAATCTTGCCGTCCTGATACGCAGGCCATACTTGGCTGCCGTCCATACCCATCTTCCCTGGGAAGCCGCACAGTTTTGCCAAGCCATCCAATGGCGCATTTGCTCGACCATTAAATTTAGCGAGCAGGTCCATCATATCGAGATGACGCATGTGATAACGACTAATGTAGTTATTCCATTTAAACTCTCGGCTATCAGAGTCTTGACTCTCGCCCATTTCCCAGTAACGCGGCGCTTGAACATGATTTGCTAAGGCGCGATAGTGCAGGACTGGCAAGTCAAAACCACTGCCATTCCAAGAAACCAATTGGGGGGTGTATTTTTCAACTAGATCGAAGAAGGCTTGTATTAATACCTTCTCATCATCCTGTGGAGTTCCTAGGGTGCCCACTTTAATTTGGGGCAAGCCCTCTTTAGTGGTTCTACGAATCACACAAGATATGGCAACGATCTTTTGCAGAAATAGCGGAAGAAACTCACTACCTGTTTTAGCGGCTCGATCTGCCATGGCCTTTGCAGCCACTTCAGAATCACTCATCGAATCCGGAAAATCTTCTAGACGACGCAAGCCGGCTACATCCGGAATAGTTTCAATATCAAATACTAGGACTGTAGCCATGCGTATTTACTGCAATATCACTGCAAATATGGCGTTGGATTGACCGGCTTACCGTTCACGCGTAGCTCAAAATGTAACTTTGCAGATGTGGCGTCTGTATCGCCCATCTCGGCAATTTTCTGACCCTTGCGAACAGCATCACCCTCTTTCACCAAGAGTTTGCTGTTGTGGGCGTAGGCCGTGAGATAGGTATTGTCATGCTTCACAATCACTAGGTTGCCGTAGCCACGCAAACTATTGCCGGCATAAACCACCTTACCGTCAGATGCTGCAAGCACTGGCTCGCCGACCTTACCGGCAATATCAATACCCTTGTTAGTCTCGCTGAACTCGCCTGTAACCTTGCCTTTAGCGGGCCAAGATAAACGAATACCAGGCTCAGCAACGACTTCTGTTTTTACGGGCTCTGGAGTAGATGCTGGAGCTGAGGCTGTGGCACCTGATTTATCCGCTACAGGCTTCTTATCAACTACACCAGCAGACTTTGAGCCACTAGGCGCTTTAACCAAGATCAAATCACCGACCTCAATCACATTTGGGTTAAAGCTTGGATTGATTGCTTTATTCCATTGCGTCACATCACGCGGTGCTTGTCCGTTATCCAATGCAATCCGCGCCAAAGTATCCCCTTTTTTCACGCGATAGTAACCGGGAGGCGTTGGCTCGGTTGACCCTCCACTGCGATCAGTAACACTGGCTGGCTTGGTACGCGGCGTTGAACAACCCACTAACATCATCAGGGATGTAGATATCAACGCAATCAGGAAAGTTTTAAATAAGCGTGGCATTAAATTGGGTTCTGAATTGGTGAATTCATCATAATTCTTATACTACCCCTGATTGTAAGGGGACAAAAAAGACCCCGTCCAGCACAGTTCTTTGATAGCGCTGGGAGCTCATTCTTTCAACCATTACCAATTGCTGCTCTTTGTCATTTTTAGCAACTGGAGCGACTAAGCGCCCCCCAATCGCCAACTGATCCAGCAAAGCATCTGGAATGCCCAGGCCTGCTGCGGCCAAAATAATCCCGTCAAATGGAGCAGCCTGAGGCAAACCTAAAATGCCATCACCGTAAATCAGGCGAAGGTTATTAATCCGAAATGGGCGTAACTTCGCTCTGGCCATGTCATGCAAGGGGCGAATACGTTCGATGGAATAAACCTCATCTGCCAACAAACTTAAGACTGCGGCCTGGTAACCACAACCAGTACCTATCTCCAAAACCTTGCCAAGTTTGTGTTTTGGTTTGTGGAGCAACTCAATCATGCGTGCTACTACGGATGGCTTTGAAATCGTTTGCTCGTGTCCAATAGGTAACGCAGTATCTTCGTAGGCTTGCGCATGCAAACCGGCATCCATAAAAGCATGGCGTGGAACAGTAGCGATAGCCTCTAAAGTTTTACCGTGCTTCACACCACCAGCATGCACTTTTGCAGCTAGGGCCTGCCGATAAGCAGCAAAGCGTTCGGTGGGAGCCTTCAACCGCGATCCCAACCATTAGCACGCATCGCCGCTAAACGAGCATGGTGGGTTAAATCCAGTTGCATTGGAGTGATCGAGATACAGCCTTCAGCAATAGCATGAAAGTCTGTACCTTCAGAGCCCTCTTTGACATCGCCCGCAGCACCAATCCAGTAGATCTTCTCACCACGTGGACTGTCTTGCACCACCACTGGTTGAGAGTGATGACGATTACCCAAGCGAGTCACCCTCCAGCGATATAAATCAGCATAGGGGCGATTTGGAATATTGACGTTCAGCAGGGCTGCCGTGCCATCAGCATTATTTTGACTTAAAGTAGAAACCAACATTTGCGCCACAACATCATGCGCTGCTTTAGCAGCATCTTCAATGCGATTCCAGCCACGATCAATTTGTGAGAAAGCAATTCCAGGCACACCAAACATGACGCCCTCAATTGCAGCAGCGACAGTGCCAGAGTAAAGCGTATCTTCACCCATATTCTCGCCTTGATTGATGCCAGAGATTACAAGATCAGGCTTCTCATCTAAAAACCCCGTCATGGCAACGTGTACGCAATCCGTAGGCGTGCCATTGATAAAGAAAAAGCCATCACGCTCACCACCGGCTACCCGATGAATGGAGAGTGGCCTGGAAAGTGTTAAAGAATTGGAGGCGCCGCTATGGTTTTGCTCGGGAGCAATAACCGTGATGCGCCCCAATGGGCGCACAGCATTTACCAAAGCCAATAAGCCTGGAGCTAAATAGCCATCATCATTAGAGACCAAGATGTGGGGTTGACGATTGCTCATAGGGGCAGGCTTCTAGACTTTTTATAGTTATTAAACGTTGCTTGCAGGTGTAGTTAACGCACGACCTCTAAACCAGCCATAAATTACTGGTAATACTAAGAGCGTCAATACCGTGGTTGTCACCATGCCGCCCACAATCACCAAAGCCAATGGACGCTGCGCTTCCGAACCGATGGAGTGAGATAAAGCGGCTGGTAAGAGACCTAAACCTGAGAGCGCCGCGGTCATCAATACCGGTCGAACGCGCAATGAAGCCCCCTCAACCATTACGTCTTTCATCTGACCATGTTCAGTAGCAGCTGTCTTATTAATAAATGAAATCAGGATCACGCCATCCTGAATCGCAATACCAAAGAGCGATAGGAAACCAAAGAAAGCCGAGATACTCAAGGTCTCACCCGCTAAGTGCAATGCAATCACACCACCAATAGCAGCAAACGGCACATTAATCATCACAATGAAAGCATCACGGAAGTTTCCAAACGCGCTCACAAGCAATAGGAAGATTCCCATCAAAGCCAAAGGAACAATAAGCATCAGCTTCTTCTGCGCCTGCTTCATCTGATTGAACTGACCATCCCAGCTAATCGAGTAATTTGGCGGCAAGGTAATGTTTTTCTCCACCAAGAACTGTGCATCTTCTACAGCACTACCTAAGTCACGATTGCGGACGCTAAATTTAATAGCGATATAACGTTTACCTGCTTCACGATAGATGAAGAAAGGACCATCCGTTAAGCGCACTGTGGCAACCATAGAGAGAGGAATCTTAGTTCCATCAGGAGCTTCAACTAATAAATGGCCAATATCAGCGACATCATTACGGCTACCTTCATTTAAGCGCACCGCAATACCAAAGGTTTTTTCATCCTCTAGTAAGTTTGTTACTGCAGCGCCACCAATTGCATTTGCAACCACTGTCTGAATGTCATTTACATTAATACCGTAACGCGCTGCTTTTTCACGATCAATTTGAATATTGAGTGTTGGCTGACCGAGCTCTTTGAGAATGCCCTCATCAGCAACACCTCTAACCTGCTTCAATTGATTGATGACCTCATGCGCCTTCTGATCCAACACATCTAAGTCAGTACCGTAAATCTTGACTGAGTTCTCACCCTTAACACCTGATAAAGCCTCATTCACGTTATCTTGAATGTATTGCGAGAAGCTATAAGTAATACCAGGAATCTTATTAAGCTCGGTTTCTAGATGTGCAATCAAATCCTTCTTAGAAGAACCGCTTGGCATATTTTCTGGACTCTTCAGGTACAGACCATATTCTTGGTTAAACACACCAGTAGAGTCGGTACCATCATCAGGGCGACCGATCTGCGCTGCCACCTTATCTATCTCAGGTTGCTTCATAAAGGTTTCGCGCAGTTGGTTGGCAACCTTAACTGAATAATCCAAATCCACCGTGTTCGGCAGCGTTACCCTTAGCCAAATATTATTTTCCTCAAGCGTTGGTAAGAAAGCCGTTCCCAAACGGGTCATACTTAGCAGAGTGAGGCCCAATACAAAGACCGCTACAGAGAAGACTGTTAAGGGGCGATCCATCCACCTTCTCAGTAAAGGCTTATAACCATCCAAAATCTTAGTAATAAAGGAAGGTGGTTTATGGTGTAAGTTTTCACCAAACACCAAAGAAATCATTGCTGGCAAGAATGTCAGACTTAAGATCATTGCGGCAATCAAAGCAAAACCCATCGTAAAGGCCATTGGCTTGAAGATGATGCCTTCAACACCGCCCATAAAGAACAATGGTGAATAAGCAACAATGATGATGCCAGTCGAATAAATCATGGCACGCTGCACTTCGCTAGTTGCCATGATGATGCTTTGGTTCAGGCGCTTGCCACCCTCTTCCAGGTGCCGCATGACGTTCTCAGTCAAAATCACTGCCGAGTCCACGATAACCCCAAAGTCAATCGCGCCCAGAGATATCAAGTTGGCCGGCACACTCCACAAATGCATCTGTATGAATGAAACGCACAGTGCCAAAGGAATAACTGCAGCCACTACAGCGGCTGCACGGATATTACCCAAGAAAAAGAACAATACGGCCAACACTAGAGAGATACCAAAGAACAAGGTATGTTTAACAGTGCCGATAGTGATATCCAAAAGTACCTGGCGATCATAAAAAGGCTTTACTTCGATACCAGGAGGGAGAACGTGTTTATTAATACTTTCTACAGTGCTACGAACACGGGCTAGCACTTCAGTAGCATTCTCACCGCGACGCAGATAAACAATTCCCTCTACAGAATCTGGATTGTCATTGAACTGGAACATGCCTAAACGGGGAGCATTGCCAATCTCTACCCTAGCAACATCACCAACACGAATAGGTACCCCATTATTGATGGCGATCACCACTTGCTTGATATCGTCGATATTTTTGAGAAGTCCTACACCACGAACCACAAATTGCTGTTCCCCACTAGGCAAAAGTCCGCCACCAGCATTGCTATTTGAATTTGTTAAGGCCGTAACCAACTGGCTAACTGATACGCCTTTTGCTTGCATGCCTTCAGGACTAACAATCACCTGATACTGGCGCACCTTGCCGCCAAAAGAAGATACATCTGCTACGCCAGGAGTTTGCTTGAGCTCTTTGTAGATCTCATAATTCTGCAAAGTCTTGAGCAAGGTTGAGCTTGCATAGTCTGAGCGCACCTCGTAACGCATGATCTCGCCAGTAGCATCTGAGTCAGGACTAATGCTAGAAGTTACGCCTGGTGGAAAGGCTACGTTTGCTAAGTTGGCCAAAAAGGTTTGGCGGGCTTTAAACGGATCAGCAGTGTCGTTAAATTTAAGCGTAACAACAGACAAGCCAAATAATGAAACTGAACGAAATGCTTGCAGACCAGGAATACCTGCTAAAGCGTTCTCCACCGGAATCGTGACTTGTTGCTCAACTTCGGTCGTACTTCTACCAGGCCACTGAGAAATAGCCTGAATTGTTAATGGCGCAACTCCTGGGTATGGCTGAATAGGCAACTTGCTCAGACTGAACATGCCTAGTCCGAGTAACACGATCGAAGCAAATATAACCAAGACGCGCTTCTCGATTACCCCTCGAATAAAGGAGGTGAAAACGCTCACTTAGTCCTCCTGCTTAGCAAAGCGATCGTTTAACAAGACAGCGCCTTGTGCCAACACTTGCCAGCCCTGCTCTACGCCTTCGGTAATTGCAAAGCTCTTACTATTGAGGTCATAGCCCTTAACCGGCACACGTCTGTATACCTCTGGACCAACCTTAATAATGGCATAACGATTCTCACGCACACGGACAATCGCTGACTGCGGAACAACTACCGCATCTGCTGTGCCTGTGGTTAATGATGCTGAGGCATACATATCAGGACGCAAAAGATCATCTGTATTCTCTACGTCCGCACGAATCAAGAGAGCGCGAGTTTGCGGATCAATGGTTGGTGCAATGTAATTAGCGTATGCAACAAACTCTTTATCTGGATAAGCCTCAAGATTCAGGACCATCTTTTGGCCCTGTTTAATCATTCGAAAATCTTGCTCAAACACATTACCCAGAAACCAAAGCTGCTTTGGATCAGCCAAAGTAGCAATCACATCACCCGAGTTCACCGTAGAACCAGGCTCAACATTACGCTTGACAACAACACCCTTCAACGGTGAGCGCATCACTAAATTACTAGTGGTCTTGCCAGTATTTTCAATACTCTTGATGTCACCGTCACCAGCACCAAGATTTCGCATGCGATTAGCGGCTGCCTGCTGTGTAATACGCGCATCACCCAATAGGTCACTCATCGTTTTACTAGATTCAAGCACCTTGGCCGTCTTAGAAGATAGTAAGTACTCTTGCTGCGCAGATAGGAACTCTGGGCTGTACATTTCAACAATGGGCGAACCAATATCTACCTGAGCACCATCAAAAGCATAAATACGCTCAACACGACCTGGGGCACGAGCTGATAGCACCTTCGATTTTTCAGCATTAAACGCTAAACGTCCGGGCACCTTGATATTGACTGGCACTTGAACTTTTTCAGCCGACTGAAATACATAGATCTCTGGATTCAGTTGAACACCAGGCAGTTTTAATTCAAGCACGCCCGTCTTTTCAACTTTGAGTGCTTTATCAGAGGTTTCGATTTTGACTGTACGGTTTACGTTGGTAATACGGCCCACAACAATACCTAAAGACAGGATGGCGAATGCAAAAGCAGCAAGGCGAACGCGATTACGATTTTGTGGGGAGAGATTCCAATACAAGCCTGCTAAACCAGCAGCCGCCACTTTTGCATGATGCGCGCCATGATGGGTGCCCTTATGCAGAATTGGCTTTGCTTTTTCTGATAACTGTTTTAGAAACGAAAGAATTTTGTCTTTCAAAACTACTCCTTAAAAGGGTTCTTTACCCGCTGAAACCATTAATACCGCTTGTGCCTGCATAAGATTACTTTCGGCTTGTGCTAAAGCAATCTCTAAGTTACGCAATTGCGTTTGCGCAGTCAATAAATCATTAAAACCTTGGCCATTATTTGAGTATTGCGTTAAACCCACTTTATAGGCGGCATCCGCCTGAGGCACCTGGCGATCTTTCAGAAACTGGGCTTGATTCTTGGCTTGCTCGTAAACAGCGTAAGCCGTATTCACAGCCAGCACAATTTGCTGACGATTCGAGATATTGCCCGCTTCTGCGGCTGCTTGATTGCGTTGTGCCTGCTCTACTCCATACTTTTCTTTAGTGAAGAAGTACAAAGGAATGATCAGATCCAATTCAAATTGATAAAACAATGCGCCATTGTTTGCAGAAAATGGACCGCGCGGCGTATAGGATGATCCAATCACCTGAAAGTCTGGTAAGTATGCTTTCTTGGCTAGATCCACACCTTTGCGTGCTGCGTCCAGTTGCAATGCTGAACTCTTTAACGATGGATGACTAGTTTCTGCGTAGTCTTCCAATTCAATTAAGGTGGGTACGCCGTTGATTGCGCGACGAACATCACCACGCAATACCAGTTTTTCACGAGAGTGACGGCCGACCAAGGTGTTAATGTTTTTCAAGGCAACATCGAGTTGACGCTCTACATTGAACTGATCCGCCTGTGCTGCACTTTGCGCTACTTGAGCATTCAGGAACTCTACATAGGCCGCAGCATTATTGGCATAACGCGCTTTTGCAACATTCTTGATCATCTCCAAGCGCATCACAGACTCTTTAAGTACTTGTAATTGCTTTTGCGCAGATAGAGCGCCGTAGTACAAGGTTGAAAGCTGTGCTCCAAGCTGGAGATACGTAGATTCAGAACTTGCCAATAAAGCTTCTGCATTGGTATCAGCGATATCCGCAGCAAGACTTTTCTTACCTGGGAACTGAAAAGGTTGCGCAACTGAGATCGAGTTATTGCTACTAATCCCACCGCCTCCAGGATTGTTTGGTGAAGGCGCATTTGCCCCACCCAAAGCAAATGGAGAGTTCGCTGGCATACCTGACCACACTAAACCCACTTGTGGATTAGCTGGGGCCGCAATTTGAGGAACCGTTGCCTTGGCAGATAAGTAAGACTCACGCAATGAAGATAGTTGCGGATTATTCACCTTCAACTCATTCCAGAGTTGACGCAAATCCATCTCCGTCGGCCCAGATGAAACAGGCTTGGTATAAATTTTGGGAGTGTTTGCCTTGGTTACTGGAGCAAACATTTCTGCAGCTTTTGAGTTTGCGCCAAGCTGTGAGCTGATAGAGGGCGGTGTCGCTAGTAAAGTATCACCAGCCTGAACAGTTACGCTTCCTGGAGCGCTATTCGCAGGTGTTTGGGCAAGTGCTGAAACAGAAAAGATGGAGGCACAAACAACAACAGCGGCCATTGCAAATGGAGTCGCGCTATTGAGTGGTTTCACTACGCTAGTTTTATGTTTCCTGAGAATCAACAAAAGCTGCTGCCTCTAAATCAAAAAATGCTGTTTTTATAGTCCCAGAAGCAGATTTAGAACCTATCTACACCCATTTCTGAGGGTTTTAAGGATTATAGGGGACAAAAGCCAAAAGTCGAATAATTGAGAATCTCTATGTTATTGATTCTAAAGATAATAATTAAGACTAGATTGCGTCAATTGCCATTAAAACCTTTAAAACTCGGCATGTATCCTAAAAGATAGGATATTTACTGGACCGCGAGCTGCGTTATAGGCTGGATTATTGATGTGCTGAAAGTTCAATCCAGCCAGAACATTCTTAATCACGGTGGCGTTGTAATACACCTCGCCGATACGCTCTGGACGATACGAAATCGTCTGACTTGGTCCAGCATAGTCGCCGATAAAGTAAGACACCCCACCCGACTGGAGATAGTTTCTTCTGTAGCTAGATAAGCCGTTTTGCATCATCGAGATACCAATCGAATCTTTAGGGCGACTCCAACTTGTACCGTTCATACCTAAGCCGACTGATAAGGAATTATCTGCTTCGGTAAAGGACATTGTTTCTGTATGACCATCGGATGTAAAGGCACGGCCATAGATACCAAGATCTCTAGTTAAGGCCTGCTCTCCATTAACACCAATACCGGTTTTATATTGATAGTTATTGCGCACATTATTAATAGCTTGTGTGCCCTGCGCATTATTTGCTACAACATAATTTGTTGCATCTTGAAAACGCGCCAAGATCATTCTGTTGCGATAAGCCAGCACACTGACCTTGCCAGGCAAATCGGCAATATTGTGCTGACGCTCTACTTCAACTTGATCACCATAGGTATTGAAGATTTGCCAATTGAGATCACGGCCATTTGGATTCTTTGGAGCAAGCATGCGAGAAGCTCTCAATACCCAGTTATTCAGGTACCACTCACCCGCCAAGCCAGTGCTGTAACCACGGGCATCGGCTGCATAGTCATAAGCCAAATAGGTCATATTGCCCCAGTTCATAAACTGTACGCGGGGATCTTTAGCGTAACGGCTGTCGTCAAAGATATCTAAAGTAGAAAACTGACCAGCAGTAACTACTACGCGATTACTACTAACTGTCTGAGTAATTTGGTTGGCTTCGTTTTCAAGAACGATCTTATCGCCCTCTTGATTAATTGTCTGACGCAAGAATGCACGTGCGGAATAGAACTTGGCCTGCGCGCCATTCGCCTTGGTTGCTTCGCCATTACTAAATCCACCAAGACCAGTGAGCCCAGAAAATGGCACGCCAGAAATCACCTCGGGGTTGAAATATATATCGGTATTCGGAGCTACACGTGCACCAAAGAATAAAGTACCTGACCAGGTATAGCTCATTGACTTCAATGAAGACATACTGTTCTGACCAGAGTAGCTGGACGTAAAGTTGTTGTAACGCTGGTTTACGTAAGTTGTTTGACCGTGCACGTTAACCGGTAAACCAAAGAGCTCACCTTCCGTTGGCAAACCATGAATCGCTTCGGCAAAACTGGCGATTTGGTCCGAGCCAGATCCCGCCTTCTGCGCGAACGCAGTTGCTCCGAAGAATGTGCAAATAATGCTCAACAGGAGGAGGAGATAAATCTTGCGGGTCATTCACAATTTCTAATTGGGGTGCCAGTGCTATGCAATGGCAACTTGCCGATAGGGAAAATTAGGCAAACACAGCTTGAGATTGAAGCTCAAGGGTGGTGCAGACCAAATTATCCCCAAAAAGAGGCAATTTACCTAGTCTTTATGTCCTAGAGATGGCAGATGAAGGGGAATCACTGCTAGATTGGGCTCACACTGGTCTTTGCTTGTGCCCTGAAAACAACTCACCACCAAGACTAAGAAGAATTAACGGCGGTCCATTAAGGCGCGAGCTAGTGTGCCGGCGTCCACATACTCGAGTTCACCGCCAACTGGGATACCGCGAGCGATGCGAGTGACCTTGATGCCTTTAGCTTTTAGTACTTCACCAATGTAATGGGCCGTGGCCTCACCTTCGCTCGTGAAATTGGTTGCTAACACTACTTCTCGTATAGCTACACCAGTATCGGGAGCCTCAATACGAGCGAGCAGGCGATCAAAGCCGATTTCGTTTGGGCCCATACCATCGAGTGGTGAAAGGCGGCCCATCAATACAAAGTAATTGCCTTTGAAACTGAGAGTTTGCTCGACCATCACTTGGTCTGCAGGTGTTTCCACAATGCACAGCAAAGAAGGGTCACGACGACCATCAGAGCAAGTGCCACAGATCTGTGTTTCTGAAAACGTATTGCAACGCGCGCAATGTCCTACTGTTTCCACCGCTTCGCCCAATGACTGAGCAAGTACAGCCGCACCATTACGATCATGCTGCAATAGATAGAACGCCATACGCTGAGCAGACTTCGGACCCACTCCTGGCAACACGCGTAATGCCTCAATCAAACGACCGAGTGCATCTTGAGGTGCTTCTATGCGCGCCATGTAATCAGAACTTTATATTTAAAAAGAGTTAGAACGGCAGCTTGAAGCCAGGGGGCATAGGCATACCAGCAGTAGCGCCAGACATCATTTGTGCGCTGGCAGCTTCCACCTGTTTGAATGCCTCTGTGTAGGCAGTCACGATCAAGTCTTCCAACATCTCGCGATCATCCATTGCACCCGGATCAATCTGCACACGCTTGAGTTCGTATTTGCCAGAGATGCTTACCTTAACTAAGCCACCAGCCGCTTGGCCAGTCACTTCCAACGCAGCCAATTCGGCTTGCGCAGTTTTCATTTTCTCTTGCATCTGCTGAGCCTGTTTCATGAGGCCAGCAAGTCCACCTTTCATCATCGCTTTATTTCCTTAGTACTTTTGAATGTTGATATTGAATTAAAGTGGCTTAACAGAGCCGCCAACTACTTTGGCACCAAACTCTTTTTCTAATTGTTGAATGAATGGATCGGCAGCAATCATTTGTTCAGCGTTCATTCTTTTCTCTTGATGAATCTGGGCATCAACCTTGGCAACAGTCTTGCCTTCTACTTCACCCTTCTCAATCACGATCTTCACTGGCTTACCAAAGTGAGCAGTAAGTGCATCAGCCAAACGACCAACAGATGCATCAGAAGCTAACTGTGGCATTGGCGTCACAATCGTTGCACGCACTCCAGCCGCTGAATCATTCCAATCTTGTAGCTCAGTCTGAAACGCTAACTGCTGCACCATTCCCTTCACAGGTAACTGACGCATCAAGGCGTGCCAGTCTGGGCGCTCAGCTGAGCTAGCTACAGTAGCTGGAGCGGATACCGTAGTTGCTGGGGCTGGAGCTGCTGGCTTAGCGGCAGGTGCTAGTGCAGACGCTTTTGCTGCTGGCATTGAAGGCGCTGGACGAGCAGTATTTACTGGCGGGGATGATGGCGCTGGAGAAGAATTACCTCCCCCACCATTACCGGGACGAAACGCCAACATACGCAACAGCGTCATGGCGAAACCGGTTTGCTCATCCGGTGCGAGCGATAAATCAGGACGGCTTGTAATGGTGATTTGATAGAAGAGTTGCACTTCTTCTTTTGTGAGTTGACCTGCCAAGCGACGAATCTCGCCTGCTTCTGGCCAATCTTCTAAAACAGATTCAGGCACAACTTGCGCTGCTGCAATCTTTTGCAACAAGCTAGAGAGATCTTGCAATGCTAATGAGAAAGACATGCTGCGCTCACCCATTTCGTTTGCGACTGCTAGAAGGCTTGCGCCGTCTTTAGCAATCAAGCAATCCAGAATGCGAATGAGATAAGCATCATCTAAGGTACCAAGCATGCCGCGCACTGACTCTTCACTTACTTTGCCAGCGGCGTAAGCAATAGCTTGATCAGTGAGTGATAGCGCATCACGCATTGAGCCTTGCGCCGCTTTAGCCAAAACACGTAGGGCATTGACTTCGCATTCGACCTTTTCAGCAGCGAGTACTTTTTCGAGATGCTCAACGATGAGCGGTACCGGCATTTGCTTGAGGTTGAACTGCAAGCAACGCGACAGAATGGTTACTGGGATCTTTTGTGGGTCGGTAGTCGCCAGAATAAATTTAACGTGCTCTGGAGGCTCTTCCAACGTTTTGAGCATGGCATTAAAGGCATGATTGGTGAGCATGTGCACCTCGTCAATCATGTAGACCTTGTAGCGTGCATTGCTTGGTGCGTAAGCTGCTTTTTCCAGAAGAGAGGCAATATCGTCAACACCACGATTACTTGCAGCATCCATCTCGATATAGTCAACAAAGCGACCTGCATCGATTTCCATACAGGCTGGGCATTTTCCGCATGGCTCTGAAGTCATCTTGCCGGAACCATCAGATCCTGTGCAATTGAGAGCTTTAGCCATAATTCGGGCTATTGTTGTCTTGCCTACCCCACGAGTACCCGTAAACAGCCATGCATGGTGTAAACGCCCCTGGTCCAAGGCATGAGTCAGAGCCTTAACCACATGGTCTTGGCCTACTAATTCAGAGAAGGTTTTGGGGCGCCACGAACGGGCTAATGCCAATGCTGTCATGTCTTACATTCTAACAAGCTAAAATGGAATTGGATGGGCCTCCCCGCATGGTGGGTTGGATAACCTGGTCAGGTCGGGAACGAAGCAGCCAAACCCAATTTCTGCCAGTGCCGGGGGCTTGGCTCATCCACCCTTCCCCCATCAAAAACAGCGATTCAGAAGATCTTCAGAATCCTAAAAATCCCCCAAATCATCCAAATAATTAGCAAAACTAGGACAGTTCGTGCGTCCAACGAGATTCTAAATAACTGCAGGTGCTTATGGGAACACTCAATAGACACTCGCAAAGCAGGCCCTCCTCTATATCGAAAGACTGAGCGTAGAACTTTGTGATCTGACTGAATAGGGGATGAAGATGATTTAGGTGTAGGCGAACTGATACACAAGGCACAATAGATCTACATCACCCTAATAAAAGTCACCATGTCCCAAGCCATTATTTTCGACGTAGAAGCAACCGATAAGAATGATGCTGTCATTATTGAAGCAGCCTCATTAGACGTCACCTCTATTAATCCCTTTGAAGTGGGTAATCCTTGGGTACAACGTTACAACCCAGGCAAGCCTATTAGTCTGGGTGCGCTCGCTACCCATCACATCATGGATGAAGAGTTGGTCAATTGCCCGGCAAGCAGCTCTTTTAGATTACCTGCAGGCACTAAATATTTAATTGGTCACAATATCGACTTTGATTGGGTTGCTATTGGTAGTCCTGAAGTAAAACGCATCTGCACACTGGCGCTGGCACGCAGTCTTTGGCCTAATTTAGATAGTCATACCCAAAGCGCCCTGCTCTATTACTTCGAACGCGATACAGCCAGAGATCAATTGCGTAATGCGCATAGCGCCTTAGCGGATGTTTGGATCTGCTCAAAAATTGTTGCTCAAATTATTGAGAAGTTGCATCCAGCCTCTTTGGATGCTCTATGGGAGATGTCCGAAAAAGCCAGAATCCCCACGGTAATGCCCTATGGGAAACATAAAGGTGAACTCATTAGCCAAGTACCTAGTGATTACAAACAGTGGTTGCTACGTCAAGATAATGTTTCGGGATATCTGCGTAAAGCGCTTGAGGCAAAATAAAAAAAGGGGGTATTAACCCCCTTCTTCGTTTTTGATCAGCCTGATTAATCTACCGTTATTTCCGTAGTTTTAACGAGCTTCACCCAAAACTTTTCATCCTCCGCCAAGAACTTAGCAAATGCTGCTGGAGAAGCTGATGTAGAAACATCGGTTCCTTCGCGAGCTAATGAAGCCTTTAGATTAGGATTTTTGAGGGCAATTTGAGTGGCATCAAAAATCTTTTGAACAACCTCAGGAGGAGTGCCCGCTGGCAGAAATAAGCCGTACCAAAACTCGATCGAATAATCTGGCAGCCCTGCTTCACGCATGCCTGGCAGGCCCGGCGCTAAAGATGAGCGCTCTCTTGATGAAATTGCCAAACCCTTTAAACGTCCCGCTTGAACCATCGGCAATACAGAGGGTGGAGTCCCAAAAGTCAGCTGGGTATCGCCGGCAATAACAGATTGCACTGCAAGCGCGCCTCCACGAAACGGAATATGGGTCATCTTTACATCAGCAACTTGCCCAAAAAGTGCACCAGCCAAATGAGGAGCAGAGCCATTTCCAGAAGAGCTGTAGTTCAGGCCACCTGGATCCTGTTTTGCTTTTGCGATTAACTCTTTTATGCTGTTTATTTTGGCGCCTGGATAAGCAGCAATCACGATTGGTGAGCTGGTTACCTTTGACACTGGCAATAGATCGCTTGCCTTATAGGTCAACTTTGAGTTCAGAGCAGGGTTCACAGAAATGCTACTTGGGCTAGCAAGCAAAATGGTGTAGCCATCAGGCGCAGATTTAGCTACCTGGTCAGCAGCAATACTAGATCCTGCTCCAGGCTTATTTTCAACAATAATCGATTGTCCCAATGCCTGCCCCAAAGGCACGCTGAGGTTACGCGCCACATAATCTGCAGCACCACCGGGGGTAAAGCCGACAACTAACTTAATGGGCTTATTAGGATAAGACTGAGCGTGCAGACTACTCATCATTACAGCCAATATCAGCGGAACAAATAATCGTAACTTCATCGTCATCTCCTAACTACTTTTTTATTTTGTAACTACTGTTTATGGTGTTCCTGCTAGGACAATTTTCCCTAAGTGCTGATTTCCATCCATCATTGCCTTCGCCTCTAATAGATTTTCAAAGGGGATGGTTTTGTAAATCATAGGTGTTACTTGCCCCGCTTCTACTAAAGGCAGGATTTGCTTCTTAAAAGCAGGTAGTGATTCAGCGCGTTGCTCTGGGGTGCGTAATTTATTCGATACACCAAACAGGCTTAGGCGTTTAGCATGCAAGGCTTCAATATCGATCTCAGCCTTTAATACGCCATCAACATAACCTACGGTTGCCAAGCGCCCCTGGAATGCCATGGAGCGCACACATTCTGCGAATACTGAACCGCCAACGGTATTGATGACTAAATCAATACCTTTACCATCAGTTGCCTTCATTACAGCATCATAGAAATTCGGTGCACGTGTGCAGATACCCAAATCAAGTCCTTGTTCACGCAGCTGATCTAGCTTCTCTTGCGATCCAGAGGTACCAATCACTTTTGCACCCAGTGCTTTTGCCATTGCTAGCGCAGTAACGCCAACACCTGATGTAACGCCTGTCACCAGAACCCACTCCCCGGACTTAACATGCCCCTGCAATACCAACATGTCGAATACTACCAACGAAGTCAGAGGTAATGCGGCTGCTTGTTCCCAAGTTAATGATTTTGGTGCGTGCATGATTTCACGCTCTGTCATCAAGGCATATTCTGCAAAAGCACCTGGGCAGCGGCCCATGACACGATCGCCCACCTTAAAACCAGTAACTGCAGAACCGCAGGCAACAACCTCACCTGAGGCTTCCATGCCAATTTGCTTTGCAGTACCTGCTTTATGAAGACCATGACCAAGAATGAATTCACCACGATTTAAGCCAGCAGCTTTTACGCGAATCAATAACTGATCTGGTCCTGGCTTAGGTTGCTCAACCTCGCGCAACTCAATCTGTGCATTTACGCCATCGCTTTGCATCCAATATGACTTCATCATTTACTTTCTAAATTACTTTGTATTGTTGTTTCTGAATTGTTGTTTCTGAATTATTGATTTACTTGCCGCGGAATACCGGTTTACGCTTTTCCATAAAGGCACGTCTACCCTCGGCGTAATCCTCGCTCTCGAAGCAATCCTTGATCAACTGACGGCAGTGATCGTGATCTACTTCAGGGGAGGGCTTCAATATCTCTGCAATGATGGCTTTACCAGCACCCACAGTAATTGGGGCATTTTCTGCTAAAGCTTTTTTGTATTCAGTCTCTAGGGCATCTAACTTACCTGCTTCGCAGATACGGGTGATCAAACCTACATCATGTGCTTCTGCAGCATTAATACGTCTTGCAGTAAAGAACAAGTCCTTAGCTACTGCAGGTCCAACTAAATCGACTAAATTCTTGAGCGCGGAGTAGCGATAGCCCAAACCTAAGCGTGCAGCTGGAATAGAAAAAACAGAATCATCTGCCGCAATACGAATATCACAACACATTGCTACGTTGACACCACCACCAATGCAATAGCCTTTGATACGCGCTAAGGTTGGCTTGCTGAAGTTATAAATACCCATAAGCGCTTGCTCGGCCATCAGCTCATAACGTGCAACCGCTTCTTTTGCAGCACGCATATCTTCAAACTGAGTAATATCTGCACCAGAAACAAATGCCTTTTCACCTGCGCCTGAGAAAACCACCAAACGAATACGCTCATCAGTTTCAGCGACATGAAGTAAGGGCGTGACCGCCTCCCACATGTCTACTGAGAGTGCATTGTGACGCTCAGGGTTATTAAACTGAATTTGTAGAGTACTGCCATCTTCGTCGAGCCAGACTTTAACGCGCTCAGTGCTAGATTGATAAGTAACTGCGCTCATTAATACACTCCTTTAGATTTCAGAACAGCGAGCTCGGCCGCTTCCAGGCCAATCTCTTTCAAAATTTCTTCACTATGCTCGCCACGCTTAGGGGCGGCACGGGCAATCGTGCTTGGGGTTCTCTCAAGCTGCATTGGTTGTCCAACAAGACGTTGTGGGCCATGATGCTTGGACACCACCTCTTTCACAATACCTAAATGCTGTACTTGAGCTTCTTCAAATACCCCTTTGACATCGTTTATAAGACCACAAGCAACGCCACCAGCATTAAAGCGCTCCACCCAATATGCGCAATCTTGCGCTGCTAGGCGGCGATTGATTTCAGCATTAATGGAGTCTCGGTTAATAGATCTGCCCTGCTTATCTTTATAACGCTCATCAGTTACCCACTCAGGGGCACCAAGAATGTCACAAAAACGCTCCCATATTTTTGATCCAAAGACAGCGATATTCATATAACCGTCTTTAGCTTTATAAACACCTGTAGGAATACTGGTCGGATGGTAGTTGCCTGCCTGGGTTGGTACATCACCTTCAATTAACCAGCGCGAGGTTTGGAAGTCCATCATATAAACCATGGATTCCAATAAAGAGGTGTGCAGCCACTGGCCTTTACCTGAAGCATCACGCTCGAGCAATGCAACTAATATTCCCTGAGCAGCGAAGATGCCGGCACATAGGTCCGCAATCGGAATGCCAACGCGCATTGGGCCCTCTCCAGGCATTCCTGTAACAGACATCAAACCACTCATACCTTGAGCAATTTGATCAAAGCCCGGTCTTTGTGCTAACGGACCGCTTTGGCCAAAACCAGAAATACTGGCATACACCAAGCCTGGATGGTCTTTACTCAAGGTTTCGTAATCAATTCCCAAACGAAACTTCACATCAGGCCGGAAGTTCTCCACGACAACATCAGCGCTCGCAATCAACTTCTTGAGGATTGCAATGCCCTCAGGCTCCTTGAGATTTAAGGTAATCGAGCGCTTATTACGATGGGTGTACTGATAGTCAGATCCATCTTGTCCGCCTAAGGTGTCATCGCCACGCATGTGATCCGGCATTTGCACCTGGATAACATCGGCTCCCCAATCGGCTAACTGGCGACAGGCTGTAGGGCCTGCCCTGACTTGGGTCAGATCAATGACACGAAAACGCGCTAGAGCGGCAGAGGCTGGTAAATGCGGCATAAGTTCAACTCGATTCAATAAAAAATATGGTGGGTGTTATCTATATACATCTATTCAGTAACAATTTGATTTTTGAGCTTCTCGCCATGAGCAAATAAACGCAAATTCTCAACAAACAATTCCAATACCCTCTTTTCATTTCCGGCGGAATGGCCAGCCGAATGAGGTGTAACAATGACATTCTCCATAGCCCAAAGAGGCGATCTGGTTTCTAGTGGTTCGGATGCAAATACATCCAAGTAAGCGCCAGCCAGTTTTTGATTGTTGAGTGCCTCAATCAAGTCTGGCTCAACAATAATCTCTCCGCGAGCAATATTGATGACCTGTGCACCATTAGGCAAAAGCTGAATTGTGTCCTTATTAATCAGGCCGCGCGTCTCACTACTTAATGGGCAAGCAATAACAAGCCATTGCGCTTGGGGCAATACTTGAGCCAATTCCGAAATATGGCGCGCCTGATCTAGGGCTGGCTTGCCATCTTTCAATGCGTTATTGAAACCAACGGAAATCGTCTTGACGCCGATTGCCTGCAATACTCTCGCAATGCTGCCACCGATTGGGCCCCGCCCAATAATGACTGCAGTTTGACCAGCCAGATCCAATGGAAGTGGATGGCTGATTAATGGATCCCATCTTCGCTCGGCCTGGGCCTTGAGCATTAAGGGAAATTTTCTAGCCAACATCAATATTCCAGCGATAGCGTTTTGCATCACGATGGGCGCATTAACACCGGAAGAGCCTGAAATAATTACTCCGCGAGCCATCAAATCCAAATAGATTTGACGATCAGCGCCAGCAGAATGAATTTGCACCCAGCGCAATTCAGAAGCATTAAGCAATAAGTCATAAAACCCTTGGGTTGAAGGAATAATTTTTTGCTTGGTTGATGTAGCAGTCACATCTCTTGAAATCAGGGCAGCATCAAACTCAACTCCCGGAGTCTGATCTTCAGCTACGAGCAGACTGACTTGGCTATTCCCCTCGCTTTTTAAGAGCGCATCTAATTCACCAAAGGCTTTTTGGCTAACCAGTATTCGCAACGGTGCTTGAGGGTTAAGAGAGGACATGGGTGGTGTCTTAATAGACGACGTGACTAAAGTGCTTCAGAAAAGCATAGCGATGGATAGGGATCGACATGATCCATCCTTGTAAATTCAGTTGCCGCATTAATGTCTCCAGCGTTGCCGCTTGTATTTTTATGGTGCTGCTCTTTTTATGGTCGGGTTCGATTCTATGACCCCGCCGCACTCAATCCTACCTCAAATTAGGTATTTTTGAGTTACTCCTTAAAGGTCGGATCCATGCGCTCAACCATACGCAATAGGGCAGGCCATTCCATCAGGCCGTAAGGGCGACGAGTCTGAGGCTGGTAGTTCATATAGGTTTCCTGAAGGACTTCAGCAGGCACCTCTTGTAATGGGGTGTTACATGCCATAGCCGCCAATTGCGCCCTACAGGAGGTCTCTAAGCGATGCATCCAGTTAAAGGCTTCGCCCACTGACCTACCGACTGTTAGCAAGCCATGATTGCGCAAAATCATGGCTTCAGCACTCCCCAAATCTTTGACCAACACCTCTTGCTCAGCCAGGTCTAGCACTACCCCCATATAGTCGTGATAACTAATCTTGAGAAAGCGCATGGAAGTTTGGTTGATTGGCAATAGCCCGCACTTAAGCGAGGAAATTGCCATACCTGCTGGTGTATGCGTATGAATTACACAATCTACCTCAGGACGCGCTTTATGCACCGCGCTATGTAAGATATAACCGGGTTTATTAAAGCCGTAGTTCAACTCGCCAAAGTCAGGCTTAAATAAGACTTCTCCATCATGATTAATTTTGATGAAGCATGAGGCAGTCATTTCTTCATACATCATGCCGTATGGGTTCGTTAAAAATGCACCCTCTTCACCTGGTACGCGAATGGTAATGTGATTGGCCAACATGTCAGACATGCCGTAGTGAGCAATCAATCGATAACAAGCAGCTAAGTCAATCCGAGCCTTCCATTCTTCTGGGCTGACTTGGTTTTTAAGAGAAGCTAGTTGCAAACGACTGAAATTCATTTTCATCACCTCTTGAGAGCTAAGCTGACATTTTCGACCATAACTCTGCCACTTTTCTGACCTTCATATCAGGACTTTCCAGCACCTTGCTAGCTAAAGCCTGCGCCTGCTCAAGCCCTACCCTAGGCTCTGCTAACTCATGGAATTTATCCACTAGTTCTTGATCCGTTAAGGGCTCATCCGGATCGCCATGACGTGTGAGTTGATGATGCCGATATACAGTGCCATCAACCAATTCAATTTCCACTTTGGCTGAACGATGCACCGGAAAGTGAGAAGCGCATTCCGGATCAATGAAAAGTGTTACCTTTTCTTCCATTGCATAAATTTCTGGATTACTTAATGCGCTTGGCAAAAATGCCTTTTCTCGCACGCGGCCCAGAATGATTCTGGCTGATACCGTATAGGTGAGACTAAATTTGGCCTCGAATGGAGATTTTGGATGTACATAGTGGCAAACCTCAACCGTTGGCTTATAGCCCCCAACCCGAATGTGTTTGATGTCATTGGCAGCAATATTGTGCGTATTTAATAGATGGGAAACAGCATCAATTGCTGGAAAGGTATGTCCACAGCATCCATGATTCTTAAACGTCATCTGCTCAATATTCCAAACTTTACCCAGATCCTGAAACAGCAGATCCCAGCGAGGGTTTTCGCATAAGGCGGCGCCAAAGCCAGCATCACCCTCTAATAAATCAGGTGTACCCGTCATCCCTACTTGCGCCAATAGGGCGGCATTTAAACCCACCTCAGCGGCATGGCCTGGGTGCATTGGCTTGGTCATAGAATCCGAACGAAAGGCTTGCTGCAGGCCACTAGCGAAAGTTCCTGCAGTAGCCATGGCATCACAAGCCTGAGCGGCATTTAGCCTCAATAAATGAGCGCAGGCTGCTGCCGCTCCAAATACCCCGACTGTGCCAGTCGTATGAAAATACTGATAGTGACTTGGCTGAATGACTTTACTAATACGAGTAGACACCTCGTAACCAACAATAATGGCTGCCAGCAGGTCATGCAATGATTTATCTTGCGATTCAGCCAATGCAAATGCTGCTGATATTGTTGGGCAAGCCGGGTGATATGCGCCATCGCGAAAAATATCATCAAATTCTGCAATATGACTAATGGTGCCATTCATAAATGCAGCTGCTCTAGCAAAAGTTTTTTTCGAGCTACCAGCAATGCTGCAGTCTCCTACACCCAACTCTTCACGATATCCATTGCGCAGCTTTTCTGCCACTTCGGTATCGCTACCAGCAATGAGGGCGCCATGCCAATCCAAGAGTGCGCGTCGCGCACTGTGGATAGTCTTAGGTGAAAAGTGGGATTGGTAGCTACCCTCAATAAAGCTACCGAATTGCTCAAGCAAGGTCATCGATTACTCGGGCTTTGCGCCAGACGCTTTCACAATAGGCGCCCAGAGCGCGTAATCATTGCGCACAAATTTAGTAAATTCCTGAACATTCATTGGCACGGGGTCCGCCCCCAAGCCTAGGAGCTTCTGTTTAATATTGGGCTCCTCTAGGATGCTGAGGGTTGTTTCATTTAACTTCTTCACGATTGCTGGATTTGTGCCTGCTGGCGCAAAAAATCCAAACCAAGCGCCAGTCGCAATGTCGACACCCAATTCATTTAATGTTGGTAAATCAGGCATTGCACTGATTCTCTTTTTAGATGAAACGGCAATCGCATTTAACTGCCCTGCCTTAATTAATGGCACAACCGATGGCGCTGTTGCAAACATAAATTGCAAACGGCCCGCTACCAAATCACGAGTAGCCTCTGCCCCTTTATAAGGAATATGAGTGGCATCCATATTCATCTTTTGTGCAAACAGAAAGCTAATCAAATGCGCGGTAGTTCCAATCCCGGTAGAGCCATAGTTAATAGCGCCAGGATTGGCTTTTAAATATGCAGTAAATTCTCTCCAGTTTTTGATGCCGCTACTTGAAGGCACAGCCAAGATGTTTGGCACATCACCTAGTAGTGCAACAGGCTGCAATGCTTTTTGAGGATTGACCGGCAAATTACCGAACAAGGTTGGGTTAATTGAAATCGGACCGATTGAGCTGGCTAATAAGGTATATCCATCGGGGGCCGCACGACCCACAATCTCAGTACCCAAGTTACCGGCAGCGCCAGGCTTATTCTCAATAATGACTGGCACCTTCCAGCGAATACTCATCTGATTACCCACTTCACGCGCCAAGATATCGGTAGTGCCACCTGCAGTGAATGACACAATAATTTTGATGGGCTTATCCGGATAGCTTGCCGTTGATTGCGCAAATGCGCTAGAACCCAATGTCAATACACAACCCATAGATACTGCTAGCGATTGAATCATTTTCATGTTGATTGTCTCTTTGTTTATTTTTAGTTTTGCTTAGCTTAATACTAATTATTTTGCCCTACTATGCCCGTTGATTAAAGCGCCTGTCAAATACCTCTTCAGCAATTCTATTTTTTAGAATCTCGATAGACCCGCCAGCAATCATCCAGCCGCGGGTTCGCCTAACGCAATACTCCACCAAGGTTTCTTGGCTATAACCGGTAGCGCCCATAATTTGCAAGGCTTCGTTAGCAACTTCAAAACCGGTGTTGTTACAAATTAACTTAGCGGCGGTCGTTTCATATGCCGAAGGCAAGCCACCTTCCGCGTTTACAGCCGCCCTGTAGAGCATTAACTGGGCTGCGTCGAGTTTGACTGCCATTTCTGCAAACTTCCATTGGATGCCCTGAAATTCACAAATCTGCTTACCAAATTGTTCACGTACAGAGGCATACTCTTTGGCCTTATTAAACGCATAGCGCCCCAAGGCAAGTGCACGTGAAGAATTGCCAATGCGCTCGACGTTAAATCCACTAATTTGCTTTTTAAATCCACCAGGGCCTAAGAGCAATCCAGCATCCGAAACAAAACAATCCTCGAAATACAGTTGCGACCACTCTTCCCCACTCATAAAGCTATTAGGTTGACCAACAGTCAAGCCTGGTGCATCTCGCTCTACCAGGACTGAGCCAATGCCATCTAATCCGGGACCAAATCGAACATAAACTAAAAATAGACCTGCTTCTGGACTGTGCGTCGAGAACACTTTAGAACCATTAATAAGATATCCACCATCCACCTTCTTTGCAGAAGTAGCTAACTCGGTGACAGCAGAACCTGCGCCAGGTTCGCTCATTCCCAAGCCTAGGATTTTTTTACCAGCAAGTAAGTCAGGTAAATATTTTTCTTTCTGCTCTTCACTGGCGTATTCAACAAAAGTTCTAATCGCGCCAAAATTGCCGGCCTGCACGACGTCTGCTGATTTAGGACAATGTAACGCTACTTCCTGAATAGCAATGACGGCGTCCATGAGGGTGCCCCCCATCCCGCCATCCTTTTCAGGAAAAGCAATGCCTAGCAAGCCTTGCGCACTAATCTTTTGCGCAATCGCCCAAGGATATTCTGGACTGTGTGCTCGCTCTAATGCGCCAGGAGCCAATTCTTTTTCAGCAAACTTACCTACCGCATCCGCAAAGGCTTTTTGCTCGCTGTTTAAATGAAAGTCCATTTATCTTTCCTATTTATATTTATCTATTTTTATTTGCTGATTTAGATCACTACATTCTGTGGTGAACCATCTACATAAGCATTAATGTTGTCAAAGGCGATACCAAAATATGCTTCGTAGTTGTCTTTCTCTACAAACCCAATGTGAGGCGTACATAAGCAGTTTGATAGATGTAATAGCGGATGATCCGCACCCAAGACTGGTTCAGACTCATAGGTGTCTACTGCGGCATATCCAGGTTTGCCTAGTTTCAGCGCAGCCTCTAAAGCACCTGCTTCAATCAATTCAGCTCGACTGGCGTTTACCAATAAGGATGTTGGTTTCATCATTGCCAAATCTGATGCCCGAATAACGCCGCGCGTCTCATCATTTAACCTCAGCTGAAGACAGACTATGTCGCTATTGCGGAAAAATGCTTCTTTACTTGATGCAACGTCATAACCAGCCTGCTTGGCTTTTTCTAAGCTCGAATCTCGACCCCACACCAAAGGCTTTGCCCCAAAAGCCTTACCTAGATCGCAGACCTGCTTACCAATTCGGCCAAATCCATAGACACCCAAGATCTTGCCTGATAGTTGGCTTCCCACAAAACCTTGCCACTGACCGCCTTTGAGTCGGTTGACCTCATCAACGAATTTGCGTAAAGCAGCCAAAATTAAGAGCATATTCAGTTCAGCGGTAGCGGCGCCAGAACCGCGACCATCCATCACCACAATGCCTTTTGCTTTGCAGGCATCCAGATCAACATGCGACGCCATTTTTCCGGTTTGAGAGATAAGCTTGAGTTTTGGCAGGCGATCTAATAATGCTTTGTCAATCACGGTTCTTTCGCGGATAAGCACAATGGCTTCAGCATTCTTAAAACGATCTGCGAGTGCCTCTACACCAGTTACCGTATCGTTGTGTATTTCTACAGTATGGTTTTTAAGCCTCTCAAAACAGCTGAGTTGGCGAATGCCATCCTGGTAGTCGTCGGAAATAACAATGTGCATTTAATTTCCCGATCTATTTTCTATTTAAATAAGACATTCAGATTGGCACGCTTAAATCCAGGGCCACTTTGCTTCTCAAGAACACCCATTGCAGTAGTTAACTTTTCTAAACCCATCTCATGAGCGATAAATACAGGGCCACCTTGCCAACGCGGGAACCCGTATCCATTGACTAAAGCAATATCACAATCAGTGGCATCACTTACTACCGCCTCAGATACTAAGTGTGCAACTTCATTGATCATAACAAGCAAGACGCGATCAACAATTTCTTGAGAAGAAAATGGTCTTCTCACCATATTCTTGGCTGCACTTGCTTTATCAATCACTTGATGAACCCAAGGATCTACCGTCCTCTTTCCGGCGCTGTCATAAGCATAGTATCCAGACCCCGTCTTACGGCCAAAGCGACCCTCTATACATAAGACATCCGGAATATTTACATACCGATGCCCCGGATCTCGTGAAGCTGCTTGGCTCTTACGCATTGCCCAAGCAATATCCAAGCCAGACATATCCGCAACAGCAAAAGGGCCCATGGCAAAACCAAATTCTTCGAGCGCTTTATCAATCTGCTCTGGATACGCACCCTCTTCCAGCATGAACTCACATTGCCGACGGTAGGCTGCATAAATACGATTGCCAATAAAACCAAATGCATTAGCGCTGATGACCGGGGTCTTACCCAATCGCTTTGCAAACAATAAGCCTGTTGCGATAACGGCATCTGCAGTTTCTTTAAGTCGAATGATTTCCATCAACTTCATGATATTGGCCGGGCTAAAGAAATGCAGTCCAAACACCCGCGCAGGATTGCGGGTTTTTGCTGCAATTACCTCAATATCTAAATAGGAGGTGTTGGTTGCCAGCAATGCGTCCGCTTTAGCATGCTCATCGATTTGCTTGAATACAGCATGCTTTACTTCCATATCCTCAAAGACTGCTTCAATAATGAGGTCGGCAGAGGCAATATCAGCCCATTGCGAAGAATGTGTAAAGCGTCCCAAGGCTGCAGCAACCTTTTCGGCACTCATCTTGCCATTCATTAAGCGAGCGCCATAAAAGTCCTCAACCTTTTTCACACCATTTACCAATGAAGTAGCACTTTGATCTAATAGATGCACTGAGTAGCCAGCAGACAAACAGGCGATCGCTATGCCAGACCCCATTGTGCCAGCGCCAATGACTGCTATACCGTCAACTGTTTTTGCTTGTGTCCCGTTTGAGCTCAAAGCTTTAAATAGCTTACGTTCGGCAAAAAACTGATGACGCAACGCTTTTGCTTCAGTCGAGATGCGCAGCGCTTGAAAGACCTCGCGCTCTTTTGCTAGGCCCTGATCAATTGGGAGTGTCATTGCATTGAGGATCATCTCAATTGCCATTTTGATTTGTGGGCGACTTTTGCCAGCCCTTAAAGCCTTTTGAGTGGCCGTCTCAATATTTACCGTCTCAGCTCTCGGTGTCGCTAGATCACGAACGCGTGATTTTTTACCGCCCAACGCTAACGCCAAGCTGATGGCGTGAGCTAATAAGTCCTCACGCACGACTTTGATAACAATACCCAGTTTTAATGCTTCATCAGCCTTAATGCGAGTAGCCCCACAGATCAGCTCTATAGATTTCTCAATGCCAATAATTCTGGGTAAACGTTGCGTGCCGCCTGCGCCAGGAATAATCCCTAAGCTGACCTCTGGCAAACCGACTACCGCGCCTTCTTGGGCGATACGCGCGTCACAACCTAAAGCAAGCTCAAAGCCTCCGCCTAATGCAGCGCCATGAATCGCGCAAACTACAGGCTTAGAGCAATTCTCAATAGCAGCAATCACCTGCGGCAAATGTGGCTCTGCAAGCGGCAATGAAAATTCTTTAATATCAGAACCCGCAATAAATGTAGTGCCTGCACCAATGATGACCCCAGCCTGAGCTGCAGAATTTGCCTCAAGGGCAGTGATTGCATCCAATAAACCCTGGCGTACTTCTATAGAGCCCGCATTGATTGGCGGATTGTTCACGGTAATAACCATGACGCCTGACTCTAGGTGAGAAGTAACTTTAGTATTCATGTGCCGGCTTATTTGAACCACGCAATTAGGGATTGATTGATTTGATCAGGTTTTTCATACTGCACCCAATGACCTGCATCAAGAACAATTTCCGCAGATCTATTCGGCTTGCTATTCACCAATTTTTCAAGCAAATACTCTGGGGTGCAAGTCTTGTCATGTTCACCCCAAATGAATAGGGTTGGGCCAAGATACATCTCGAGCTGCTCTGCTAATCCACCAGGCCTTGCAATAGGCTTGCTTCTAAAACGTGTAGCTACACAAGCGTCGAGATGAATGCGTACAGCTAGCGGATCGACTCTGTCGTAGGAACTTAACATTTGCTGAAATAAGTTTTCGCGCATCACACGATGAAGCTCTTCTGTATTGCCGCTTTCGTGAGCCTCTTTCCAAGCTAGCAAATCACCCTTAGGACGGCGTGGGCCGCCATGACCTGCACTCCCTAATAGCGCCAGCTTTTGAACGCCTGCTCTTTGGTTTGCAATATGGGCAGCAACAAAACCGCCAAAAGAGAATCCAGCAATCTCAATTTGCACATCAGTACCGATCAAGGTATTGATCGTAGCAATCATGGGCTCAAGCATTCCCACCTGAAATTGACTGTCAAAGAATGAGGAATCTCCAAAGCCAGGCATATCTGGCACATATAAATGGAAGTGCTCAGCGAGTACCTCGATATTTTTGCGCCAATGCTCCCAACTGCCGTGACCACCATGCAACAAGATTAAAGGAGCGTTGCCATTACTGGCAGAACGAAACTCGTGCCACGAAACATGTCCATCCCTATAAGGGACTTGATGAACGGTCTTGATTTGCTCGAGTTGCATTCTATTTAGTTCAATACTGCAATACCATCGGCAGCCTTGACTCCACGGCCTTCGCCAAAAACAAAGATGGGGTTGATTTCACACTCTAGCAAACGATCTTCTAAAGCGGCTACCATTCCTGAAAACTGAACAATCGCCTTGACTAAGCTAGCAACATCACACTTTGCTCTACCCCTATAACCGACAAGCAATGGCCAGGTTTTTAATTCTTTCAGCATTTCTAGTGCCTCTTGCTCTGAGAATGATCTTCCGGGATGAATGAGTCGCATATGAGTGTCTTTAAATAACTCCGCTGTAACACCACCCATACCCACCAAAATAGCAGTCCCTAATGGATCGCGATGCATACCCACCATAAACTCAAGTCCACCTTGTGCCATTTCTTGAACCAAAAACTGTGAAATTGTCACGCCCGCTTTTGATTGAACGTCTGCAGACATCGAATTGATTTTGGCTGCAAGTTCAGAGGATGGGACATTTAGTGCAACTCCGCCAACCTCGGTTTTATGAAGAATCTCACTGGATAATATTTTTACAACTAACTTTTCACCCAATGCTTTAGCGGCGTCAAAATTGGTGCTGGCAGCATCAATAATCACCTCACGAACACCGGGAATTCCAAAAGCTGAAAAGAGGTTTTTTGCTTCGCTCTCATTGAGAGAGCCATGCATTGTGGCGATATCAAGCCCAGCAGGAATGCTGACGCTTGCACCCTGATCTACTTTGGATTCCTTTAGTTGGCTGGCATGCAACATGCTGCCTAGTGCGACGCTACAACTTTCTGGCTGTGAAAATGCTGGCACCCCAAGCTTCGTCATCAGCGCACCTGCGATGGGTGCATGAGGACTCACATAGGCAAGCACTGGCTTATCGCTGGTTTGCATACAATCACGAACCGCACCAGCCATGAGATCTGGCATAGATAAACTCGATGAGCCCAAAATCAAAATCAACGCATCATATGTAGGGCTATCCAATAGCGCACTGATTGCACCACGCAATAAATCAGGTTGCAGGCCCGCTAAGGTCACATCAATTGGATTGCGATCGAGCACCGCCTGATCGCCAGGCTGAAGAGCTCGCAAACGCTCGGCAGTTTTCTCATCAGGGGCTGGGGTTTCAAAGCCCCACTCGCCTAAACTATCAGCGACCAAGGTTCCAGCACCACCAGTAGAAGTCAAAACAGCAACACGCTTACCTTTTAGGACGCGTCCGGATGAGAGTGCAGCAGGAATATCTAAGAAATCTGAAAATTTATTGGCACGAATAATGCCTGTTTGCTTAAATAAGGCGTCATACATTTTGTCGGTGCCAGCCAAAGCACCTGTGTGCGAGACAGCCGCCTGAATACCGGCTTCAGATTTACCTACTTTATAAACAACGATAGGCTTGCCTGCTTTTTTAGCTCTCAGCGCTGAAGCACGAAACCGATCAGGATGACGAATACTCTCTATATAGAGAACAATCACCTTGGTGCTTGGGTCATCAACTAGATAATCTACAAAGTCAGCCAAACCAAGATCTGCTTCGTTACTTGTGGAGACTAGTTTTGATAAACCAAGACCACAAGCAGTAGCGCGAGATAAGAGGGAACCCAAAATACCGCCGCTTTGAGAAATCACGCTCACTGAGCCCTTAGGAAACTCATCCATCTCTAATGCACTACTTGGTGATAACGGAATGTCATCCGTAATGTTCACCATGCCAATGGTGTTTGGACCCAGGATACGCATACTGCCAGCAGCCTTAATTAGCTCTTCTTGTTTTTTTAAGCCCTCAGGACCATGTTCTGCAAATCCACTGGTTAATACAATGGCAGCAGGCGTCCCCAGTGCAGCCAGCTCTTTAACTGCAGTGAGCGCTTTATCCGTTCCCACCATGACAATAGCAACATCCGGCGTTTCTGGAAGGCTTGCGATGTCTGGGTAACACTTCAATCCCGCGATTTCTTCAACGCGCGGATTAATGGGATAGATCTTTCCTCTGAAATGGTGTTTTTGTAAATAGGCAATAGGTCTGCCAGCAGTTTTCTTTGGATCAGTTGACGCTCCAATGACCGCAATGCTGCGGGGCTCCATTAGCTTCTGAATTGCACTACTCATATCTTTACCTTATTTATTTTTTGCAGCTGCAGCTTTTTCTAAAAAAGCCAATACAGATTCACGATGCTCAGTGCTGGTGTAACAAATGCCCTGAGCTTGACTTCCTTGAGCGAACACTTGCGCAGCAGTCGTTTCAAAAGTTTGATTCAAGATAGTCTTGCCCAATGCAAGTGCAGTAGCAGAACCATGACTCATTTCTTTAGCCCAAGCTTGTGCATCTTGCACTAGTGATTCTGAATTCGTCACTTTATCCACAATGCCAATGCGCACAGCTTCATCGATATCCACTTTTCTACCTGAAAAGATCAATTCTTTTGCTTTTACCAAACCCACGCGTCTTGGCAAAAAGTACATACCGCCGCCATCAGGAATAATTCCACGATTGATATAGGACCAAGTGAAATTCGCAGCATCAGAGGCAATAATGAAATCACATGCCAAGGCAGTATCAGCCCCTAAACCGGATGCGGGGCCATTTACAGCAGCAATCACTGGCTTGGGCATGGTATGCAAAAGCGAAACTGCATGATGAACACGCTGCTGACGATGCCAGCCGTTAAAGGCCACCTCTCCTGCCGGCGCTTTCATCCGTTTTTCCATGCCGGAAATATCGCCACCTGCACAAAATCCTTTACCGTTGCCAGTCAAGACCAAGGCACGAATAGATTTATCAGCCGTAATCATCTCCAGGGCCTCGATAAATTCTGAGCGCATATCGTCGTTCATAGCATTACGCTTCTCTGGACGATTTAATCGTAAGGTAGCTATACCGTCATCAACGGTCAACTCAATTAATTGAAAAGTCATCACACTTCCTCGCTATGAATATTTAATCTGGACTAATGTTGGCATCTTTAATAACCTTGCGCCAACGAATTTCTTCAGCTTTTTCAAAGTTAGCAAAATCTTCTGGGGTGCCTGTTTTAATCATCAGGCCCTCGCTCTCCACTCTGCTTTTGAAGGTAGATGTTTGCGCTGCTTTTTTGATTGCTGCATTTAATTTATTAATCACATCTGGTGGAGTGCCCGCTGGCGCGTAGTAACCATACCAACTACCCGCGTTATAACCAGGCACGCCACTCTCTGCAACCGTAGGAAGCTTAGCTAAAGCTGGTGTTGTAGAGCGCGTTGGCGTAGTAACAGCAAGGGCTCGCAGCTTACCGGCATCTACTAGGCTTCCAACAGCTGAGGCAGTCGCAAACATCACGTCTACCTGTCCGCCAATTACATCAGTCAACGCTGGGCCAGCGCCCTTGTATGGCACGTGAGTTAATTTTGTCCCGGCCATAGAGTTAAACAGTTCGCCCGCCAGATGCGCTGACGTTCCGCCACCCTGCGATGCATAAGAGAGTTTTCCTGGATTTGCTTTTGCCGCCGCCAGAAATTCTATAAACGTTTTATAGGGACTATCTGCCGAGACCACCACAATATTCGGAGATACGCCAACCAATATCACTGGAGCGAAATCTTTATCTTGTGAGTAAGGCAACTTGGTCTTAAGGCTAGGGTTAACTGCATGCGCTAATGTCGCCACCACCAATGTGTAGCCATCTGGCGCACTTTTTGCCAAAGCATCTGTTCCGATGATAGTGCTGCCACCCGGCTTGTTATCAATCACGATAGGCTGACGCAAAGAATCAGACATTGGCACAGCCAGCGTTCTTGCTACGAGATCAGTACCACCACCCGGCGCAAATGGAACAATGACCTTGATGGGTTTATCGGGATAGGCTGCAAGAATTGAAGCACTCACTAAACAAGCCGTTAATCCAGTTAACAGACGAATTACAAAAGTCAGGCGCTCCCCTCTTTTCGGGCAATTACTCACACTAGTCTCCGCTTTTTGCTTATTAGGTTATTGATGCAGCAGTATCCCCCCATCCAACCCAGAAATTTATGGTTTAATTCCACTAGATGGAATTAAGAAAGCCCTCCTCCAAGCTCAACCGGTCCTTAGAACGCGGAATTGAGATCCTGCGCTGCTTCAAGCCTGGCATGAACTTGCTGGGAAATAGCGAGATTGCAGAGCGCACTGGACTACCCCCATCTACCGTTAGCCGCCTAACGCAAACCCTGGTCCTATCAGGCTTTTTGGAGCATGACAAACAGAAGTCCGCCTACCGCCTGGCTCCCACGGTACTAAGTCTGGGACACGCTTATAAAACCAGCTCGGTTGAGCTCAGATTGATTGAACCTCTGATGCGCAAAGCTTCTGAAAAAATGAAGCTTAATGTTGGCCTTGCTGTTGCCGATCGTCATGAGATGGTTTACCTAGAATCCATTCGATATACAAAAAATATTGCGCTTAGAACAGTTGCAGCTGGTCAAAGAGTGCCAATCGAGAGAACCTCACTTGGCAGAGCTTGGATTGCCAGCCTAGACCCTTCCAGCCGAGCTTCCCTGCTTTTAGAATTAAAAAATAGTGAGATAAAAAATTGGGGGCAAATAGAGCAGGAAATACGAGCAGCGATTGAATCTATGCAAAACAAAGGTTATTGTCTTGCTACTTGGTTACCTGAAATTTCCGCGATCTCTACTTCAATACAACTTTTAAATGGAAAACACGCCTCACTCAATTTAAGCACCCCAGCTGAAAGCCAGCTGAATGGTCTTCTTGAAAACTATGTACCAGCACTATTGGAATTAAAAGATAAGATTGATGCGGAACTGTACAAAATTAAACACACTTAATTAAAGATTAAAAATGAAACCTGTCTATATTTGCGATGCCATCAGAACCCCTATAGGCCGATATGGTGGGGCTTTGTCAGGGGTACGAGCCGATGATCTGGGTGCTGTACCGATTAAGGCATTAATGGAACGTAATCCGCATGTGAAATGGGATGAAGTAGATGAAGTCATCTATGGTTGCGCAAATCAAGCAGGCGAAGATAATCGTAATCTTGCTCGCATGAGCTCCTTATTGGCAGGGCTATCGCCCGATGTTCCAGGCTCCACAATTAATCGTCTATGTGGTTCTGGCATGGATGCTATTGGAACTGCTGCACGTGCTATTGCTTCAGGAGAAATTCATCTGGCTATTGCTGGTGGTGCAGAAAGTATGAGTCGCGCACCTTATGTCATGCCGAAAGCTGACTCTGCATTTTCACGTGGACATTCTCTGCAAGACACTACGATTGGTTGGCGCTTCATTAATCCCTTGATGAAAAAAGCATATGGCGTAGATTCGATGCCTGAGACCGCAGAAAATGTTGCCGATGACTTCAAGATCAATCGTGCAGATCAGGACCAAATGGCGCTGCGCAGCCAAACGAAAGCTGCTGCCTCTCAAGCAAGTGGTCGCTTTGCCAAAGAAATCACTCCTGTCACTATTCCACAGAAAAAGGGGGATCCGATCGTCGTTGATCAAGATGAACATCCTCGCGCTACCACTATCGAGGCGCTTACAAAGTTAAAGCCCATCGTTCGCCCAGACGGCACCGTGACTGCAGGAAACGCCTCCGGGGTGAATGATGGCGCGTGCGCACTACTGCTTGCTAGCGAAGAAGCTGTTAAAAAATATCAGCTCAAACCAAGGGCTAAGATTTTGGGTATGGCAACAGCTGGTGTTCCCCCCAGAATTATGGGCATTGGTCCCGCTCCTGCATCTAAAAAGATTTTGAAACGTCTTGGTATGACAGTCGATCAAATGGATGTCATTGAACTGAATGAAGCATTTGCTTCTCAGGGACTTGCTACGCTCCGCGATCTAGGGGTTGCTGATGATGATGCGCGAGTCAATCCTAATGGTGGTGCCATCGCCTTAGGCCATCCACTCGGCATGAGTGGTGCACGTCTGGTCACTACTGCACTAGTTGAATTAGAAGAAAAGCAAAAGCGTTATGCGCTGTGCACTATGTGTATTGGGGTTGGTCAAGGCATCGCCATGGTGATTGAGCGAATCTAATACTTAGATCTTGTGAATCAAACTCCGACCCAAACACCACGTACTGAGGGCTGGCTATCGCCCTTGAAATATAGCGTGTTTAGAGCGCTATGGTCAGTATGGCTAGTAGCCAATATCTGCATGTGGATGAATGATGTTGCTGCAGCATGGACTATGACATCATTGACCACTTCTGCAACATTGATTGCATTGGTGCAAACTGCTTCAAGCTTGCCGGTTTTACTTTTAGGCATTCCGAGCGGCGCACTCGCCGATATCATCAATCGCAAACACTATTTTCTATTTGCGCAGATCTGGCTTGCAACGAATGCCACTGCATTAATGCTGTTTCTGGCTTTTGATGCACTCAACCCTTACTTACTGCTTTTCCTGACATTCACTAACGGCATTGGCCTTGCTATGCGCTGGCCTATCTTTGCGGCTATTGTTCCCGATCTTGTGCCTCGCGATGCCCTACCCTCAGCGCTCGCTCTCAACGCGATCGCCATGAATACCTCCAGAATTGTTGGCCCTCTAACAGCTGGAGTAATTATTGCAGCCGCTGGCAGTAAATATGTTTTTGCGTTAAATATGATCTTGTCACTCATCACTGTGATTGTTGTGATGCGTTGGAAATATCAAAATTATGTTTCTGCACTACCGGGTGAGCGCTTCGTCGGCGCCATGAGAGTCGGCATGCAGCATGCCTGGCAATCCAACCGGATGCGCACCATTGTTGGAAGAGGGTTCTTATTCTTCTTCCAATCAACTGGTCTGATTGCCCTATTGCCTGTGATTGCCAAGGATCACTTTCAGGGCGATGCTCACACATTTACCTTATTGCTATCTTCATTAGGGCTGGGAGCCATTCTTGCAGGCTCACAATTGCCACGCCTCAGAAAGCGGATCAAAACCAGCAACCTCATTACCTACGGCCTGATCTTGTTAACAATTGCCTCAAGTGGTGTTGTTTTGGTTCCGGATCTTTGGCTTGCATCTTTATTAATGATGGCTTGCGGAGCAGCCTGGATTTCTGTGGCGAATTCATTAACCACTTCAGCGCAGATGACCCTGCCTGGCTGGGTTCGCGCTCGGGGTATGTCCATCTACCAAATGGGCTTGATGGGAGGAAGCGCTGCAGGAGCTGCTGCTTGGGGGAAATTAGCCGATGAATTTGGGGTAGTCAATAGTATTTTGATGAGCTCTGTATTTGGATTCATGGTGCTTTTTTTCATTCGTAAGCATCGGATCGATAACCATCCATTAGAAGACTTCACTCCAGTCTGCCCATTAGAGCGCCCTCATCCTAGCGCCGATATTGATATGGATGCTGGTCCTGTCATGATTTCGATTGAGTATCAAATTCATCCAGAAAAATCTGAGGAATTTAAAAAACTCATGACTAAATCCAGAAAGTCACGCCTCAGACAAGGCGCTCTTTCCTGGAGCTTGTTCAATGATGCTGAGCACCCTGGAAAATTTGTTGAGTACTTTGTATTTAATACTTGGGCAGATTACCTCAGAAGATTTGATCGCTTCACAGCTGAGGATCTTAAAATGCAAGAAGAACGTCATCGCTATCACATCGATGAGCACCCACCTAAAATTACTAGGCGGGTTTCCTCAGCTATCAAAGATTAATCTAGCTTAATTCCTGAAGCTTTAACGGCGGCGCTCCATTCGCGCTGTTCGGTCCGGATGTATTTCATCACGGCAGCAGGGTCTCCGTACATTGGAGAACTGGCCTCTTCACGTAACTTGGCAATCAGCGCTGGATTTTTCAGGGCTGATTGTGCAGCTTCATTTATTTTCTTGATGATTCCTGGTGGCGTTCCAGAAGGCGCAACTAAGACCTTCCAATCGATCGCCTCAAAACCTTTGTAGCCTTCTTCGCTAACGGTGGGGACTTGTGGAAGCATCGCAACGCGGTTAGCTGACGTCACCGCTAAGGCGCGCAACTTGCCCCCAGCAATCATGCCCAACACCGATTGTGGAGTAGCGAACATGAAATCAGTTTGACCCCCAATTAAATCCGTAATGGCCGGGGAGGCGCCTTTATATGGAATGAATGAAATAACGTAACCGGCTTTGCTAGCTAACATCTCACCACCAATATGACCGACCGTGCCGGCACCAGCGGTCGCCTGCTTATAAAAGTCTGGTTTTGCTTTTGCAGCCTTCACAAGATCGCCCAAAGATTTCCAGGGTGATGTTGATGGAACTACCAAAACCATGGGTACTTCAGCAACCAAAGCAACTGGCACCAAATCATTTACCGCATCAAATGGCATCTTGCTAATTAACGCTGGATTGATCGCTAAATTGGCAGTTTGCCCCATGCCCATCGTATATCCATCAGGCTTTGATTTAGCTACTACCTCCATGCCGATGTTGCCACCACCGCCTGGTTTGTTATCAACCAAGATAGTCCATTTCAGTTCTGAACTTATTCTTTCCGCCATCATGCGCGCAACCGTATCGGTACCACCGCCAGGTGTGTATGGAACAATTAACTTAATGGATCTATCGGGATAGTTTTGAGAAAAACAAGGGGATGCAGTGAGAAGGCATATGGATGCAATTCCGATGAGCAATTTTTTCATCTTTTCACCTTCATTACGCATAGATACACCCTGTATTTCAACAATTCACTGAACCATTGGACACTAGCCCGTCAATCTCAGATTCGGAATACCCCAGTTGCGTCAAGATTTCCTTTGTCTGCTCACCTGACTTAGGCGGATTTAAGCGCACACCCAATCGCTGCCCGTCCATCATAATGGGCAATAGAGGGGTGGTGGTTTGATCGCCAGCTCTAGGACCATCCGTGAGGGTAATGGGTGCTAGGCCACCTGTAGCGATCAAATGTGGATCGTTAAATAATTCTTCTGGCTTGGTGATGGGAGCAAAAGGTAGGCCATGCTCTTCAAAAATTGCAGATATCTGCGCAGCGGTATACCCAGAAATTCTTTTTTTGATTTCTGGAATCAGAGTGGGTCTTGCTACTACTCTCTGATTATTCAACTGAAGACTTGGATCATCGAACAGATCTGAAAAACCGAAAACATCACAAAATATTTTCCATTGCGTATCGGTAACAACAGCCAAAAATACTTTTTCGCCATTCCCCAGTTCGAATACATCGTAAATTGCCCATGCAGAGATGCGACTTGGCATCGGCTTTGCTGGTTTGCCAGTCATCGCATACTGCATCATGTGCTGACCAACTAAAAATACATTGTTCTCAAATAAAGAGCTTTGAATTTCTTGCCCCTCACCCGTGATCTCTCTTTGTCTTAATGCCGCCATAACGCCTATGGCCCCAAATACACCACCCATAATGTCATTCACAGATGATCCGGCGCGCAGAGGCCTATCCTCTGGTCCAGTCATATAAGCTAGTCCACCCATCATTTGAACCACCTCATCTAAAGCAGTGCGATGATCGTAAGGTCCAGGCAAAAAGCCTTTATGAGATACATAAATGAGCTTGGGGTTTGTCTTTTTTAGAGTTTCATAATCTAAGCCGAGCTTTGCCATGGTCTGCGGCTTAAAGTTTTCACTCACAACATCAGCTGTGGCAACTAACTTTTTTACCAACTCGATACCTGCTGCAGACTTCATATCTACGGCAATACTTTTCTTATTGCGATTGAACATAGGAAAAAATCCTGCGCCCGAGCCCACTAGTTCTCGCGTTTTATCCCCCTCAATTGGTTCAACCTTAATGACTTCTGCACCGAGGTCACCCAACACCATGCCGCAAGTTGGACCCATCACCATGTGAGTAAATTCAACAATCCGAATACCCGCGTATGGCAGCGTTTTCTGTTGACTCATTGTGTACTCCACTGGGTTGCTGCTGCAAAACCCTTAGGTAAACCAGCCTCAGAAATCATTCCATAGATTTGCTCATTAGGAACGCCGGCCTGAAGTGGCTTGCGCGCCTCCAGTAGCAAATCCAAATTGATACCCGTTTTAATACCCATCGCTTCAAACATAAACACCAAATCCTCAGTGACTACGTTTCCAGAAGCCCCGGGGGCGTAAGGACACCCGCCAATGCCGCCCATAGACGAATCAAACGAAGTCACGCCAACCTCATATGCTGCCAGGCAATTTGCCAAGCCTAGTCCACGCGTGTTGTGCAGATGGGCTGCACCCGCATGCTGACCGATCGCCGCCTTTAAGCGTTTAAATAGCCTTTGGATTTGCGCAGGGTTTGCATAACCTGTTGTGTCCGACAAACCAGATTCGTCTGCGCCAGCCTCAATAACCTGCTCTGCCATCCGTATCACATCATCCTCAGATACCAATCCTTGCAAGGTGCATCCAAATGCGGTTGCTATACCAGCCTCCACCTTCACTTGTGGTGCAACTTCTTTTCGATAAGCAGATATTTTCTTTACCTCCTCAATCATCTCTTCGCGCGTCTTGCGTACGTTTGCCAAGGAATGTGCGGCACTTGCCGATACCGGAATAGTGATCTTATCTACCCCAGCTTCAATAGCGGCTTGTGCGCCCCGTAAGTTTGGTACTAATGCCATTACTGTTAAACCGGGCAATGTTTTTGCATAGCGCACTACCTCTGCCGCATCAGCCATTTGCGGCAACAATTTAGCTGGAACAAATGAGGCTACTTCTATTTCTTTTACGCCAGCCTGATAAAGCGCGTGAATCCAAGCATGCTTTGCTGCGGTTGGCATGATGGACTTAATTGATTGAAGCCCATCTCTTGGACCCACTTCGCTGATTAATACATCGGTTGACGCGGAGTTCATTAAGTTCTATCCTATGGAATATAGTTCTATTATTAAAACATAATTACCCAACCCTGTCGATGCCAAAAAAATCTACCAAGCCTGCAGCAGAGAGCATCGCTCTCACCACATCTGGCGTTGCATCCGTTGATAAGGCTTTAGCAATTTTGCGGTTGTTTTCCTCTGAGCAGCGCGAACTGTCTCTGCATCAAATTTCTACAAGCACTGGTCTTTATAAAAGCACCGTATTGCGAATGCTGGCCTCTCTTAGCAATGCCCTATTAGTCATGAAACGTGCAGACGGAATATATGTACTTGGACCAGCGATTGCCACACTGAACACCGCCTACCAAGAGCAAGAATCTCTCAGCATGGTGATTATTCCCGCTCTGGAAAACCTTGTTAAATCTACTCAGGAAAGCGCGGCTTTTCATGTGCGCGAGGGAAATAAGCGACTCTGTCTATTCCGCGTAGATTCGCAACAAGCGTTAAGAGACCATATCAAGGTTGGAGATTTATTACCTATTGATAAAGGCGCTGGCGGCAAAGTATTGCAAGCTTTTGAGGGCGCTTCCGGAAAAGTGTTTAACCAAATTAGATCTGATATGGTGCTTGCCATCTCTGGCGATAGAACCAAAGAGATCTCAGGAATCTCTGCTCCGGTCTTTACTGCTGATGGGCTGATTGGCGTAATCACGCTGACCATGCCAACCTATCGCTTTGATCCTAGTAAATTAACAGCTGTTAAGGCTAGCGCCAAGAAGTTGACTGAACTTCTTGGCGGTCAGTTCGCCTCAATATAGAAGTAAATGCAATAGCAGATGGCCGTAGTAGGGAATAAGGAATCCGTGATTTCCTTATTCCCCCTCTGCCTACTGCTTTTACTGATACTTACGAGCAAATACTTGCTTGTTAGAAGATTCGCTGCGCTTAGTGTTTTTCAATACTGCACAGTAAGACAGGATCATGATCACTGCCAATGAGATGCCGTTAAAGTTATTCATTAAGTTGCTGATTGTGTTCATTTACTTCTCCTTTATGCGTTGTTGCTTGTTATTGACTGATTAATTGATTTATTACTAAATTCTTTATCTAGCTATCGGCAGCTCATCCCAGCGTGTGGTGTAATTCGGCGACCTATTGTTTGATCTCATCCGCCACTCTTGCTTAGCGCCATTAGTGCCTGCGGCTGCGGACCTAATGACTGCATTGCCAAAACGCGTATTAATTTCATCTACCGCCTTCATGAGGTGCGCAGATTTGCCTTTGGTTTCGATATCGTCAAATAAGGATTGCTGGGCTGTTGGCTTGTCACTAATTAAGTTCAAAATGACGCCCGCTTTTTTGTAACGAAAGCTTGCTTGATAGATTTGCTTGAGGCCTGCAAGCGCTGCATTGGTTAGTGTCAGCGTGTTATCTGTTGGGTCTGCCAAGGGAATCGTCACGCTTTGATGATGCTGTGGCTCGTTTTGCTTAAACGGATTAGTCTGAATAAATACCGTGAGCGCACCCGTAGTGCTGTTTTGTGCTCTGAGTTTTTCAGCTGCACGCGCCACATGGGTGGCAACTGATTCTGCAAGCTCTACCTGGCTCGTCACCAACTTTCCAAAACTGCGTGAAGCAATGATTTGCTGTTTGGCTGGCGCGACTTCTTCCAACTGCAAGCAAGATGTCCCGCGCAGCTCGTAGCAGAGACGCTCCATAACTACGCCAAACTGTTGACGCATCGCTTGTGGTGAAGCTTGTAAGAGATCAAACACGCTCAGAATATTTTGGGCTTTGAGTTTCTTGGCAATTTGTTTGCCTACACCCCAGACCTCACCCACTTCAGTCTCACTCATCCACTGATAGAGCTCTTCATTTGCCATCGCATTGACATCACATATGCCAACAAACTGCTTGTGCTTTTTAGCTAGGTGGTTAGCAAGCTTTGCCAAGGTCTTGCTGGCACCAATGCCTACACAGACTGGCAAGCCGGTGGTATCTTTGACTTGCTGCTTAATCTTCTGACCCAACTCAATTGTGTCTTGATATTGCTTAAGTACAGTCTCGATCTGCAAAAAACTCTCGTCGATGCTGTAAACCTCCAGGTTTGGAGTGAAAGCTCTCAACACCTGAACTACACGACTGCTCATGTCGCCATACAAGGTGTAATTAGATGAATAAGCTTGAATACCATGCTTTTTGGCAAGATCCTTCATCTGAAACCAAGGCGTACCCATTTTTACGCCAAGCGCTTTGACTTCAGCACTACGCGCTACGGCACAGCCGTCATTATTCGATAGCACCACCATCGGTACCTCTTCTAGCCTAGGCTGAAATACGCGCTCACAAGAAACGTAGAAATTGTTTACGTCTACAAGCGCAAAGAGTGGAGTGGATGTAGTTTGTGAATTGGAGTTCATCTCACTTCCCATTTCTGCCACTAGCATTGCTGTACTTACGCACTACTCCAACCACTACACCCCAGATTTGCAGCTCACTGCCTTCGTTAAAGGTAATAGGTTGATAGTTTGGGTTTTCTGGTTGCAACTCGATGCGACCACGCAATTGGTAGAGTCGCTTGATGGTGTACTCGCTGTCGACTACAGCAACCACAATGTCTTTATGTTTTGGCTTTAGGGCCTTATCAACAACAACCTTGTCGCCATCACAAATCCCCGCGCCCAGCATCGAATCCCCTTTCACGGTAAACATGAAAGTGGCTGGTTTGTTTTGGACGAGGTAATGATTCAGATCAAGACCGTCTTCGGCGTAATCTGCCGCTGGGCTAGGGAATCCAGCTGAAATCCGATGGCTAAGGAGCTTGAGCTCATAGGCGGCAAAATGCCCCGCCAAGGCTTGCGGTGCCTGACTGAGGGTTACTTTTGCAGGGTTCATTACTTGCGTCATAGTCATTAATATACTGTATGTTTATACAGTATATGTAAAAACCGCAAAAATGGGCTTATTTTTGTTGTTTTAGGGCTATTTGCTCAAAATTTAGGCAACAAAAAACCACCCGTAGGTGGCTTTTCAGGGCTACTCCGCTCTTAGCAAAAAGCAAACGCTAGGATCGCCGGATCATCCACAAAAGCATTGGAGAGATAAATGCTGGCGCGGTAAAGCCAAGGATTTATCTCATTCATGATTTGTGAAAAATATTCCATGCCTCCATTGTAAGGCTTACTTAACCGCCCAGGTAATCCATCTTCCCGACCTCGACCCCGTTATGGCGCAGGATGGCATAAGCAGCAGTTACATGGAAGTAAAAATTAGGGATGATCCAAGTTAACAGATATTGCTCACCAACAAACTCAAAGCTCCACTCTTTAATCGAGAACTTAATTTCTTTTGCTTCCGTGCCATCCACTTGCGCTGGCTTGAGGCTATTAGCAAAAGCAATGGTTTTGGCGATGCGCTCTTGCAACTGGGCAAAAGTAGTTTCGTTATCCTCAAATTTGGGAGGCTCAACACCAGCTATACGTGCCATGCCGTTTTTCACTTGATCGCAAGCTATTTGCACTTGCTTGGACAGCGGAAACATATCCGGAGCAAGGCGCCCCTCTACTAATACTGCACTATCAAGACCTTTAGCGCCCGCAAACTCTTCGCCTTTTTTGAGGATATTAGAGAGGTTAGTCAGCATCTTATTTAATTGCGGAACAGATGCCTGATACATTGAAATTGCCATAAGGTTTTCCTAAGAAATGAAAGGGCGGAATTACTTAACCGATTGATTCAGTTTAATGGACCTCTTTAATCTCACCTTTAGATGAAATTAAATAAGCCTTGTTGGATTTGTCTTTTCTAATTCGGGTCAGCTCAGCCTGATAGCCCTGTAACTGCTTGCGGTACTTTTCATACTGATCGCTACCCACCTCTGGAATGGTGAGCTTGTAGTCGATGATGGCTAAGTGATCATCGAGCTCCACTAGGCGATCCATGCGATAGCTCTTGCCATCTTCACTGGCGATGTCTAATTCATTCCAAGCCTGAACCCATTCGCCCGATGTCAGATAGCGCTTGAGCTCTGGAGTAGTCAGCACTTTTTGGACGTACGCAATCAGTTTGATTGCACCCTCTTGATCTACATCCAACCAATTCATGAGCTCTTGCTCACTCGGCATAGATGGCTTGTTTTGATTGGCGGAGTCTGGGGTAATGAACTCTAGCAACTTATGGAAGTTTGTGCCCTCTTCCAGGATTTCTGGATCGGGATTGCCCGCCCGCTCATCTGCACCCGCAAAAACTTCAACCGTCACACCGCTCTCGATGTCAGACAGCATTTGCGTATGACTTTCTTGCGCAGAGCCCCATTCCAAGACAAAATCCTCAACCGCATTTTCTTGCGCAGGTTTGATGGCCTCAAACTCCTCCGTAGCCACTACTTGCTCGCCTACCTGATACACAGACAACTCAGCCTTGCTTGCCCTGCCATACCAAGAAGTCTTATCTAAGCCGCTGGGATTATTGGTAGTAGGTTTTTGGGCATCTCCACTAATCCACAGGCCTTGGCGTGCACGAGTCATGGCAACGTACAAAAGATTCCAATTTTCTTTTTCACCAATTAGCTTCTCAGCCTCATTGATCTCAGCGCGAGGGCTAGTCAATGTTTTAGAGGTAAACAGGGATAAATGGGACGGGCTCTCTTCTTGTGGCACCCAATCAATTAAGACGCCACTGTAGTCGACATTGGTAGCGGTATTGTTGGCATCCAGGATGATGACAAAAGGTGACTCCAAGCCTTTAGCACCGTGAATTGTCATGAGTCGCACACGCTTATGGCGATCTTCTTCTGACATTTCACTCTCTTCATCGACTTCGGCTAGGTTGCCATCACTTGCCGCATCAACATCCCCCTCATCAGGCGTTTCATCATCATCGCCACGGCGCTTGATATTCATCTCCTGAATAAAACGACTCAAGCTTGGGTATTGACCCCCATCTTGATTTAGCGCCACCTCTAAGAAGGCGTCCAAGTTTGCCAAGACCTGTGGTCGATCGAGATCCTGACAGACTGCAGCATATTTGAGGCGTACATCACCCTCTTGATAAATACGGTCAAGTAGGTCATGAACCGGCAAGCGCTCGCCCAAAAGATGCCAATGCTTAAGATAGCGCGCTGCAACTTGTAGCTTTGCATCTTTACTGTCTTGCAAGGCATCCCACCAGGAGCGGTAATGACCAGATGTCATCGCTACCGCCAATTGCTGCATTTGTTTTTCAGAAAAACCAAAGATCGGACTTCTAAGAACTTGGGCCAGCGGTAAGTCATGACGAGGCGTTACTAAAACGGTCAGCAAGGCAATGAGGTCATCGATCTCTAGAGTATTAAGCAATCCACCTAAGCGTGGACTCTCATAGGCAAGCTTTACATCACGCAGCGCTCTTTCGTATTGAGGCAAATATTTACGACGTTTTACCAGCAACAGGAAATCACTTGCTCTGGCCTCGCGCCATATTTCCTTGCCACCTTCTTTATCTGCCACCTTACGCGTAGCAACAATTTCTTTAATGAGGCGCGCAACCAACTCACCCTCATGTTGACGCTGAATCACCCCAACTGTTTCGCTTGAATCGGCAATAGCACCATCAAAAGCACTACCCTCTCTTGGTTCCTGCGTGTGCTCTGAATAAGCAATCAAAGGCAATAAATAAATCTCGCCTTTCCCAGCATATGCACCGGTAGGTCTATCCTCATTCGGAGTGGTCCACAGAGTATGCTGCTCCGTATATGGGTAATCGGGTGGCACTTGCTCACCCCGAAAGATCGCATTCACTACCTTATTGATTTCATGAGCATTGCGACGCGTTTTATCCTGCTCAATATAAGCAGCTTCATGATGTTGATGTAAAAACTGCGCTGCGCTTACAAACAACCTAGGATCAGCACGGCGAAAGCGATAAATCGACTGCTTAGGATCGCCCACAATAAATACTTTTGGCTTCTCATCACCTACGCTATAGCCTGCTAACCAGGCTCGCAGAATTTGCCATTGCAATGGATTGGTATCTTGGAACTCATCTACCAAGATTTGCTTGTACTTTGCATCTAGGCGCGATTGAAGATACGCTGCGTGCTCAGACTCCCCCATCAGCAAGCTAACACCAACTTCCAAATCATCAAAATCACGCACACGCATATTTTCTTTTTGAGCATTGGCGTGCGCCATCATAGATTGATTCAGGGCAAACCAAGCTTCATTGATAGCAAATGCATCCTGCTCGGCTTGCCATTGGAGGTATTCATCAAAAGTATGGCCCCAGTTTTGCTTAATAGAGATGAAGTCACCGATGCGATCAGCCTTACCTTCACTCCTTAAGAAAGTGTCTAATGCACCTAAAACAGTATCGTTACCGCTGCGGTACTTCACAGGGCTTTTCGTCAAAAAGACATCTTGCAAACTCTTAGCAATATTCATCACATCGCCGCCATTCTTTTTACACACTAACGCTGGTAACAAATTTGGCAAAAGCTTCTGATCATTGCTGCTGCTATTTTTAAAGCAATACTCTAAAAACTCTAGATCAACCAATGCATTAGGCGCATTCCACTGAGCTAGCAATGGATTAGGTAGATTCAACTTATGCAGGGACTCTTTTAGGCGCTCTATGGGCGTGATGCCAGTTCGATCACATTGCTTCGCAAAGAAAGTCCATGCACCTCTTTGCTTAAAGAGACTGCTTTTACCCATTAAGAGTTTTTGTGTCTCGTGAGAGCCTAAATATTTGAGTAAGACGTCGTAATGCGCTTTGAGCTCTGGCGTGAGATCGCCCCACCAATCATCAAGACACTCATCTTGGAGTCGCTTCGCATCCTCACGCAACTTGAACCCCGGCTGAATGCCAAGTGATACCGGGGCTGCACCCAGCAACCTGCCAAACCAGCCATGAAAGGTATCGATCACAATCGGCTGTGGATTTGCTAGCACCTGCTCATAAAGCGCTTTGGCTTTAGGAAGGTATTTTTCAGCTTGCGTCTTTTCCATACCTCTAGCGGTAAGTTCTTTGATTAATGAGACATCATCACTTTTAGAAAATTGCTCCAGCAATCCATATAGGCGGTCACGCATTTCTTGCGCAGCCTTACGCGTAAATGTTAGCGCGAGAATCTCTTGCGGCTTCACATCATCTAACAAGAGACGAACCATACGCGCTACCAACAACCAAGTCTTACCGCTTCCTGCACAAGCAGAAACAACTACCGAGCGCTGCGGATCACAAGCGAGCTTTTCTGAATAAGCTTGCTTAGCCGGAAGGGTATTCATTAGATAGCTCACCAAATTCCCTTCCTACAAACGCCTCTTGCTTCGCAGTATTGGCAGACACCTTCAGGCGCAAATGCTTGCATTGGCTTTTTGGCCCATAGCTGTTCCACATCTTCTGTCATCTGCTTAGAAAACTGCTGCATCATTTCTGTCATATCCATTACTTCTTGGCTGCGCAATGCTTTTTGCTCGCCCTTAGAAATATCCGCCTTCAAGGCTACCCACTCTGCCTGCCGAACCTGATGCCCTGATAACTTATGGCTTTCTTGACCCTCATTTGCGGCACGAGCATAGATCAATAGCTGAGGATCATCTAAGACATGCTCGGCCCGAACTTTAACTCTGTCAAAGTGTTGATTTTTGTAATCAATCACTGAAGCAATCTTGCTGTCATCTACATTGACGTCATAGCGGTCGGCATAACCTTCAATGCGAATCATTTTGATATTGCCGTCAGCATCCTGAAATGGCAGATCAAAACCAACCTTGACTTCGCCATCAAAATATTCCCAACCTGCTTGCTCCCGCTGCAACTGCCAATCCACAAAACTGGGGATTTGTTTTTGCCAATCTCTTAAGGTACCCATTACCCTAGCATCACCCTCAATCAATACGGCGAACTCTTGCTCTGAATAATCATTTAAGCTTTTTTCCATCCAGGTACGCCTTTGATCGGCGTCATTCTTAAGTGATGGATTAGTATGCTCATGGGTTTTAAGGGCATGGTAAAAACGCTTGAGCAACTTATGCAAAGTTTGCCCTGCCAGTGAAGCATCAAAGCCTTCATCAAATTCTTTGTTCTTGCGTAAACCCAATAAGCTACGTACGTAATAACGATATGGGCAATCCCGCAAAGCCTTATAAGCACTAGGGCTCATTGAAAGCGGCATCGGCAGATCTTCTTCAAAATGCGCAACTGCCATTTCCATTGGCGCGGCCTCAAAAGTACGTTTTTTCAATTGAACTGGAATGGCTTCCCACTTCACTTGATTTTGTAAACGCTGTATCCAAGCCGATGGTCTGAGCGGTTCTCCATTATTACTTTTGCTTTGCCAGAGTAAATCCACGCTGGGACATGACACCAGCAATTGCGAAAGATCTCTAGATTGCTGCACAAACTGCATGGCTATCGTTGAGGTCTTTAATAACTGATTAAGCGCATCTGAGAAAAATAATGGCGGCTCTGAATAAGCTGGCAACTGCTGCTCATCGCAACCTACAACAACCACCGCTTCAAAGTCACGCATACGTGTAGAACTCAAAGGCAAAATGTTCAGTGTGGCTTTAGCTTCCTTGCCAGCCTCTTGATAGCTCGCACCTTCAATAACCGTTTTCAGCAAACTAAGCCACTCACTCAAACGTATAGAAGTTTGTTGGTATTGCGTCTTACTTAAATCAAATGTCTTGAGCACCTCTAGCAATTGCTTGCCGGCCGAGTCTTTTTCAAGGCTCTGATCCATGCCGGCCGCTTGAAGATTAACCCGCAACAGCTGATAGGCCGTATTGCAATCAACCTTAAGCATCAGCCACTCATGATGACGCTCTCGAGCAAACTGCAATAACTCAAACAATGCTGCACTTGGCATCGCGCTAGCAGTTTTTGCCGCATTCGCTTGCGCGCCCTCAATGGCTAGGTGAAAAGTTTTCCAACCGGACTCTGCTTTGCTGCCAATTAAAATATCTTCAAGCTCTGCAATCAACCCAACACAACTTTCAGCGTCTCGTTGCAAAATCTTGCCAAGATCTAGAAATGGATTCTGCAAAAACTCAAGCAAGATTTTTGCGCTCGGCCCATCTTTAGGGGCCCTAATGAGCTCCAGCCAACTATTGAGAGCTGCAGCTGCGCGTGTAGTAGATAACTTCCAACCGGTTTCATCACGAATATTGAGTGCTGGACCTAGGCGTGAAAGTAATGCGCGCGCCCTTCTCGCTACTAAACGATCTTGCGCAACCAATGCTAAATTGGTTTTACCGTCAATGAGATGCTGCTCAATTGTTTTGGCGGCAGCCCATGCTAATTCTTCAAAACGTTTCGCGGCTATAAGTCGCCAGCCCTTACTTTGAGAGCGTTTTACATTTTCTAAGGCTTGAGTCCTTGCTTGTTCACCCGCTTCAGATCCAATAGACTCAGGCCACATGCCCACGTCGCGCCAATCCATCTTCGCCTCTATTACTCGTGCGTACTGGGCATACTCATTAAGCAGCGCACCAATAATCTCTTGGTCTATTGGTGTTGGATCAGCAGTCTCCACCCATATCAATGGCCTTGCTGGCTTTGCACTCTTATTTGCCTCGAGATGAGCAGCTATTGCAAACTGATTGCGAAATGCGGGATCACTCACGCTTGCGGTGTAACGCCAAAACTCAAGCAAGACCTTAGTCTCTTGATCTACTACCTTACGCGCCATTCCTGAATAGACTTTGGCTACAGTACCATCTAATAATGCTTGCGCCTCACCAAGGCAAAGCTCACCAAGATTACTTTTTTCAGTTTGTTTTTTCTGAATGAATTCATGAATCTGTTTTTGAAGTTGCGGACTCACCGCCGTTGATAAGGTGTCACACGCTTTCACAATCGCTTGGGCCAAACCCCATGCGCCAGACTCAGTCTCCGCCTTAAACCACGCCTGTAAATTTTTATGTTTACGCAAAGTAGCATAAACACCTAGCCATCTTTCCAAATCACTTTGCTTCTTTGGAAATTGCCAAGCGCCTGGCGCAGACTCGAGCCAATCAGTAAAGCTGATTACCTGGGGCAAGAACGCGGCATTGCTCGACAGGTCTTTTGGCCGATTTAATTCAAGGGCTGCCCTCACCCCAATAAGTGGCCCAGCAGTACTAAGCACCACTAAGGGGCGCTGATTAGTTTGCATTGCACAATCCCAAATACCTTTTGCCAACTGGGTTAGCGCTTGGCTATTGGGCGTGATTGCCCAAGCTTGTGGCTGCTTTTGGTCAGGAAGATCAGGGAAAGACTGGGACATTAATGGAGTAATTTTTCTATTTTGAGCAGAACGTTCCGCTTATTGCTAATATAAGCGTTGTAACGCAATAACTAAATAAGCTAAATAAGGAATTTTCATGAGTGCCGGCATTAAATATGTAACTGACGCCTCCTTCGAACAAGACGTCCTCAAGTCCGACAAACCTGTTCTGCTCGACTTCTGGGCTGAGTGGTGTGGTCCTTGCAAAATGATTGGTCCTATCCTGGAAGAGCTCTCTGGTGAGTACGGCGACAAGCTACAGATCGCAAAAATGAACGTAGATGAGAACCAAGGCGTTCCTGCCCAATTCAATATTCGCGGCATTCCTACCTTGATCCTCTTCAAAAATGGCACCGTGGCTGCTCAAAAAGTAGGCGCTTTGGCCAAATCTCAGTTGACTGCATTTATCGATAGTCATCTGTAAATAGTCTCAGACCACAGGTTCACAAGTTGAGCCTGTGGTTTTTACCGTTTTACCGTAGTTGTCAGACCCGTTTTTTAGTGTAGTATTACTCAAACGCACTAATCAGTGCTCCGATTTCCAGCAATTTACCTCCCCCTCTTTTAGCAAACATCCCAAATTCTGTTTTTCCACATCTGCGTGATCTCTATCAGCGCAGAGTTACCTCAAAACAAATTTCCTCTATTCATTTTTATCCTTACCAACACCCGAGAACCACATGCAATTAACTGAACTCAAAGTCCTCCACGTATCCGCTCTGCTTGAAATGGCAGCTAGCTTGGAGATTGAAAACACTCAACGGATGCGCAAACAAGAATTAATGTTTGCCATTCTGAAGAAACGCGCGAAGGCTGGTGAAACAGTATTCGGCGACGGCACTTTGGAAGTATTGCCTGATGGCTTTGGTTTCTTGCGTTCTCCTGAAGCCTCTTACATGGCTTCTCCTGACGATATCTATATTTCCCCTGCGCAGATCCGCCGCTTTAACTTGCACACTGGTGACAGCGTGGAAGGTGAAGTGCGTACCCCTAAAGATGGCGAGCGTTACTTTGCATTAGTAAAAGTGGACAAGATCAACGGTTTGGCTCCAGAGGCTCTTAAGAACCGCATCATGTTCGAAAACTTAACGCCTTTGCACCCTAACCGCGTAATCAGCCTAGAGCGTGATATCAAGGCTGAAGAGAACCTCACAGGCCGCATTATCGACATGATCTCCCCAATTGGTTACGGCCAACGTGGCTTGATCGTAGCCTCACCTAAGTCAGGTAAGACTGTGATGATGCAGCACATTGCTCATGCAATTGCAGCCAATAATCCTGAAGCAATTTTGATCGTACTGCTCGTTGATGAGCGTCCTGAAGAAGTGACCGAGATGCAGCGCTCCGTTCGCGGTGAAGTGGTTGCCTCTACTTTCGATGAGCCAGCCGTGCGTCACGTTCAAGTTGCCGAGATGGTGATTGAAAAAGCCAAGCGTTTAGTAGAGATGGGTAAAGATGTCATCATCTTGCTGGACTCGATTACTCGTCTTGCTCGCGCATACAACACTGTTGTTCCTTCATCAGGAAAAGTGCTTTCTGGTGGTGTGGATGCAAACGCATTGCAACGTCCAAAACGTTTCTTCGGTGCAGCACGTAATATTGAAGAAGGTGGCTCATTAACTATCATTGCTACTGCCCTGATTGAAACCGGCAGCCGTATGGATGACCTCATTTACGAGGAATTCAAAGGCACAGGCAATATGGAAGTTCACCTTGAGCGTCGCTTGGCTGAGCGTCGTGTTTACCCATCTATTAACCTCAATAAGTCTGGTACCCGCCGTGAGGAGCTCTTGGTGAAGGCTGAGAACCTCCAGAAGATCTGGGTATTGCGTAAATTGCTGGCAGATATGGACGATATCGAGGCGATGAACTTTATCGTCGATAAGCTCAAATCGACCAAAAATAATGGTGAATTCTTCGACTTAATGCGTCGCGGAGGTTAATTTAAGGGTCTAGGGGGCTGTTTTAGCCCTTTTTAGACCTCTAAAGCGAGCTTTGTCCTTGATTTCATGGCATAATTTCGCCTTTGCTGCACCATTAACTTGCTTTTAAAACCTGGGAAAGTATTTCAGCCAATTTGGCTCAAACGGCTACCCGCTCATAGGACTCAACATGAAACCTGGCATTCACCCCGAATATCGCGAAATCGTCTTTGTAGACGTTTCCAATAACTTCAGCTTCAAGACTCGCTCCACTATGTCTACTAAAGAGACAATCAAGTGGGAAGATGGCAATGAATATCCATTGGCTAAAATCGAGACTTCATCTGAATCACACCCTTTCTACACTGGTACCCAGAAAATTATGGATACCGCTGGTCGTGTTGAGAAATTCCGTCAGAAATTCGGAACTAAAGCTGTTGCTAAAGCTTCCGGTGATGGCGCTGCTAAAACAGCTGAGAAAAAAGCTGCTGCTGCAGAAGCTAAAGCTGCTGAAAAGCCAGCTAAGAAGAAGGCTTAAACCACTTCTATTCGCGGGGTATGTTAAATACCTGCTCTGCGAGATAATCAAGGCAGCGTTTGCTGCCTTTTTTATTTTGAACTTTACACATGGTCAAACTTACCGCCGCCGCCACTAAATCAATTCCGCGCATTATTATTTTTGCGCTGACCTTGGTTTATGGTTTTGCTGGCCTGTTCTTTCGGGACCCTTGGAAGAATGAAGATGCGATTGGCTTTGGTGGTATGTGGACACTCTTTCGCGGCAACTCCCTGGATTGGGTTGTTCCACATTTAGCAGGTCGCGATATCTCACTTGGCACACCCTTGCCATATTGGATGGGTGCAACACTGATTGAATGGTTTGGTCCGTTCATTGGTGCCGCCAATGCCGCACGTTTGTATGCGGCGATTTGCTTCTTCTCTGCCGCACTCGCAATTTGGTACGCCACCTACCTATTAGGACGACGTCGTGAAGTCCAGCCAATGGCACTTGCTGTTGGCGGTCAACCCGACATGAAGAGCTACGGCATGACCCTGGCTGATGGTGCGCTGTTGATTTTCTTAGCATGCGTCGGTCTTGCACAACGCGCCCATGAAACTACTCCGATGATGGCACAACTCATGGGGATCAGTATTGTGCTTTACGGCACGGTGCGTGGCTTAGATAAGCCCTGGCAAGGCGGCTTATGGACTGGTCTTGGTATTGCCATCGTTGCGCTTTCTAGCAACCTTACTTTAAGTTTAATTATTGTCAGCTCCACCATCATTGCAGTGATTGCCAGTAATGCAAAGTTGCGCTTTCGTTGGACACTTACCAGCACTGTTTTAGGTCTCATTGGTTTTGCAATTTGGCCCTTAGTTTGGTACATCACAGATCTTTCTCCGCACTGGCGTCATATCGCTGAAGAAGGTTGGCGCAATGTGCCAGAAATGCGCGCTACTCCATCCATTGAATCGCTCGGTTTCTTGAGCGTGAACTTCTGGGCTTACGCTTGGCCTGTGTGGCCGCTTGCAATCGTTTCACTCGCCCACTGGGGCCGCACTAAAGCATCTGGCGCATGGCGCGCTCCGCACCTAGCCATTCCATTAAGCCTATTTGTTGGCAGCTTAATTTATGCTCTATTCCGCTTAGAGGCAAATGAGCATGACTTAATGATCTTAATTCCAAGCCTTGCCATCATTGCTGCCTTTAGTCTCCCTGTTCTTAAGCGCAGTGTCATTAGTTTTATCGACTGGTTTGCGATGTTTAGTTTTACGTTGATCGCCCTCGCAATTTGGATTATTTGGTTAGCAAAAGTGACCGGCTACCCTGAGACAACGGCTGCCAATATTGCTCGTCTACTTCCAGGATTTGAGGGTCAATTTAATGTAATGGCCTTTATCGTAGCGCTGGCGATTACTGGTGTTTGGCTAGCGGTAGTGCGCTGGAGAACTTCACGCGCCCCAAAAGAAATTTGGCGCTGCCTCATCATCTCTGCTTCTGGTACTACCTTGATGTGGGTTCTGCTGATGACCCTGTGGCTTCCCACTATTAATTACGCCAAAACGTATCGTCACGTTTCAGCGCGTTTAGCTCTGGTAGTTCCAACCGGCGGTGGCTGTGTTGATACTAGTAACCTCGGTTTTGCGCAGCTAGCTTCTTTTGAGTACTTCTCTAAACTGAATTTACGCGATGATCCTAATTGCCCATGGATGCTGACACACAGTCAATCCGAAGCAAAAGCATACGCACAATTGAACAATAAAAAGCTCACCCTACTTTGGGAAGATCGTCGTGCAGCTGACCGCGATGAGCGCCTCCGCCTCTACGAAGTTATCCCCGAATAAATCGTGCTGCACTTTAAGTTATCGCGCCTCCGCGAGGATATTCCCTCTTTATTAAAACTGGCTGGGCCTTTATTGATTGGTCAGCTTGCGGTGATTGCGTTTGGCGTACTGGATACCGCTATGACAGCCCGCTACTCTGCCGATGATCTCGCTGCACTCGCGATGGCTTCAGCTATTTTCATCAGCATTTATGTTGGTCTGACTGGAGTTATCTCTGCTCTTGCACCAATTGCAGGGCAACTGTTTGGTGCAAAACGCTTTTCAGAAATCGGCGAAGAAGTACGGCAAGCAACTTGGCTTGCCTTAGGTCTTACTGTATTCGGTTGTTTTATTTTGCTCAATGCCGATCACCTACTAGCCATCTCACAAGTGAATGAAGCCATCGAGGGTAAGGCGAAGTTATATCTCAGCATCTTAGCGATCGGTCTACCAGCCAGTATGGGCATGCGCGTTCTCATGGCATTACATAATGCTGTCTCACGCCCTACTGTTATTACCGTAGTACAGATCATCGGTCTGGCATTGAAGCTTCCATTAAACCTGCTATTTATCTATGGCGGTTTTGGTATTGAGGGCATGGGTGGTCCTGGTTGTGCTATTGCTACCGTTATCATCAACTGGTCTTGGCTCTTAATGACCCTTGGCTTTGTTATATTGGATCGCTTTTACAGACCCTTTAAGATCTTTGCCCGCTTTAGCATACCCGACTGGCATCGCATCTGGACTTTACTCAAATTAGGCGCACCCATTGGCTTTAGTTACTTGATTGAAGTGACGTCTTTCACTTTTATGTCCTTGTTCATTGCTCGACTCGGAACCACCGCTTTAGCAGGTCATCAAATTGTGGCCAATATGGGCACTGTGATTTACATGGTGCCTTTATCGCTCTCCATTGCCACAATGACACTGGTTTCGCAGTCGATTGGCGCTAATAAACCAGAACGTGCTGAAGAGATTGGTTGGTCATCGGTATTTTTTACAACGACGCTATGTATCAGCATCGGTATTGCCGTCTGGATATTTAGAATTCAGCTGCTTGACTTATATGACCCGCCAGCAGAAGTAAAGGCATTCTCCATCCCCCTCTTTTTGTTTATTGCGTTTTACCAAGTGTTTGATGCCCTGCAAATCACCGCAGCCTTTATTTTGCGGGCCTATCGTATTGCATTCTTACCTATGGTGATTTATGCAGGCTCGCTCTGGGGTGTAGGCCTTGGTGGTGGCTACCTGATGGGCTTTAACGTATTAGGTAACACACCCACATTCTTACAAGGCGCCAATGGCTTCTGGGCAGGAAATAGCTTGAGCCTTGGTCTGGCTGCGTGCTTTTTACTCTATCTCTTTAGAAGAACAGCGGAGCGCTATGAGAAAACACATCCGCCGGTAGAGACTTGAATCAGCCTGCTGCTGCCTACTTGTAAACCTTCAAAGTAGTTGCATCATCATCCAAACGTCTTTTGAGATTGCGCATCTGTCCTGCTGAACCAGGGTTGTTGGTAATAAAGTTTTGATCAGCCAAGTGCCTGCGAACATCTTCCGCCAGATCCAAGGAGGCCAACTTCATTAACTTCGCTGTACTTGGCTTATGTCCTGTATCCCTGCCATCGATTTGGACGTCTTTACCCTCGCCAGATGCCACAAAGGAAGCGACTATTTGGGTGGTTTTAGTATCAACGATATTAAAGTCCACAGTTACCTCAAATGTTACCTGCTGCGAAGTAGATTTTGTTCCGGGAATATCAGAAACATTATCGGTACTAGAGACTTCCGCTAAAACACCGTACAGTACGTAGTCGGCATCGCCAAAATCGCCAGCCTTGATGCGCTTCACAATATCAAAGTACTCATCACCTTGATTGGGGATTGCGGGAGTGGATTTAGCCTGTACCACTTTATAACCAGACTTGATGAGTAAACCGCGAATCGGGTTGGCTAAATAACGCAACTCGCCATACTCATGATTACTTTGATAGCCAGACTTCTTCATGCTTTCGGTATTAATGCTTGAAGAGCTATTGCTTGGTGCCGCAACATCAACTGCAGGTACAGGTGGTGTAGCTGTGCCAGGGGCGGTCGCTTTTGGATCGGATAAATCGGTGAACTTTACTGGGAACGCAGATGAATTTGCCCCACCAGTAATAGCGGAGGCGTTTGCTTTATCGGCATCCACTTCAATTGTCTTAGGCGTAATCACAGAGGAGATGCTGTTGCCAGTAGTTGTTCTGGTTTCTTCGATGAACGTTAAGTTCTTACCTTCTTTTTTGAAGTAGATATCAGTTACTGCAATTGACTTAGACTCCGCCTTCAGGGCTTCCGCACTAATCACGGGATTCTTAGGCGGATCTGCCGGAACTTGACCCACCATCGCAGACTCCACTACTGGAGCAGGCGGCTTGCTAGCGCAACCAGCCAAGAAGACCAGGCTAACGCCCGCAAGAGCTATAAAGGTTTTTTTCATGTGTTACTCAATTCTATATGGTGTTGACTTGCCAATTAGCGTGTCGCAGTCTTACGAATTTCTTTTTCATCAGCCCACTCGAGTAAGCCTGATTCGTTATTAATGAGATTCAAATTAAAGACGTAGTAAACGTCTTTAACGTCTTTGGTGTTCTTCACAATAGAAGCAATTGATCCTTCAATGCGATATTGCGCACCCTGCATATTGCCAGTCTTGGCAATCGTACTGTTCTTATACAACCCTGACTGATTCTGGCGCTTGAGTTCATCGGTTTGATTTTGCATTTCAGAGACACTCACTGCAAATCGTACTTGACCACTCTTCATCAGCTGCGTGCGGATCTTATCGGTAATGACACGTGTATCAATATATTCAGAAGTTTTATTCTTCACGTCTGCCAAAGTCACAATCGGCGCATCCTTACTTCCAGAGATTGCTTTGGATTGCAGCAGTGATCTTGTCATTGCTTCGGCAATCATCTGCAGATCAGTGGATCCATAGTTAGCATTGACTGTTTCAACAGCTTTAGCGTCGCCATAACGCACTTGTGGGCCAGAGCAAGCTGCAAGCGCTGCGACTGATAATGCAATAGCAGATAAGCGAATAGTTTTAGTGTTCATGATCATCCTTTATAAGCCTAAATCTTTTTAATATTAAATATTGACTTGTTTTTTATTTATATTGGTTTAACTCAAAGCGAAAGTCAGTAGCGTCTGGTGTTGGGGCTATCCCCATGATAACGGTCGACTGACCTTTGCCTACCGTTACTGGCTTCCACGGCTCCTCATCTGTCACAGTCATGCCATTCTTACCAATCCATTTGAATCGATAAGACACAAGATTGGATTTGCTGTCATTCTGAATGGTGACTTGTGCAGTGAGCACGCCATTACGCACCAGACTTCTCATATCGGTAATTTGAATGCTATCGGTATCGCCCATACGGATTGTCATATCCTTCATCGATGGGGTTGAGCTGCAAGCCACCAAAGTAAATGCAGCAAGTGCCGTCATCAGAATTGCAAGGTATTTTTTCATCTGGGTCTTTCCTAATTAAAAAGCTGCTGAAAGCGATTCAGCAAACTGGGTGGCTCATACGGCTTCGCCTCTTCTATATTACTGCTAGCAGGGGTGCTACTGGTAGCAGGATTGGGACTGGCTGCAGCCTCAGAAACTATAGGGGTAGCCGGAGCTGTCATTTGGGCTGGGGCTGTTACTACCGGAGCAGACTCTTCAGGCTTCGGGTCTTGAAAGCCGCCCCACAACTTCTTTAAGCCTGCAAAAGTGCCTTCGGATGGTTTTGGTTCCAAGACGGTAGGCAAGACACTGGTCGACTGAGCCGCAATTGGAGCTACAGGAGTCATTACAGTAGGCACTAGGGTGACCTGGGGAAGCGCAGCTGGGTCATTTGAGGTAAGTACTGTGGCTCGATTTCTGAACATGCGGATATAGACTACGTTATAGCCCCCCACCAAATTCACCGTTTGCGAAGCAGTCATCCCAGACGGCAAGGTGTACTTGAGAACCGTAGGCCCAATCGGTAAGCCCATTCTGGCCATATATGTCTGCGCAGGCAAGGTTGACCAGTGACGCACGTCAGTCACGTTAATCGCTTGCAATCCATATCCTGTAATCATTCCTGCAATAGCGCCTATAAGAGCCGCATTACCATTGTTTTGATTGTTCTGATTTTTTCTATTGGCTGCTTGTTGCGCCGCCCGGTCAGCTGCATATTGCGCAGCCAAGGATGCTAATGCTCTTGAAGAAGCTCTCAGAACATAGCTAGGCATTTCATCACGCAAGTTCTTGCGGGCCATTGCATCAATATTTGCCACCAGCTCTGGATTGGCCGCCCTATCGCCTAACTGAACCATGGTTGGCCTAAAACGCTCGGTTGACTTTTCAATGACCGGAAAAGTGAGAGTGATTAATTTAGGATTGCCGCCGATATTAAAAGATTGGCTGATTTGATAAGGAATAATCTTAGGCATGTACCCCGTATCAATAATGATGAGAGTGTCTGCAAACGATTTTTTACTTTGATTTGCAATATTGGAATCGAGCTTTGCAATGCTGGTTTTAAAAAAGTTCACCTGAGGTCTTAACTCAATGGCGAGGCGATAGCCCGGTGCGGCCAAACTAGCCTCCCCTTGTGACTCATGAATAAAGCCAGATAGGTAATATGCGCCAGGATTTTGATAAGCGTTTTTTAGGCTACGTGTTTCTTCATCATCCAATAAATTAATTGGATAGCCGCTGATATTCTCAATGCGACTAGTTGCGCCCTGAGTATTAGGGTTAATCTGCTGATCACGCTCTACCTTAGAGACAGCAGCGACCCGGCTTTGAATAAGCTCTTCTATCACCTTTTCACGTTGCGCCATTTTTTTGGCTTCCACCATGGCATCATTCCAGCGACCTTGGGAGAGGTGATTTAATGCCAAGGTCTGGCTTAACAAACTCACTTCATATGGCTTAGGGTCATACTCACTGCTAAAGCCTTCAGATAAAACATAGGAACTTGCCCCTGAAAAGGAGCGCCTGAGCTTATCGCTAGTAGTCACTTCCCAACGACTCACTAGTTGGTCTGCTGCCAACAAACTTTGAGTGCTATTGGGAATCTGCGAAGGGCCTTGTAATCTTTGAACTTCGCCGAGCTCCATGTAGTACAAAGTATTTTTATCTTTAAATGCGCCCTGAATAGCGGCTGTAGTATTTTGCAGATCACCATTCTTAAACTGCTCCTTAGACTCGTTCATTTTGATTTGCTGCGTTTGTGTAGCGCAGCCCACCAATAAACAAACAGCCAAAGCCGCCCCGAATTTAGAAAAGTCTAATGCTGAAAATTTAGGCAAGTTTAGGGACTTGGGAGTGGGGTAAAAAGTAGTTAGTGATTTCAAGCAAATAGCTCTCATTCCTTTAACGCTTGAAAATAGTCTGGGGCTGACAAGAAAAGCTGTTTTTACTTAAATGATTACTCTAATTTTGCACCCGATTGATGCACCACCCTACCCCATTTACTTGCTTCTGAGGCAATTAACTTGGAAAGGTCTTTGGGGCTGCCTGGAGCAGGCTCTAAACCACCAGATAAAAGACGAGATTTGACCTCTGGGCTACTCAGGGTTTGACGAACCATCAGATTTAGACGCTTCTGAATGCTGGGTGGCAGATTTGCCGGGGCCATCAAAGAAAACCAGGATACCGCCTCAAAACCGGTTAGCCCTTGCTCGGCTAAGGTCGGAATTTCAGGGGCAGCATGCGAACGTTTCAGCGTGGTGACGCCTAAAGCCTGAACCTCGCCTGCCTTAATCAGAGACAAAGAGGATGAAAGGTTATCAAAGAGCATTGATATGCGGCCACTCAGCAAGTCAGGAAGTGATTGGGCGCGCCCTTTGTATGGGATATGTCGTATCTGCACACCAGCCATCTCTTTAAAAAGTTCACCAGACATGTGCAGTGAGGTGCCAACCCCCGACGAACCAAAAGTCAGCTGATCTGGTTTTGCTTTTGCTAACTCAATTAACTCATGCAAATTGCTAACACCTAATTTCTTATTCACGATCAGTACATTTGGCGTACTAGCTAAAAAACTAATGGGCGTGAAATCCTTTATAGGATCAAAAGACATCTTTTCATAAAGCGCGCCATTAATTGCATGTATGCCTACAGTGCCAATCAGCAAGGTGTAGCCATCTGGCTCGCTCTTAGCAACCAAATCAGCACCGATATTGCCACCATAGCCTGGGCGATTCTCCACCAGTACCGGGACACCTAAACTCTGCTGCCAACTCTCCGCTAAAACACGTGCCAAGATATCGGGCGCACCACCAGGTGTAAATGTGACGATGATACGAATGGCTTGCTTAGGCCAGGCAGTATTTTTCTGAATACCTTGCGCTTGGGCTGAGAGCCCAATAGCCCACAATATAGATGCTAAGAAGAAGTTCTTTAGAACTTTGGAGAATTGCATATTACAACGCAGACCTAGACCAAAAGGCCTAAGTTAAAAACCAAAGCGAGAGCGCAACCACAACCAGCCGTCATACTTCACTGGATCATCAGCGCAGGGTCCGATGCCACATTCAAGCAAAGTGGAAACAAGATTACCAAACACTAAAAGAATGAAAATAATCACTAAAGCATTTGCAAACCAAGAACGTGAGCGAACTTCACGATTGGGAAGCATTAGTAAAATTGCTAGGCCCATGATCAAACCTGTATATCCTACATAAGCCCATGTATAAAAATGGAGCTCTAAAAATGTTGCGCCAAACCCCTTGTCGCCAGGAAGAATATGCAAGAACACCTGGCGGAGTGAAACCATCATTCCAGCTAGGCCACCAATAATGCCCCACCCATAATGTGAGGAATGAGCACCGCAACGAATATTCAAGACCAATGCAAATCCAATGATCACAAATCCAACACGTTGCATTAAGCACAGAGGGCAAGGTAACTCGCCAAAATATAGTTGATCGACAAATGCATAAGAAAGCATGCCAACAACAGCCAACAATGCCAATTGATTGCCTAGCGCTGCTAATGAAGGGAGGGAATGTCTACTCACGATAATTACAGACTGATATTGAGATGGTCGGTTGCATGAAACTGGAACCAAACCAAAAGGATGCCGACGGTAAGCGCCAAAACAATCAAACCCGCAAGACGTTTCTCAAACCAGACTAAAACCAGTCCGATAAAAGCTGTCAGAAAAGGTAGAAACATATACATAGGATTATTCTAGCGCAGGACTCTACTGGGTAGGGTATTTCTGCAAATACAGAGCTTGGAGAAAGGTCTTTTGTTTAGAATGGGTCTATGACTACAAGCCCTACCCCACCTTGCATCGATTTAGACATCGACGGAAAGATTGCGCGGGTCATTTTCAATCATCCTGCTGCCCGCAATGCTTTAACTTGGCCGATGTATGAAGATCTCAAAAAGATCTGCGACTCTCTAGCAAGCAACCCCGATATTCGAGTAGTCATTTTTAGAGGCGCTGGAGATAAGGCATTTGTATCCGGGAGTGATATCCAACAGTTTGTTGATCTCAAAAAAGATGAGGCCTATGAAGTAGCCGTTGATCATATCTTTGCCTCACTCCAACAACTACCCATGCCAACCATTGCTATGATTAAAGGTTTAGCTGTAGGTAGTGGACTGTTAATGGCGACCGCTTGCGACTTTCGCATCTCAACAAAGGATGCCCGTTTCGGCATACCGGTAGCGAGAACTTTAGGAAACTGTTTATCACCAAGCAATCTTTCTTGGCTGGCAGCCCACCTTGGGATACCAACAGTCAAAAAGATGTTGCTGACAGCAGATCTGATTAAGGCGCCAGAATTATTGGGATCTGGTTTCTTGTATCAAACTGCTGAAGCAGTAGATATTGATGTGACCGTCAATATGCTTGCAGAGAAGCTGGCGGCACTGGCACCTACCACACAAAAAGCCAGCAAACTTGTCTTGGCGCGAATACTCCAAAGCAATCTCCCCGACTGCACCGATCTGATGCGGGAAACCTATAACAGCAATGACTTTAGAGAGGGTGTGAACGCCTTCTTAGAGGGTCGTCCACCCCGATGGGTTGGCGAATAAGGCTGTTGCGATTGCTATGGCTGTAGCTGTAGCTATAACCCTAACCTTTGGAGTTTAAAAACTCCACTATCGTTTTCACAAATTGATCTGGTACTTCGACGTGGGGTACATGACCCACATTTTCAATGGGCACCAATTTCGCATTCGGTATAGCTGCTTGCGCCTTCTTGCCTAACTCTGGAAAATTCCCCAAAGACTTCACTGCTTCTGGTGGCGCAAAGCGCTTGCCGAATACGGTGCGATCTTTTTGCCCAATCACCAATAAGACTGGCATCTTGAGTTGTGGCAAATCATTCACCACTGGTTTTTCAGCAATCATTTGATACGTCAATACTGAGGTCTTGGCGTAGGCTGGATAATCTGGCCCTTTTTGAACTCGTACATAGACTTCTACAAACTTTTCATAGCTAGGCTGCCAGTTAGGAAAGTAAGTCTGCAGAAAACGTCGGTAACTCGTTTCTGTTTGGGCCATCTCCAGTTTTAGTAAGTCTTCATTTTTCTGGGGCGGTATATCTTTACTGTAATCCTCAAGACCTAGTGGGTTTTCGAGCACCAGCTTTTGCACAGTCTGTGGATATAAGCGTGCATAACGAATGCCCACCATGCCACCCATCGAGTTCGCAATCACCGAAACTCGCTGAATATTGAGGGACTTCAACAAAGCCTGAGTATTCGCGGCCAAATCATCAAAGTGATATTCCACATCCGGCTTAGAAGATTTTCCAAAGCCAATCTGATCGGGTGCTATGACACGATAGCCAGCCTTAGAGAGTCCCGCAATAGTTGGCGCCCAATAATCACTAGAGAAGTTCTTCCCATGAAACAAGAGCACTACACCCTTTGGCTTACCCAGCGCAGCTACATCCATATACATCATGCTAGCTGGCTGACCTTGTAAGGAAGTCTTAAATTCTTTTAAAGGATAGGGATAAGGCCATTTGCTTAAACGTAAATCCAATGGAGCAGCATTTGCATAAAGACTGACCGAAGGAGTAGAAGATACCTGCTCAGGAGTGGCACAGGAAACCAAAAACACTGGAATGGCAATAGCCGCAAAAGCTAGCAAAATTTTCCTGAGAAAACTATTCATCACCCTAACCCCTATCTATATTTATAGAATTTTTGTCTTTAAGCTTGTTAAGCCAGCAACACTACCTTCAAGCACATCACCCTTTTTCACTGGACCAACTCCTGCTGGAGTGCCTGAGAAAATAAGGTCGCCTGGCTCCAAAGTAAACAAGGTGGAGAGATACGCGATGGTGTCCGGGACATTCCATATGAGTTGATTGAGATCGCCTTCTTGACGAACCTCCCCGTTCACCAAGAGCTTCACAGCACCCTTAGCAGGATGACCGCATTGAGATGCTGGGGTGATCTCACCACAAGGGGCTGACTGATCAAATGCTTTACCAGTATCCCAAGGACGCCCCATCTTTTTTGCCTCACCCTGCAGGTCACGCCTGGTCATATCCAAACCGACTCCATAGCCATAAACATGGTCCAAAGCTTTATCAGCAGAAATATTTGCACCGCCCTTACCAATCGCAACCACCATTTCAATCTCATGATGTACATCGCTTGATAAGTTTGGATATGCCATATCTTTACCATCAGTCACAATTGAATTCGCAGGCTTCATAAAAAAGAAAGGCGGCTCACGATCTGGATCGTGACCCATCTCGCGCGCATGATCTGCATAGTTACGTCCAACGCAATAAATACGATTCACTGCAAAGCGGCGAGAATCACCTGTTACGGGCAATGAGATCACTGCTGGTGGATCAATCACAAATGCTGAAGACATAAAAACCTTTCGAAGAATTTAGATGAATAAGTATTTTATTTCTGATGTTTAGAAGTATGACGCAATTTCAGTAACAAGATGCTCAGTGCCAAGGCGAAGGTCATGGCATTTGCCAGTATCAGGGGCCACTTTTCAATAATGAGGCCATAAACAAGCCATAAACCTACACCAGCCGTAAACAGGGAATACATTCCCAATGAAATCCCCGAAAGATCCCTGGTACGCCAAGACTGAATGGCTTGGGGCAAAAACGCAATTGTGGTTAAGGATGCAGCGCAATAACCAATAATCTCGATTTGGTGGGGCTCTAGGGTCATTTATCTATTGTAGTTAGGGAATTGAGCAAATCATTGACGCAGCGCATGAATTTTTATACTGTAGATAATAGAAAATCGCAATTCAACCCACTATTAAAAATTCAAAATGAGACAACAAATAATTAAGGGCCTCGGCCTGCTTCTTTGTACTAGCTTGATTGGTGCGCCTCTACATGCACAAACCAATAGCGCTGCAATCAAAAACTATCCGGATAAGCCTATTAAATTGGTGATCCCCTATCCGCCGGGTGGAGCTACCGATGTGATTGGACGCATCATGGCGCAAGAGCTTTCCAAATCACTCAATCAACAAGTGGTTCCAGACAACCGTGGAGGCGATAGCGGCAATATTGGCGCTGATATGGTTGCCAAATCACCTGCGGATGGCTATACCTTGCTCATGGGGGCTCTGACATCACACGCCATTAACGCGAACCTCGATAAAGACAAGATCAAATACAACCTGGAGAAAGATTTCACCCCAGTAGACGTAGTGGGAGTTGTGCCACTAGTTTTTGTTGTGAATCCTTCAGTTCCAGTAAAGAATATGAAAGAGTTCATTGCTTATGCAAAGGCAAATCCAGGCAAACTCACATTTGCCTCTTCTGGTGCTGGCGCTCCGCAGCGTCTCGCAATGGAAATGTTTCGCTATCAACTTGGCTTAGATTTATTGCATGTACCCTACAAAGGAAGTGGGCCTGCCATGACTGACCTAGTAGGCGGACAGGTGCTCACCATGTCTGAAACAGTCCCTGCAGCCCTACAATTTATTCAAGCTGGTCAGCTCAGACCTCTTGCAGTAACAACTGCAAAACGTATTAGCCAGTTGCCTGATGTACCAACAGTGACAGAAGCCACTGGGTTACCTAACTTTGACGTAGTGAGTATGTTTGGTATTTTGGCTCCAGCAGGAACACCTAAACCCATCATCGATAAACTCAGTACAGACATCAAGATCATCTTGCAACGTCCCGAAGTTCAAGAGCGCATGTTGGCTGCTGGCGTTTATGTGAACTATCTTTCACCCGCAGACTCTAGCAAGCGAATTTCACGCGAAATGAATATGTGGAGCAAAGTCATTAAAGACTCCAATATCAAACCAGATTGATATAGTCACCAACGCTCTACCTGTTACGAGCGTTGGCACTAACCTTACCTCTTCAAGGTAGTTATTTTTTCAAGCCTGCTTTGCGTGCCTCAACTTCTTTATTGATAGCTGCCAGAGTTTTGGCATCAGGAGATTTCCAGTTGCCACCCGAGTTATTCACCATATAAACCAAGGCATCAGCAAATCCCTCAATACTCAAATTGGGGCTACCCCCTTTTGGCGGCATTGCACGTACGCCAAAATAGGCATGCCCAGTCAATTCCACCTGACCCTCAGCAATCAATGACTTCCACTTGGCCTTATCGCCAAACTTAGGAGCATTGAGAACGCCTGTGCCATGACAATTGGAGCAGACTTGCTTGTAGGTATTCTCGCCGGATTGAGCAAAAGTCAAGCCAGAAAAAGTAAGGGCTACCAGAGTCAAGTATTTCATTTTCAAATTCATGCGAATACATCCTAAATAAAAGGAATTTATATTGGGCTCCAAAAAATTTAGAGCGCGAAGTACTACTGAGATTTTTTAACTCGCTCGCTCCAGAGTTGCCATGGGCGTCCAATAGTCTTTTCAATTGTCTCTTGTGCAGTGACTGCTTCACCTGGAGTGAGATATTGCACCTGCCCCATCTTCATTGCCTCAGCCTGAATGCTGGCATTCTGAATTGCATAAACCGTTCTAAATACAGCCTTCTTAATAGAGTCTGCTCCTGCAGCATATCCATGACCCCGCATCAACACAAAGTACTGCAAGCCCATGGTTTTTGACAAGGCATCACCTAAATCTACATTGCTAACAAACATATCGGTATCTGGATTAGGTTTAGCAAAATTACGAATCTCAAATATAGGAGCGCCATCGCCCAAGAATGCACTCATATGGTAAACGGGCTTAAGCGTCACACCCGTTAACCCATAAGGAAGAATTGGAGAGGCATGGCCATGTATTACCGAGTTGATATCGGGACGATTTTTTAATACACCGCTATGAATAAAGCGCTCACCATAAGCCACACGAGTATCACCGTTTAAAGCTTTACCATTCATGTCAAATTCCATGATGTCTTCAACTTTGACCACGGATGGCGCAACACTTCTCGCCAGAAAGAATGTATTGGGATTAATCGGGTTGCGAACACTAATATGACCATAACCATCGACTGCATTTTGGTCATACAAAATATGATTCGCTAAAACCAACTCTTCAACCGCAGTTTTCACTGCGGGGTTTTGGTCCATCTGCTCTTGGACGGTGGCAGCATTAACCTGAGCACAGAGGGAAAAAATAAAAAGGGACAGAATTCGTTTCTTCATTACTCCACCTTACCGATCTTTTTAACAACCTCACCCATCTGAGCAGATTCCTTATCCCAGTAGGTTTTGAATTCGGGAGCATCCATATATTGAATTGGACTTCCAGCACCATTAATCACAGCACGCACACGCTCATCACTGGCCGCTTGTTTTGCGGCTTCACGTAATTTATTGGTAATGTAGTCAGGTGTTGCGCTTGGCACAAATAATCCAGCCCATTGAGAGAACTCGATCTTCACACCCATCTCCTTGAAGCTAGGCACTTCAGGCATGCTGGCTAATCTACCGTCGCCCCAGTGCGCCAAGGCACGAACCTTGCCGGCTTTGATTTGCTGCACGATAGAAGAAGGTCCCGTGGCAATAGCATCAACCTGTCCACCCAATAAGCCCACAATCGCTGGACCTGCACCCGTGTAAGGGATGTGCACCATATAGAATTTCTCAGAAGACTTCAGCATCTCCATTGGCACATGCATCGTTCCATAGTTGCCAGATGAGCCAAAGTTATATTTACCAGGATTGGCTCGCATTGCCGCAACAAAAGATTTGTAATCTTTCCAAGGGCTATCTGCCCTCACCACCAAAACAGTTGGGTCTGCGGTAAAACGCGCAATCGGTTTTAATTGATTCAGTTGAAATGATTGCTCTCTACCGACTACTTTATCCGCCTCTGGGATGATTGAGATCGATGACAAAGCCATCAAAATGGTATAGCCATCGGGTTTGGCTCTAGCAACCGCAGCCATACCAATACCGCCACCAGCACCCGCTTTATTTTCTACGATTACTGACTGACCCAAGCTTCGAGAAAGCGCTTCTGCTACCGGCCTTCCCACAATATCGGCTACCCCACCTGGTGGAAACGGCACAACCATGGTAATGGGTTTTGTAGGCCAAGATTCAGGTGCTTGCGCAAAGGCGCTCGGAAGGGTCAAACACGCCCATAGGAGGGCTAAAGCAGGAATGGCTAGATATTTTTGTCTCATATTTTGTCTCTAATACGTAATTTAGTTATTATTTATGGTCTTTATCCTACTACAAGATTCATCACAATAAACAGGGGCTTTCGTAGACAAAACCCCACCTGGAGATAGTAATCATGAAATATGCAGCATTTGTTTTAGCCAAAGAACCCACCAAAACTCGCGTAGGCATTGTTTCTGCCGATGGCAAGACAGTTCAGGAGCTTGATTTAGGTGTTGATGTAAGCGAAGAAGGCATTGTTGCCATTCTCAAGGCTGACCTAGCCGGGAAATTACCGAAGCCTACCTCTACCCATGCTTTTGGTGATATTCGCCTCCTTGCTCCGGTACCTAGACCACGCCGCAATATTTTCTGCGTGGGTAAAAATTACCATGAGCATGCTAAAGAATTTTCCAATAGCGGATTTGACGGTAGCGCAAAACCTGGTGAAGATATTCCAAGCCACGCAATCTTCTTCACAAAGCCCCCTGAGTCTGTAACCGGTCCAAATACTAACGTCATCATTCCAACTGCAGTGTCAACCTGCATCGATTACGAAGCAGAACTAACCATCGTCATTGGCAAAGGTGGCAAAGGGATTAGCGAAGCAGATGCCATGAAGCATGTCTGGGGCTTTACAGCGATCAATGATGTGACCGCACGCGATTGGCAACAAAGACACAAGCAATGGTTTTTAGGTAAAAGTTTTGACACCTTCTGCCCCATGGGTCCATTGGTAGTTACAGCAGATGAAGTGGATGCCGAAGATATCTCTGTAAAGTGCTGGGTCAATGGGGAATTACGTCAAAACTCCAACACTAAAGATCTCATCTTTGACATCCCGAATATGATTGCAACCGTTTCTGCGGGCATCACACTCTATCCGGGCGATCTGATTGCTACTGGTACGCCCGTGGGCGTTGGTATTGGCTTTAAGCCTCCGAAGTACTTGGTCAACGGTGATGTTGTCGTTGTTGAGATGGGTGGCATTGGCAAACTTGAGAATACGTTTATTACTGAATAATATTCACTAAGAGTTTTCAGAAAGAATAAAGCCACCCTCGGGTGGCTTTATTTATTGGTACTGCACTTGTCTTGCTATCAACTAAATAAAAGAGCTATTCGGTAAGTAATAAATGCAGCGAGGTAAGCCAAGCCAAATAAGTAGCTGAGCATAATGACGGGGATCTTCCATCCACCAGTCTCACGTTTAACCGCTGCGATGGTAGATAAGCACTGCGGTGCAAATACAAACCAGGCCAGCAAAGACAATGCAGTGGCTAAAGACCAGCCACTAGAAATCAAAGGGATCAATGCCTCTGTTGCGTCCACACTTGAACTAGAAAGCGCATACACCGTTGCTAGGGAGCTCACAACAACCTCACGAGCAGCCATACCAGGCACTAAAGCAATGCTGATTTGCCAATTAAAGCCAATTGGCGAGAATACATGGGCTAAGGCCTGCCCGATCATGCCGGCAAAACTGTATTGAATAGGCGAACCTGTTGCACCTTCAGGCGGAAATGGAAAGCTAGAGAGCGCCCATAAACCAATAGTCATGAGCAAAATAATTCCGCCAACACGACGTAAGAATATCTCTGCACGTTGCCATAAGCTAATCGCTAAATTGCCGATGCGTGGCATGTGATAGCTTGGTAACTCCATCATGAGTGCATTCATCTTAAATTGCTCACTAGTGAAGCGCTTTAGAATCCAGGCTACGGCCATCGCACCCAATATTCCTGCAAGGTAAAGCAAGAACAACACTAAGCCCTGTAGATCGATACCAGCCCAGAGCTTTTGCTCAGGAATAAATGCAGAGATTAACAAGGCATAAACAGGTAAACGTGCTGAGCAAGTCATCATCGGTGCAATCAGAATTGTCACCATGCGATCACGCGCGTTAGAAATGCTTCTAGTGGCCATGATTCCCGGAATGGCGCAAGCAAAGCTAGAAAGCAGCGGGATAAAGGATCTGCCAGAGAGTCCTACCGAGCCCATTACCCTGTCGAGGAGATAGGCGGCTCTTGGAAGGTAGCCAGATTCTTCGAGCAACAAAATAAAGAAAAACAAAATCAAAATTTGCGGCAGGAAAATCACCACCCCACCTAAGCCTGCCAAAATTCCATTGATCACTAAACTTCGCAACCAACCATTCGGCAAGATTTCAACAATCTGTACTCCCAAATACTCAACCGCCGTTTTAATAAGATCCATGGGTACGGTAGCCCAACTGAAAACTGCCTGGAAGATGCAAAAGAGTAAAGCCACCAAAATAATGGGGCCGAAGACTGGATGTAGCAATACTGCATCCAATCGATCACTCAACTGATCAGGGATAATTTGATCCAACTTAAGGTTTTGCAGAATTCTTTGGACTTGAATGTTATCGGTCTCTGTATGCGCAATATGAGAAGCAACATTTTCTAGAGTGGCGTCACTTGTTCCAGTGCGTAATCCATCGAGATTGCGCCAGTCTAGATTCGACAAAAACTGTTTGATTTTATCGGCACCATCAGACTGAATGCCAATGCTGGTGAGAACTGGAAGCCCCAATTCATTAGAGAGTGCAGCAGTATCTATCTGCAAACCTTGGCGCTTAGCGATATCGAGCATATTGAGCACCACTACGCAAGGCAAGCCCAAGCGCTTTGCAGCCAACACCAAACGCAAGTTACGACGCAAGTTCATTGCGCTCAATACGCAGACAACTAAGTCAGGACGCTTCTCGCCTTCGGCTCTACCAAGCAATACATTGCAGGTTACTTTTTCGTCCAAAGATCTTGGATAAAGACTGTATGCACCCGGCAAATCCAGAATGCGAATATTTTTACCGGACTCGAGCAATAAGCGCCCTTCTTTACGCTCAACCGTTACACCAGAATAGTTGGCAACCTTTTGTCGACTACCAGTCAGTAAATTGAATAAAGCCGTTTTACCGCAATTGGGATTACCCAATAAGGCTACGAGTGGCTCACTCGAATAAAAATGAACTTTAGCTTCAGACATGCGCTGCTGATTCAACTGTAATCATGCGTGCTTCTGATTGGCGCAATGCAAAAGTCGAGGCACCCACGCGAACCATGTAAGGTCCTTTGCCCAAAAGACCTTTGCGCAATACCGTTACCTGCTCGCCAGGTAAAAAGCCAATATCCTCCAACTGCCCCTTAATTTGAGGGGCGCCTTTGGGGGCATTGATTTCACTGACGCGATAAAGACTGCCTAAGTCGACTTGGTCTAAATTCATTCAATATGCTTTTTAGCTTGGATAAAGGTCATTATAACGATAAATGAGAATGAATATCATTCGTTTAAAGGGGTGTTCAATATGAATAATGACCTATTTAAGCCCCTAGGAGCTTGATCCAAAACAAAAACAAGCGGATTAATGCATACTTATTCACACGTCATATAACCTATCTAACTATGTACTTACCAAAACATTTTTTAGTTGAAGAGTCCGCTGTTCTTGCTCAGCTGATTTCTGAATATCCCCTAGCCGTCATCGTGGCAAATCTAGATGGTCATTTTGAAATTAACCACCTCCCCCTAATGTTGAGTGAAGACAAGACCAAGCTCTATGGTCATGTTGCCAAGATGAATCCACTCACCAAAGTAGCGAATAGCAGCAATACCGCTGTCACCGCAATCTTTAATGGTCCCAATGCTTATGTAACTCCTTCTTGGTATCCCTCCAAGCAAGAGAGTGGCAAAGTAGTTCCGACATGGAATTACGCTGCAGTACATGCCGAAGGGACCATCAAACTCATTGATGATGCGCAATGGCTTAGAAGTCATGTCTCACAAATGACGAATATTCATGAGCCCACCTATCAATCGACTTGGAAGCTTGATGATGCCCCCGAGGAGTATGTGCAAACCATGCTCAAAGCTATCATCGGTATCGAGATTGAGATCAAGAGTTTGGTTGGAAAATTTAAGCTTAGTCAGAACCGTCCTGCCGAGGACTATGAGGCAGTTGTTGAGCAGCTACGCAAGTCGCCCAAAGAAGCCTTACAAGAAATGCTCCAGTTCATGAGAGCACCTAAGTAATTAGGGGAATAACTAAGCAGCGAACCAAGGGCTGAGCTAAGGGGTGGTGTAACCGTATTTTTGCAGAATAGCTTTGACTTGAGACCCCTGCATAAAGCGATATAAGTCTGCAGCCTCCTGGGGTGCGCCCTTGATGAGGACCATGCGCTGCTTAATAGGCTCATACAGCTTTGAATCAACCAGTAAGAAGCTCGTTTGCTTCGCAAGCTCAGGTGACTTCGCTAGCGAAAAGGCTGTAAATCCAATATCAGCTGCACCACTCACTACGTAAGTTGTGGCCGCTCCAATATTGTCGGCATAAACCAACTTGTCTTTAGCAAGATCCCAAAGACCCTCTGCCTTTAAGTACTGAACCGCTGCTCTTCCGTAGGGTGCAAGCTCAGGTTTAGCAATGGCGACCTTATTAGCTTTGGCAATCGCTTTTGCTATGTCCGCTTTGCCATCTAGCAACTGAATACCAGAAGATGTTTTAGTAATGATGGCTAATTTACCAATGGCATATACAACACCATCATCCACTGTCTTCCCATTTTTATATAACTCGAGTGGAAAATGTTCGTCAGCCGCAATAAATACATTAAATGGAGCGCCATTCATAATTTGCGTAGTGAAGTTGCCAGAGGAACCGTAAACCACCCTGATATCTGGTCGACCAACAGATTTAAATGCAGTGGCTATCTCCGCAAACGCATCCTTCATATTGGCAGCAACTGCAACTGTCGATACCTGTGCAAATGAACTAGTAGTAAAGAAACAAAGTGTTACCAGCAAGGAAAGGAGTCGCATGATCATATGCAATCCATTCTAGTGGATTCAGCGATATTGAAAAGACTCCAGAAAACTATAGCCATTCCTGTATTTGTCTATTAAGGCTAACCGCTTTATATCCTGGCGTCTCTCCAGAAGAACTTCTGATCTTGCGTATCAATTTAGATGAAGCGGATTGAGCCGCCATCTCTTTATGCATCGCAATAAAAAATATTTCATCTTTTAGGGGCACAAAACCCAAACCATTTTCTAAGGCTATATTTTTTACCCCTAAACCGACGTCAGCTTTGCCTGCGAGTATGGCGTTCGCTACAGCTGAATGGGTAAATTCTTCATGCAAATAGCCATTGATCTCCAGCGGATCGATCCCCTCCTCCATTAGCAGGTTATCTAGCAACAATCGGGTTCCGGAGCCAATCTGTCGGTTAATGAAACGAATCTTTTTACCCACTAAATCCTCAACCGAGCGAATATGCAGTGGATTTCCCTTTTTGACGATTAATCCTTGGGTGCGCTTCATTACAGGATATATCTCGATATTGTTTTTTGATAAGCGCTGGTAGATTGCTTTAGAGCTCTTTGGATCGGATACATGGTATCCGGCAATGTGCGCCTCATTATTGAGAAGTCTCTCGAGAGATTCGCCTGATCCTGCAATTTTAAGTTCAAGGCCTGTGATTTCTCCTGCAGCCTTTTGAATGATTGAATCACTACTAGAGAAAAATTTCCAACGTACACTTTCTGACTTTTGTATTTTCTTAATTTCTTTTACCAGTAGGTCATGGTACTGCGCATCGTACTTAAGATACCCCGCTTGCATATCCTCAATGAACTGAATTAAAAATGTGCCGAATTCAGTTAACTTGGATCCATGGCCCTTGGTCCGAATAATCAGCGGCATACCTAACTCTTCTTCAACTTGATTCAATTTGCCCCAGGCGCCCCTATAAGAGGTACCTGATTTTTTGCTGGCAACGACTAGAGAGCTACCACTACCAATGTCTTTGAGCATCTGAGCAAGCCAAATGAGGTCTACCGAGCTCTTTCCTTCGGCCTTGGTCTTAACAATGAGGGTTGGTCGCACTTCAATTTGCATATGTAATCTTTTGCATATTCAATAAGTATTAATGTATGCGATGATAGACATTTAATCAACTACTTAGAGTGCAGACATGAAAAAAATGATTCGCAAACTATTACTTACGACCCTGGCAGCCCTATCCATTACCTCACTTTCGGTCTCTGCCCAAGAAAAAAGTATTGTGGTGTCCTCCACCACCTCTACCGAGCAATCCGGCCTATTTAATTACATGCTGCCTATTTTTAAGATGAAGACAGGCATTGAGGTAAAGGTAGTTGCCGTAGGCACCGGCCAAGCATTGGACATTGGTCGTCGCGGTGATGCAGATGTCGTATTTGTTCATGACAAGCCTGCTGAAGAAAAATTCGTTGAGGAAGGTTATTCGACCAAACGCTACGAAGTGATGTACAACGACTTCGTTCTTATTGGGCCAAAATCAGATCCTGCAAAAGTGGGTGGCGGCAAAGACATTCAAGCAGCGCTCCAAAAGATTTCTGCAGCTCAAGCGCCTTTTGTATCTCGTGCAGATAAAAGTGGCACACATGCTGCAGAACTTCGTTATTGGAAAGGCGCCGGCATCAACCCTTCTGCTAGCCAATCTTGGTATAAAGAAACCGGCTCAGGCATGGGACCTGCCCTGAACACAGCATCCGCAATGAATGGCTATATCTTGGCTGACCGTGGCACTTGGTTAAGCTTTAAGAATCGCGGTGATCTCGTCATCTTGGTGCAGGGCGATCCTAAGCTATTCAATCAGTATGGCGTGATGTTGGTTAATCCAGCGAAATTCCCCCATGTGAAAAAAGCACAGGGTCAAGAATTTATTGATTGGCTTATTTCCAAGAACGGTCAGGATGTCATTGCCAGCTACAAGATTGATGGCGAGCAACTCTTCTTCCCTAATGCTAAAAAATAATCAGCATGAAAAATAATATGCCCCTAATCACCATAAAGACTCTAATGGCCAGTCTCGCTTTTATCATGGGAGCGCAAACTGTTATGGCACAAAATAACCCCACAAAACCAGAAGCGATTTATGGGCAAGGTAGTAAAAGCTTTAAATTGGCTACCGGTAGTCCAGGTGAATTAGGACTTCTTCAAGCTCTTGGAGAGGCGTTTGATAAGAAAGAAGGAGCGCGCTTAATCTGGATTAAAGCAGGTAGCGGCGCCTCTTTAAATCTACTTAAAAACCAACAAGTGGATATGATCATGGTGCATGCACCGGACGCGGTTAACAAGGCGCTTGCAGATGGCTGGGCGACCAATCGCACCCTCATTGGATCAAATGAGTTTTATATTGTTGGCCCAAAGAATGACGCAGCAAACATTAAAACGGCAGGCAGCGGCGCCGATGCTTACGCAAAGATAGCGAAAGCAAAAGCAAACTTTATTTCTAGAGGCGATAGATCAGGCACCCATCAAAAAGAGATGGACATCTGGAAGAAGGCCGACATAACCCCTGAGGGCGGCTGGTACATCGTTACCAATGACTTTATGACGGCGTCCTTAAAAAAGGCCAGCGCAGAAAATGCTTATTTCATGACCGATAGCAGCACCTGGGTTGCCGAAAAAGATATTGCGCCTAATTTGGTCATTCTGTACCGTGGTGATAAGTTCTTAGTAAATACCTATGACGCCCTAGCAGCTCCCGCTGGCGCTACTGAAAATCGCGATATTGCTGTGAAATTCATTCAATTTGTGGCTTCAGATGAAGGTCAGACGATTATTCGCAATTACGGAAAGTCAAAATACAAAGAGCCTCTTTATAATGATGCTGCATATGCAAAGCAATACGTCCATTAGGAGAAATCATGGAACTGAAAGTCAAACTTAGCGCTCGCAATACTTTGAACGGTAAAGTAGTTGAACTCAAGATGGGTCAAACAACTTCGCACGTAAAGATCGATATCGGCGGCGACCATATTGTTACAGCCTCTATCACCAATGAAGCAGTTGATGAACTCAACCTGAAGGTTGGAGATCAAGCTTGGGCAGTGATCAAAGCATCTGACGTCATGATTGCCAAAGGCGCCTAAGCTCTTGCCTTGCTGCAATTCAACAAAAAAGCCCGCGTGAGCGGGCTTTTTTGTTGCCGGTGTACTACCCAGCCAATTACTTACTGATTCATGCTTATTTCTTTGGTGTTACGAAGCCGATAGCTGTGTCGTCAACAAACTCAACCATAACGTCGTCGCCAGCTTTGAATTTCTCAAGACCTAAAACAGCTGGATCCACTTTTACTTTTTGCTTCTCGCCAGTAGGCATTGTGAAAGTAACGATGCGTGTCTTTTGATCGATTGTTGAAATCTTTACAGTTGCATATACAGTTTCTGTAGTTTCTTCAAAAGGCTTAGCAGAACCTTTTCCTGCTACTACTACAGAGCGCACACCAGATACGCCTGGCTTTTGATCTTTACCTGCAGCCGTTAATCCAACAGCAACTGCTTGAGCATGCTCAACCAAGAAAATGTCGCCTTTTTTAACTTTGTCTAAATCATTAACAGATTTAGCAACATTCATCTGCGCCAAATTACCATTAGCATCTTTCAATACAACGATGCGCTTTTTTGCATCCACTGAATCAACGGTTGCGCTCAAAACGACAACGTCAGCAGCTAAAGGCAACATCTTTGCAGGAAGTTGTGCAAAAACAGAACTTGCAAAGGTAACGCCAACTGCAGCAAACAAACCAGCTAATAAAGATTTCTTCAAGATAACTCCTAATTGAGTAAAAGGTTTTGGTTGGGCTCATTACAGAGCCACAATTCATTGTAACCACGGATTAAGGCAGTTTTTGTGCGGCGAAGAACTATCTCACCCCAACCTACATCTTTGGTAAATTGAGAGGGAAGTCGAAAATAAGGGCAATCTGAACCTTGGAAATACTAGCTAAACACTGGCAAGAAGCTGGGGCAGACGCCTTTTTGGTGCGTGAGGCAGTCTTCATTCACGAGCAGCAGGTTCCTGCTGAGCTTGAATTAGACGAATTTGACCTCACTGCTACCCATGTCCTGGCCTACCAAGATGCGCAATGTATCGGCACTGGAAGGCTGGTGGATTTAGGTGATGGCCAGACTCAAATTGGGCGTATGGCTATCCTGGCTCAATATAGGGGTCTGGGCATAGGAAAGCAAATCCTAGAAAAACTAGTTGATCTGGCTATCTCTCAAGGGGCAAAGGCCATCATCCTGCACTCCCAAGTCAGCGCTATCCCTTTTTATGAAAAACTGGGCTTTAAAGCTCAAGGGGGTACCTATGATGAAGCAGGTATTCCCCATCGTAATATGATTCTCTTATTACCAAATTTGATTTAATAAGCAATGACTACTACCAACTCAAATAACCCGACTTTTATCTACACGCATCGCGTTTGCTATTCCGATACGGATGCAGCGGGCTTTGTCTATCACGGACGATATCTTGAGATCTTTGAGCGCAGTCGTGCAGAGTGGCTTGCTCAACGTGGCCTGAGCCCTACCAAACTTCAGAATGAATTTACTATGGTGATGCCATTGCGCGAACTCACCATGAACTTCCATAAACCAGGACGCCTGGATGACTTGCTTTACATAGACCAAGTCATTGAACATCGTGGACGCACACAGGTGACTGTGAAGCAGACTGCCCAAAGAAAGCTTCCTGACAGCGAAGAATTCCAAGTAATTGCGAGCGCTGTACTGCATATCGTTTGCGTTGATACCAACACACTCAAACCCAAGGCATGGCCTGATTGCGTATTCCAGGATGAGTGATGCATGTCATGGAGCAAAAAATGTCTGATGGAAAATTACTAACCTTCGTTAAAGAACTCAGCTTGCTACTTGAGAAAAAGCCAAGCGAAGCAATTGTTTTTGCTGACGGCAAAAAAATGCTGGAGAAACTCATTGCAGTCGATGATTGGTTGCCTGAAGAATTTACCAAACCCCATCCACAGTATTACCAGCAGTACCTCTTGTACGCAGATCCATTAGATCGTTTTTCTATTGTGAGCTTTGTATGGGGTCCAGGACAAAAAACGCCATTACACAATCACACTGTTTGGGGAATGATTGGTCAGTTACGTGGTGAGGAAACTGGTGCGCCCTACTATCGCCAGGCAGATGGCAGTTTCAAGGCGGGTGACGCTTGTATAAGCTCACCTGGACATGTTGACACCGTATCACCAGACACTCACGACATTCATGTGGTTGAGAACAGTCTAAGCAATAAGACCTCTATCAGCATTCATGTGTATGGTGGCAATATCGGACGTATTCATCGCTCAGTCTTTGATCCCGTCACTGGATCAGAAAAATCATTTGTCTCTGGCTATGCCAATACCGTCGTACCAAACCTCTGGAATCCCGAGTAATCCGTTAATTCTTCAGTCATTGGGCTTGATGACTTAAAATAGAGTCTCTTACTGCAAACGCTCTAGCGCAGCAGCTCACCCCATTGACCGGGATAGTCGATTTTTAAATACGTTGAATACGGGTCAATACATTATTGGTCCCTATGTTATTTACAGATCTTGGTTTATCAGAACCCATTCTTCGCGCTATTGCTGAAGAAGGCTATACCAGCCCCACCCCGATTCAAACGAAATCGATTCCTGCTGTTTTAAAAGGTGGCGATCTATTGGCTGCAGCACAAACTGGCACAGGCAAGACCGCCGGCTTTACTCTGCCGATTCTGCAGCGCTTAAGCACTACCAAAGCAAGTTCAGGCAAACGTCTTTTACGCGTGCTCATTCTCACACCTACACGAGAGCTAGCCGCCCAAGTTCAAGAATCTGTTGTGACCTACGGCAAATACACGGGCCTGAAGTCCACCGTGATCTTTGGTGGTGTTGGTGCCAATCCGCAAATTAAAGCCATTGCTGGTGGTCTAGATATTTTGGTTGCTACGCCAGGTCGCTTATTGGATTTGATGTCGCAAAATTGCGTATCCCTCAAGGATATTGAAATTTTAGTTCTCGATGAAGCAGATCGCATGCTCGATATGGGCTTCTTGCGTGACATCAAAAAGATCTTGGCAGTACTGCCAAAGCAGCGTCAGAACCTATTATTCTCAGCCACCTTCTCTACTGAGATAAAGGCGTTGGCCGACGGCTTGTTAAATGCACCAGAGTTAATTGAGGTTGCTCGCAGCAATAGCGCCAATGAAGCCATTGCCCAATTGATCCACCCAGTAGACAGAACTAAGAAACATCCGCTTTTAGCCCATCTGATTCAAACTAATGACTGGAAACAAGTGTTGGTCTTTACACGTACCAAGCATGGTGCCAATAAGTTAGTTACTCAATTGGAAAAAGATGGCATAACTAGCATGGCTATCCACGGTAATAAAAGCCAATCTGCTCGCACTAAAGCGTTGGCAGACTTTAAGGCAGGCAAGTTAACCGCATTGGTTGCTACCGACATTGCTGCACGCGGTATTGATATTGACCAACTCCCCCATGTAGTGAACTACGACCTTCCAAACGTCTCCGAAGACTATGTACATCGCATTGGACGTACAGGTCGCGCAGGATCCAATGGTGTGGCAGTGTCACTGGTATGTGTTGATGAACACCAAATGCTCAGAGATATTGAAAAACTCATTAAGCAAAAACTCCCACAAGAAGTGATTACCGGATTTGAGCCCGATCCTAATGCTGTTGCGCAGCCAATTCAATTGCGTAGCCAACAGCACCAACAGTCTAGAAAGCCGAGGCCTGCAGGATCTGGTGGAGCTCCGGCGAAGAAGGCGCCCGCAAAGCGCGGTAGCCCGCCCAAACGAAGCTTTAACCGCTAAGCGCTTGTTAAAATACCCTTATAAATTTCAGACACAACTACAGTAATTAACACAAGAATATTCAATCAATATGACTACATCCCGCCGCTCAGCTATTAAAACAATCGTTGGTGCTTTAGCGCTTCCATCGCTTGGCCCTATTTCTTCAGTATTTGCACAATCTTCACCTGAGTGGACTACTTATGAGATCGTGACTGAAGTTAATCTAGAGTCACCAAAGGGCATTGCACAGAGCTGGGTTCCATTGCCACTGGTTTTAGATACGGACTATTTCCGCACCATTGCCATTCGCTCTGAAGCAAGTGATCCTAAAGCGATTAACCAAATATATGAAACGCCAAATAAACAAGCGCGCATGGTTTGGACAAAATGGGATGCCGCTGCTACCAACCATTCAGTGAAAGTATCAATCCTGGTTAGCACACGCAATCGCAATCTTGAGCTTTCTACATCAAGCCCTGCTCTCAAGCTGTCTAAAGAAGAGCAACGTTTTTGGACGCGCCCTACTAAATATCTCCCAACTGATGGCATCGTGAAAGCCAAAGCACAAGAGGCGCTTGCCAAACTCCCGGCTAATGCTAGCGATATAGACAAAGCTAAGGCTATTTATAACTGGGTAGTAGATAACACACGTCGCGATCCTAAAACCCGCGGTTGCGGTCAAGGTGATGTGAAGTTGATGCTAGAAACCAATAATCTCGGCGGCAAATGCGCCGATATCAATGCAGTTTTTGTAGCGCTTGCACGTTCAGCTGGATTGCCTGCACGGGATGTATACGGTATTCGTATTGCGGATTCTGCACGTGGCTATAAGAGCTTGGGTAAAGGTGGCGATATCACCAAAGCACAACACTGCCGTGCTGAGTTTTATGCCTCAGGCTTTGGTTGGGTGCCAGTAGATCCAGCGGATGTTCGTAAAGTTATCCTTGAAGAGACTGGTGGCTTAGCTGTTACCGACCCAAAAGTGATTGCTATTCGTGATTACCTCTTTGGTAATTGGGAAATGAACTGGATGGCATACAACTATGATCACGACATCGCATTACCGGGCTCTAAGCTTGGCAGCAAAGGCGAGATTCCATTCTTAATGTACCCACAGGCTGAGAATACTGAAGGTCGCTTTGACTCTCTTGACCCAGATAATTTCAAATACAAAATTACCAGTAGACGTATTGGCTAATGGATTATTGAGGAAATTGATTAAGATGTTTATGAATAAACCAGCACGAGAAGTGATTCTTGCGCTGGTTTTTTCTTTTCTTTCTCTTGTGAGCCTTTCAGCTGCTGCAGAATGGCGCCCGCCTGCTCAACTAGGATTGCCTCAAGCAGCTCCACCACTATTACTGAACAATCTATCGGGCAAGCAGGTAGACATAGCGAAGCTCAAAGGTAAGGTTGTTGTGGTGAACTTTTGGGCTAGTTGGTGCGAACCGTGTCGCGAAGAATTCGAAGAGCTTGCCCAGTTACAGGAAAGCTATGGCCCTAAAGGGCTTGTTGTGTTGGCAGTAAATCTAGCAGAAATGAAACCGCGCATCATGCAATTTCTGAAAGGAAATGGCTTTTCAGAAAACGGTGTTGAAATCTTGCTCGATCGCAATAGCACGGTCTATAAGTCCTGGAAAGCTCGCGGTCTACCTACTACCTTCCTTGTCAGCAAAAGTGGCAAGATTGAAGGTGTCTGGATAGGTGCCATTGAGAATGTCGATAGCAATGACGTAAAAGGGAAAATTGAAGTCTTGCTGCGCCAATAAAAAAGTGATGCCTCGTATCTGATACCCTCGTAATATGAATAATGTGAACATCCCTTCTGAACCACGCCTTACCTCCCTATCCCATGGTGGGGGCTGTGGCTGCAAAATTGCTCCAGGCGTTCTTTCTGAGATTCTCAAGAATGTTCCGCAACTCCCTTTTCCAAAAGAATTGCTAATTGGCATTGAAACATCCGATGATGCTGCGGTATATCAAATCAATGAATCGCAGGCTATCGTAGCGACAACCGATTTTTTCATGCCGATTGTGGATGATCCTTTTGACTTTGGAAAAATTGCTGCAACCAATGCAATTAGCGATATTTATGCAATGGGTGGCACGCCTTTGTTTGCACTTGCTTTAGTCGGTATGCCAATAAAAGTCCTGTCCAATCAAACGATTGCCCGAATCTTAGAGGGTGGTTCTGAAGCCTGTCGCAGCGCCGGCATTCCCATTGCTGGTGGACATACGATAGACTCAGTTGAACCTATCTATGGTTTGGTAGCAATTGGGATTGTTGATCCTAAACGTGTGAAGAGTAATGCGAGTGCTAAACCTGGTGATGTACTAATTCTCGGAAAGCCATTAGGTGTTGGTGTTTTGTCTGCTGCCCTCAAAAAAGATCTCTTGGGTCCTGACGGATATCGCGAGATGATCTCTAACACTACCAAACTGAATTCTGCAGGCCCCGATCTAGCTAAGCTAGCTGGCGTGCATGCATTAACTGATGTCACTGGGTTTGGACTAGCCGGTCACACCCTAGAACTAGCGCGAGGCTCGAACTGCACGGCGCATATTGATTGGAGCCAAGTGCCCCTACTCTCCAATGTGCAAACACTGGCCGATGATGGCGTCATTACCGGTGCATCAGATCGAAATTGGCTTAGCTATGGTGATGAAGTTGGTATTCCAGCCGACTTCACACCGGCGCAACGTGCCTTATTAACGGACCCACAAACCAGCGGCGGCTTACTGGTCTCTTGCAGTCCAGATAGCGTTAAAGAAGTCCTTGATATATTTAATCAGCACCAATTCTTAGGTGCCCGTGTCATTGGGCAAATGAGCAAGCGTCAAGATAAACCTTTAGTTGTTTCTTAGGTTGTTCTCTTAGATTATTTCTTGAGATTAAATACGCTCGAGAAATCTAGCTGGCCATTACCTGCCTGACTGTGATTCTGGTAGAGTTGTTGTGCCAACTTTCCAAGCGGTACGCTAGCATCGAGATTTTCCGCATTCTCAACCGCCAAGCCTAAGTCCTTGAGCATGAGGTCTACGCCAAAGCCACCTGCGTAGCCTTTTGAAGATGGAGCATTTTCCATAACACCGGGGCAAGGGTTGTACACCTCCAAAGCCCAATTACGTCCTGAACTTTTTGACATGATGTCAGACAGCACTTTGGGATCCATGCCATTGGCAATCCCTAAGCGTAACGCCTCACTGGTACCAAGCATCTGAATACCCAAGAGCATGTTATTACAGACCTTAACGGTCTGGCCTGCCCCATTGGCGCCAGCATGAAAGATATTCTTACCCATCTTTTCTAATAATGGACGAGCATACTCAACTGCACTCGTATCTCCACCAACCATAAACGTTAATGTGCCCGCTTGGGCCCCAGCAGTTCCGCCCGAGACCGGCGCATCGATCATGACAAAACCTTTTGCCTTGGCCGCAACAGCAATTGCTTGCGAAACTTTTGGGGAAATGGTTGAGCAATCTATGAGCAGCGTCTTAGGATTAGCATTTGCTAACAAGCCTGTGTTGCCAAGGTATAGGCCTTCCACGTGACGGGATGCAGGCAACATACTAATCAACACATCGGCCTCATTTGCAGTGTCATTGGCACTGGCTGCAACTACGCCGCCTGCAGCGGAAAAAGCATCTAGCTGACTCTTGACTAAATCAAAGCCAATTACCTGATGCCCCGCCTTTAACAAGTTGAGAGCCATTGGTAAGCCCATATTTCCTAAGCCAATAAATCCGATCTTCATAATGCTCCTAGCTCTATTATTTATTTATTACGCTTTATTGCTTACAGCTTATTGCTTTCTTGAAGCCAAATATTTGACGCCTTCTATCCCATACGATTCTGCATGCGGCTGCTTCAATTGCAGCTGAAAAACATCGCCGACCTTGTAAATCTTGCTGAGCCCATCCGTCACGATCGTAATGGCGCCCTCAAGGACAAGTGCTCTTACCTCAAAGGGGTGCTCATGTATATCAAGCCGCCCGTTAGGAACTTGCTGAACCTCTACCGGGTCAGGAAAGCCATCGCGACGAAGCGACTGCAGAAACTGTTCTGAATTCATACTCTCACTATAGCGTGGATATACTCTCTTAGCATTCGGCAATCTTCATAAGGAGTCATGATGGTTAAGGTAATTGGGTTAATGGAATTGACAGATCAAAGTGCTTTCGAACAATACCGCTCTCAGGTTGGTAACACGGTGGAACTTTATAAGGGCTCCATCAAAAACCGCGGCTCTGTTGCAGAATTATTCTGGAATGAACTAGGATCAGCACCTTTCAATACATTTGTAGAGCTTGAATTTCCTAGTACGCGAGATGCTCACGCTTGGGCTAATAGCACTGAATATCAATCACTTGTACCCATTCGTAGCAAAGCGATGAAGCTCACCTTATTCAGCATTACTATCTAAATCTTTTTATATCTGCATGACCCAATAAAAAAAGCCCAGCTTATTAAGCTAGGCTTTTCAGTTGTTCGGTAGCGAGAATTACTTCTTAGCTTCCATTGCTTCTTTAGCGGCAGTGATTTCTTTACGACGCTCTTTGCATGCACCAGCAATCTCTTGCAAGGCCTTACGTGCACGAGCAGCAGATGCCTTAATACCTTTTTCAATGAATTTTTCGTTTTCAGCTTTGTAAGTTTCAAAAGCAGCCAACAATGTATCGTGTTGTGACATCTCGTCTCCTATTAACAATTAAATATTTCTACTGACAGCCGAGTCAGTATATCCCCATAAAAAGCATAGAAAATCGCCCCCTAAATCAGGGATAACTCTTATATTTAAGGGTTAAGCCAAAATAACTCTATTGATTAAAAATAGCCCAGGAAAGCCAAAATGCTCAGAAAAATCCTTCTATTCCTTTTTACCACCCTGATAGCTGTCACGGCCTATGGGCAAACCACCTCGTGGCCAACCCCTAATAAGCCGATCACCTTTATTAACCCATTCCCTCCAGGCGGGGCTGTAGACGCCTTTGGGCGCCCCTTAGCAAAGCAGCTCTCGACCCAATTAAATGATTCCATCGTGGTTGATAACCGAGGTGGTGCAGGCGGAACTCTGGGCGCAGCAGTGGCAGCAAAAATGGCGCCGGATGGTTATACCTGGCTTCTTGGTGCAGTGCATCATTCGATTGCGCCAAGCATGTATACCAATCTTCCCTATGACATCACTAAAGATTTTGAGCCAATTGCGATCATCGGTAGCGTTCCCCATGTCATCGTTGTAAATCCAACAAAGTTTCCGAAGAATGATTTGAAATCCATCATGGAGGAGATTCGCAAACACCCAGGGAAATATAACTATGCATCCACAGGCAATGGCACGTCACAGCATTTAACAGGCGAGCTCTTCAAGATGCAGAACAAATTATTTATTACACACATCCCTTATCGCGGCACAGGACCTGCCCTGCAAGATCTAGTAGCAGGCCAAGTGGACATGATGTTTGACACCCTTGCAGGTGCAGCGCCATTTATTAAGAATGGGCAACTCATTGCAGTAGCAGTGACAACTTCAAAAAGAGTTGATGCATTTCCGAATGTACCGACTGCGCAAGAACTGGGGATAAGTAATTTTATTGTGAGCAGTTGGTATGCTCTGTGGGCTATCAAGGGAACGCCTAAGGAGATCGTCGAGAAGATGAGCACTGAGGTTCAGACAGCGCTTGCCTCACCGGAGATCAAAGAGCGCTGGGCGGCTATGGGGGCAACTGTTCCCAAGATGACACGCCCTGAGCTAGCTAGCTATATCAACCAAGAAATTACGCGCTGGGGCGAAGTGGTTAAAAAGTCTGGCGCTAAGTTAGACTAACTACATTAGATTAAAAAAATAATTAAGAGACAGCATGACTATCCAGACCAAGAACTACGCCTTCGTGCGAAATAAACTTCTTAACAAAGAAGAAATAGCATTATTAGATGTACGCGAAGAAGACCCGCATGCACAAGAGCACCCACTTTTTGCTGCAAACCTTCCTATTTCTAGGGTTGAGGTCGATGCGTACGCCAAGCTACCAAAGAAGAATGTTCCAATCGTCACACTAGATGATGGCGAAGGTTTTGCAAAGTTAGCTGCAGAACGCTTAATTCATCTTGGCTATTCTGATGTTTCTGTATTTGATGGTGGTGTAAAAGGCTGGAAGGCTTCAGGTGGCGAGGTATTTAAGGACGTCAATGTACCCAGCAAGTCATTTGGTGAGTTCGTTGAATCTAAGCGTCACACCCCTTCTTTATCAGCTCAAGAAGTTAAGCAACTCATCGACAGCAAAGAAGATGTTGTTGTTGTAGACGTGCGGCGCTTTGATGAATACAACACCATGAGTATTCCGACAGGAATTAGCGTTCCAGGTGCGGAACTCGTTTTACGCCTACCTGAGTTGGCTCCTAACCCAAAGACAAAAGTGATCGTGAACTGTGCTGGCAGAACCCGCAGCATCATTGGCACTCAGTCACTTATTAATGCCGGCATTCCGAATGAAGTCAATGCGCTACGCAACGGCACGATTGGCTGGACGCTTGCAGGACAGGAGTTAGATAAAGGTCAAAGCAGAAAGTTTCAGGAGGTTAGCGATGACACTAAAAATGAAGCTGCGGTCCGCGCTCGCAGCGTAGCCGATAGAGCTGGTGTGAAACGCGCCACTCTAAATGATCTTCATCCCTGGAAAGCGCAATCCGATCGAACTACTTATTTCTTTGATACCCGCACCCCAGAAGAATATGAGACAGGCCATCTCCCTGGATTCAGATCTGTGCCAGGAGGGCAGTTAGTTCAAGAAACAGAGATGGTTGCCCCAGTTCGAGGTGCTCGCGTTGTTTTGGTGGACCCTAGCGGTGGTGGAGTGCGCGCGAACATGCCAGCCTCTTGGCTAGCGCAAATGGCCTGGGATGTTTATGTACTCGATGATGTTCATCCATCTAATTTGACTGAGACAGGAATGTGGAAGGCACCCTTACCTACACTTCCAACCATTGACAGCATAGATGCGGTGACGGTTTCCACTTGGCTTAAAAGTGATAGCAATACGATTGTCATCGACTTCAGCACACATGCTAATTACGTTAAAGGACATGTTCCTGGCAGTTGGTATGCCTTGCGCTCACAACTTGCTGAAGCAATGAAAAATATTCCAGAAGTAGATCGATATGTCATTACCAGCTCACCGAGTGAACTCAGCCTCTTTGCTGCTCAAGAATTACAAAAACTCACCGATGCTGAAGTACTCGTTTTGGAGGGCGGTAATGCAGTCTGGGTAAAAGCAGGCTTAGAACTGGAGAAAGGTCCATGTCATTTGGCCTCACCTCCCCTGGATCGCTATAAACGTCCTTATGAAGGTACTAGCGTCGATCCTGCAGCGATGCAGGCCTACTTAGATTGGGAATTTGGCTTGGTAGAACAACTAGGCAAGGACGGAACCCACCACTTCTGGGTTCTCTAAGTTCCCCCTTCGTCCTTGCTGTTGTCCTAATGTATTACTAAATCAATTGCTTAAACAATCTTGTTGCGGATGATGCCAACACCAGTGATATTGGTCTCCATCACATCACCAGGCTTCATAAACTCTTGAGGAGTTCTTCCAGAGCCAACACCAGATGGGGTGCCGGTTGCAATAATGTCGCCAGGCAATAATGTTAAGCCACGCGATAGCTCGGCAATAATTGCCGGGATCTTGAAATACATTTGCTTGTAACTAGCATTTTGTTTTTCAACGCCATTCACACGGCAAATAATGCGAGTGTCATCCAAATTGACGCCACCAGCAGTAACAACCCACGGACCCATCGGACCGTGACCATCCAAGCTCTTACCCTTAAACCATTGACCGGACTGACGTTTTTGCTGAATATCACGCGCCGTAGTGTCGTTATAGGCAGAATAGCCAAAGACATAGTCCATTGCATTCTCTTCAGAGATATTCTTACCCTTTTTACCAATCACCACTGCTAGCTCAGCCTCCCAGTCAATCATAGTGGAGATGGCAGCATCAAAAGGAATGTTGTCGAATGGACCATTCATGGTTTGCGTGCCTTTTGTAAACAATACAGGCACCTTTGGATACTCCTTCACAGCGGTATCGGCACGATGTTTCAAGCCCTCTTCAAAATGGTCAAGGTAATTCCAACCTACGCAATAGATATTACTTTGCGGCTTAGGAATAGGTGATAACAAAATCGTCTGATTGACATTCTGCACATTAGTACCGCGACCTTTAAATAATGCCGCTAGCTCTAGCAAACCTTTATTACCAGAACCCGCTAAAGAAATCATTGAGGTAGGATCAAATGAGAGCCGTACTTTTTGACGTGCTGCTTCAGCCGGAATATCTACCACCATACCGTCGTTTGTTACCAAGCCCAATCTGGAATTAGCGCCCATTTTTGGTAAGTAGTTGGCAATTCGAAAGCCTGCTTTTCCAGTAAGAGGCTCCACCACAATCTGCGGCTGGTTATCTGGTGCAGCAATTGCATTGGAAATAAACATGCCGCTCATAGCAGCAGAAGCACCCAACTTAAGCGCATCTCTCCGATTTGTATCCACAGCGTCTCCTTAATTTTTGATGTTTTATAAATACCGATACGTTCTTTAGACGATCTGCGTTAAATATTAATACCAAAGCCTGATCTTGGGCAGAAAATTGAAAATATCGCTATTCTTAAGAGATGAACTCCCCTGTCAGCCAAGTCCCCATCCGTTTTCTAGTGTGCATCGCTCTTCTGCCGGGGCTCTGCGCCTGCGAACGAGAGGTGTATACCAGCTGGAGTTGCAACTCTTCAACAGAGACCAAAATTCCCATGGTGCTTCGCAAAGCCCAAATGGAATTTAAGGGGAGCAAGTTAGATTACTGCGGCAGCCTTGGTATCCAAAGCTACTTTGATCAAAAGTGCTCAACCGAAACTACTCAATCTAGCGTGACATTTACACCCTCCTCTGGACTACTTCTGATCCAGGGGCAAGAATTTCAGTGCACTGCTTTATAAGAATTGCTTGAGAGACGCATTATGAATCGATTAAGCCCTAAGAAATTACTCCTGACTAAATGGACAGCGGTAAAACCTATTGCCAAGCAAAAACATTTTCTGGTCAGCAAGGTAATTCTTCCTGAACCCCCAAGCGAAAAAATTGAATTTGTTGAAATTGAAGCAGTCTTTTCCAAGAAAACCACCCAGATTGCTTGGCGCGACCTCACTAACAGCGATCTTTGGTTGCAGGGCTGGCAATAAAAAACCGCCCCAGCGATGAGGCGGCTTCCGGTGTTACAGGACTAGAGGTCGGAATTAGTCAGACTTCTTTTTAACCCCAGACTTCTTGACCAGATCGTCAATATTCTTTTCAGCAGTATCAGCCACTTGGTTAACAATACGGCGCCCTTCTTTAAACATCTTTTGCCCAGTGGTAGACATTTCATGAACCACTTTTGATAGCTTGTCAGCATGGGAAGGTATTTTGTTTTCAGCGTCTTCCAGCCAACCCACTAATGAGCTACGAACTTTTTCTAAATGCTTTTCAGTTTCGTCGGCAGCACTCTCACCTATATCCTTCAGAACCGATTTCACCTTCTTCTGATAAACATTTGCACGCTTAGCAGCCTCTTTTGCCGCCTCTTCTTGTAGATCCTTTAATTTAGCTAGATCGTTTTTAGCGGCTGACTTGGCGCTATCTAGGGCATTCTTCATACCCCACTCCATTTCAGCAATATGGTGTTCGCTTAACTGTTTAGCGGCATCCAATAACTTATGCGAATAATCGAATAATTCTTTAGCTTTTTCTTGTTGCCATTTTTGTAGATCTTTTGCGTCCATTCCAACTCTCCTACCTAGTAAGTATTCATTCAGGGTTAATTAAGGGTTTATGACGGATTGATAAAGCTCCTCACTTCAACTCTATACCGAATTTGATCAACTGCCAATTCCCTTAATTTCAAGTATTAAAATAAGCCAATGACTGAAAGAAAATCCATTTATGACAGCATTGGTGGAATCGACAAAATCGATGAATTGGTAGATCGTTTTTATGATTTGATGGCCCTAGAGCCGATTTTTAACGATTTACGCGCAATGCACCCCCAAGATCTTTCAAGTTCTCGCGAAAAGCTGAAATTCTTCCTTACTGGCTGGATGGGGGGTCCTGATATCTACTCACCTAAATACGGACACCCCATGCTCAGAGCGCGACACCTTCCATACAAGATAGGTATACAAGAACGAAATCAGTGGTTAGCTTGTATGTATAAAGCGATGGAAGAATGCGGCATTGACGGCAACGCCGCAAAGCAACTAGAAGAGTCCTTTTTTAATACTGCGGACTGGATGAGAAATCAGCCCAACTAACTCAGATTAGTCGAGCTTGGCACCAGCCTGTTTTACAGCCTTTGCCCAACGTGGCATTTCTGCAGCAAGGAACTTCGTAAATTGATCCGCATTTAAGTAAGCGGGATCAGCGCCCTGATCAATCATCTTCTTCTGGACTTCAGGCGACTCCAACGTTTCTTTAAAAGCCTGACTTAACTTATTTATCGCCTCAGGCGGAGTTCCCTTGGGAGCTAAAATCCCATAAAAACCGACAACATCCAAGTTGGCAACACCAGTTTCAATCACGGTGGGTACATTAGGTAAGGCTGGATTACGTTTGGCACTAGTAACAGCCAGCGCTTTAACCTTACCTTGCTTAGCATAATTTGCCGCTTGCGGCACAGACTCCGCCATAAACTGCACATGGCCCGCAATTAAATCTGTGAATGCAGGTGCACTTCCTTTAAAAGGAATGTGCACCATAAAAATTCCAGTCTCACTCTTTAGCATCTCTGGCACCAAATGGGAAATTCCACCATTACCAGCAGAACCATAGTTCAACTTCCCAGGATTTGCTTTTGCATAAGCCACAAATTCTTTGAGCGTATTGGCCTGCACATCTTTATTTACGATTAATGCAAGTGGTTGCTGCGCAGTTCTAGCAACCGGCTGAAAATCTTTTAAGGTGTCGTATGGTGACTTGGTATAGATGGCGGGATTAATAACCATCGTCCCGGTGTTTGCCAATAGCACGGTGTACCCATCGGCCGGTGACTGCATCACAAACTGAGCCCCAACTGCACCCCCCGCACCCGCCTTGTAATCGACGATTACCGTTTGACCCAAGGAAGTCTGCAACCTATCAACCAAAAGACGAATATGCGCATCTAAGGGTCCCCCTGCAGGAAAACCAATGATGATCTTGATGGGTTTGTCAGGATAAACCGCATATGCTGGATTAATCGCCAAAAGCGCTACCGTGCAGAGCAGCAATATCCTGATTAGTTGTGTGGACTTATACATAGAACGCAATATTGAATTTATTTATATACACTTTACCTCAGGGCCACAACAGCAAAGTAAAAAATGATTGAAAGTCTTATGCAGTTTCTGAGCGATCCTAATGTCTGGATCGCCTTTCTAACACTCTCTGCCCTGGAAATTATTTTAGGCATTGATAACATCATCTTTATTAGCGTTATCGCCAACAGGCTTCCTATAGAGATTCGAGAAAAGGTTCGTCGCTTTGGCCTGATATTCGCCTTAGTAACCCGCATTCTCTTATTGCTCAGTCTTTCATGGGTCATGGGTCTTACTGAACCCCTCTTTAGCATTGCTGAGAAATCGATTAGCGGCAGAGATTTAATCTTGTTACTCGGCGGCTTCTTCTTAATCTGGAAGGCCTCTAAGGAAATTTATGTAGAGGTCGAAGTTGGGGAGCATGGCGACGAGCAAGGTGAGTCCAACGGGAAAAAGAACGCCAAATCTATGCTCTCTTTATTTATTGGCTCTGTTCTGCAAATTGGTTTACTAGATATCATCTTCTCTCTAGATAGCGTGATCACTGCTGTAGGCATGGTCGATCAAATCAGTGTCATGATCGCAGCAGTTCTAGCGTCTGTTCTGATTATGCTGATTGCAGCAAAGCCTATTGGAGATTTTGTACATCGCCACCCTTCTATCAAGGTACTAGCTTTATCTTTTCTGACGGTCGTAGGCGTGGTTTTAATTGCCGAGGGTATGGGAGTTCACATCCCCAAGGGTTATGTCTACGTCGCTATGGCGTTTTCACTATCGGTAGAGCTCTTAAATATCCGCTCGCGAGAAAAGAAAAAGCGCTAGATAGGCGCTAGTTTTATAGAGCCTGCGCGCAAGCAAAGCCGCTTGCCCAGGCCCACTGGAAGTTATGTCCACCCAGGTGGCCAGTGACATCCACGCATTCACCAATAAAGAAAAGTCCTTTGTGCTTGCGTGACATCATGCTTTGACCATCAAGCTCTTTCGTATCTACACCACCCAACATTACCTCAGCTTTTTTCCACCCTAAGGTACCTGCCGGCTTTACCGACCAATTGGTGATTAACTCTTTCAGAGACTGTCGATCTTTTTTCGAAACCTCGGCCCATTTTCGACCAGTTAAACCTTTTTGATCTGCAAATGCTTTTGCTAAGCGCTGCGGCAATACTGAAGCCAAAATAGTTTCGGTCAGCTTCAAACGATTCTCTTCATTATTAAAGAGCTCGTCACAGTTAAATCCTCCAGGGCGCTCTACAGCACCAAGCCAATCAATATGAATAGGCTCACCCTCTTGCCAATAGCTACTTGCCTGAAGAACCGCAGGGCCAGATAAGCCTTTATGAGTCAGTAATAAATCTTCGTTAAACCTACAAGCACCATAGCGCTGACCTTTTGAGCCCGATGCAATTCTAATCGGCACACTCAGACCGGCTAACTCATTGAGATCACCAAAATTATCTGCAGTAAATGAAAGTGGGACTAAAGCAGGTCTTGGGTCTACTACATTTAAGCCAAACTGCTTGGCAATATCCAATGAATATGCAGTAGCACCAATCGCAGGAACTGGTAAACCGCCTGTAGCCATCACTACTGCTTTTGACTTTTCAATGCCAGCATCGGTTTGTAAGATCCATTGATCGCCATCTTGCGCGATAGACTGAACGGTAACCGGATTGCGTACGATCACCTTACCTTTGGCACACTCAGAAAATAACATGTCAATGATTTGCTTAGCAGAATCGTCACAGAACAATTGACCTTGGTGTTTCTCATGGTAGCCAATGCCATGAGCGCTCACCAGCTTGATGAACTCCGTTGAGGGGTAACGAGCTAGCGCACTTTTGACGAAATGCTGATTGAGGGATAGAAAATTCGCTGGGCTGCTGTGCAAATTAGTGAAATTACACCTACCGCCACCACTAATACGAATTTTTTCACCCAACACTTCTGCGTGATCAAGCACCAGCACTTTTTTCCCGAGCTGACCAGCGACGCCTGCACAGAAGAGGCCAGCAGCACCACCACCAATAATGATGGCATCCCAGACTTTAGTCATACGTTACTCAAAACGATCAATGATGTCAGATGAGAGATTGAGTTTTCTCATGTGAAGCTTGGTATAGGCTTGACGGAAGTTCTTTGTCATAGAGATCATGACTGATGCAGTCCATGCAAAGGAAAACATTCCTGAAAATGCAATGATGACTGCCAGCATCTTCCATCCATCAGGAAGAATGTCTTCCATAAATCCCATTGCAGTGTATGTGCTGCCACTAAACAAAATACTTTGACCTAATGCAGGCAGCAATTTGAGAGCATATAAAGCAATACCCCAGATGAGAATTTCTGCGATATGCGTTAAGAACAGGCAGAAAACGCTAATGTAAAAACAGATTGCAACATCAGAGTATTTTTTCTCAGCCAAATACAGAAAAGTTTTTACTTCATAACGTTTGGCGATCTGTAACAGTAGTACGCCATGAAAAACCATGATGGACAACAACATAACACCCCCCAGCAGATAACCGGGAAGATCAAGTGATGTGGCGATGTTCGCTTGTGAGGGATTCATAGTGTTGATTTTACAGGGGCGGCTATATTTAGCCCAACTGATACCAATCTTGAATGATCTGCCATGCCTCTTCGGCAGTTTCTGAAAAATGAATGCGCTCCATATCCTCTTTATCAATCACACCAAATTCCACCATGTGATTAAAGTTCACCATTTCTTCCCAATACTGCTTGCCCACCAATATGACTGGAATTGGAACAACCTTTTTGGTTTGAATAAGAGTTAAGACCTCAAACAATTCATCGAATGAACCAAAGCCTCCTGGGTAAGAAACGATTGCCCTAGCCCGTAACATGAAGTGCATCTTGCGTAGCGCAAAGTAATGAAAGCGAAAACTCAAGCCTTGGCTGATGTATTGGTTTGGATGCTGCTCTCTGGGTAGGCTGATATTAAATCCAATCGTTTTATCGTCAGCCTCAAAGGCCCCGCGATTGGCAGCTTCCATAATTCCGGGGCCTCCGCCCGTACAAATATGAAGCTTATTAGAATCCTTCTTTTGGGTTGCGTTATAAGCCGCAACCAGAGAACCAAATTGCCGTGCGGACTCATAGTATTCACTGTGTAGCAGTGCTTTATTAGCATGCGCAATTTCTTCTGGAGTCTTGGCTTTCTCTTTTAACTCTAGAGCCTGAGCATGACTAACAAATCGGGTAGAACCAAATACCGTAATTGTGTGCTCAATGCCGTGCTCTTTGAGAAGAACCTCAGGTTTGAGCAGCTCCAACTCAAAGCGAATGCCCATTGTTTCTCTACGAGCCAAAAATGCTTCATCGTCAAAAGCAAATTTATAAGACTCTGCCGAATCTTCTTCAGATACTTGATCGTGATGAAGATTCAAATACTCGGTAATCGTCTGTGAGTTATGAACGGGCAGCTTGGGACTCATATTGCAACCTTCTTGATATATATGGGCTCATCTTAACTCGCGCCCCAAATTAGTGTTAATACCTAGTTCCACCAAAGATATGGGGTACTAGGGCTATTTGGGATTTACCGAGCGCCCTTCCCGAGTTAATATTGGCATAATTTCAACCAAATCGAAGGAAAAGCAATGAGCAACCGTTCAATCATCATCATGGTACTAGTCTTAGTTGGTGCCACAGCCTATTTACTCCTCAAAGGTGATGGCGACATTGACATGGGTGGCGAAAAACATGGTGCAGAAGCTGCGCACATGGAAGAAGCTAAAAAAGATGCTCCTGCCGCTCCAGCAGCCCCAGCGGCAGCTCCCGCAGCTGATGCTAAGAAGTAATATCTTCTACAACACAGAAAACCGCGGCCCTCCGCGGTTTTTTTATCCTCTTATCCCCATGAAACCAATATTCTCTTTAGTCATCTCTTGTGTGCTTCTGTGTTTACCTCAATTTGCTATAAGCCAATCATCCTCCACCATGAAAAAACTTGATTCCTCTACGCGCTCATCCTTTGCACCCACTGGCACCTTGCGTGTCGGCATTAATTTAGGCAATCCCATTCTTGCCAATGAAGATCAAGGAACAAAGCGCTTATATGGTGTGTCAATTGATATTGCTAATGAAATTGGCAAAAGAACTGCATTACCAGTGCAGCTCATCCCCTTCAAAACTGCAGGCAATACAGTCGATGCACTGAAGGCCGGAGATATTGACTTGATATTTGTGGCGATTGATCCAGTACGTGGTGCTGATATTAGTTACACACCGGCTTATATCCAGATCGAAGGGGCTTATATGGTCAAGGCCTCTTCCCCACTCAAGATGAATGAGGAGATAGATGTTGCTGGTAATGAAATTGTGGTTGGCAAAGGTAGCGCTTATGACTTGTATCTGACCCGCGAGATTAAAAATGCCAGCGTCCTTCGTGCTGTGAGCTCACAAGCTGTAGTTGATGACTTTATGTCCGGCAAAGGGAATGTAGCCGCAGGTGTAAAACAACAACTGGAAAGTGATGCAAAGCGTTACGAAGGATTACGTATGCTGCCTGGACGCTTTATGGCGATTAATCAAGCGATTGGCATTCCGAAATCTAGGGCACATTTTGAAAACACCACCGCTTACCTTAGCAGCATCATTGCCGAGCTCAAGCAATCGGGGTTTGTGGCTGACGCTATGAAGCGACACAATATTCAAGGCGCTAAAGTAGCTGATTAAATCAACCCTGATTTAGCACTGATACGTATGTAAGCGCTCTGGGACGATGACATTTTCCCAATGTAATTCATCTCTGATGCATTCAGCCAAAACGGAGGATGATTCTGGCTCTCCATGCACTACAAATATTGTGTTTGGAGGCCGCTCAAATCCTCTCAGCCAATCCAACAAGCCAGCCTGATCAGCATGAGCTGATAAGCCCCCGATCGTATGTACTGAGGCCTTTACAGGAACCTCCTCGCCAAACAGTCGAACTTTCTGCACCCTATCCACCAAACGCCTTCCTAGGCTTCCATAGGCCTGGAATCCAGTGATCACAATGGCATTTTGTGCCCGCGGCAAATTGCTAGCTAGATGATGAACAATACGACCAGCATCACACATGCCACTAGCCGAAACAATAATTGCACCGCCCTTAATTTTATTCAGCGCTTTAGACTCTTCAACATCGGCAATAAAACGAAGATCTACCGCATCTGGATTATTTTTATACCAATCAAAAGTGGCCTGTGACTGACCATCCAATTGTGAGAAGAAGTGCTGCGTGAGATGTGTTGCTGCAGTAGCCATTGGTGAGTCCACCCAAATACTTAAATGGGGCAGACGCCCTCTTCTCACCAAATCAATCAAGAGAAAGAGTATCTCTTGCGTACGCCCTACCGCAAATGCTGGCATCACCACATTGCCATGTGCAGTCATCGTTGAATTGATTACCTCAACTAACTCATCTTCTGTGTCTTGTAAGCTGCGGTGAAAACGGTCGCCATAAGTAGATTCGACAATAACCACATCAGCATCTTTAATTAAATCAGGGTCAGGCATCAAGACTTTGCCCTTCATTCCAATGTCCCCTGAAAATACACAACGCTTTTTCTCTACCCCGTCTTCGGCGATGTCGATAACGGCTATAGCAGAACCTAGAATATGTCCAGCATTATGGAATTCCAGCTGCACTCCTGGCGCTAGCTCTACTGACTGCCTATACTCCAAAGGCTCAAACTGAGTGAGAGTTATCTCCACCTCCTCCTTAGAGTAGAGGGCAACGGGTACCTCGCCGCGCCACTTACCTGCTTTTATTTTTCTCTCTGCTCTCTCCACATCTGCACGCTGCAAATGGGCGCTATCGAGCAAAAGAATTTTCAATAATTCATAGGTGGCTTTTGTACAGTAAATTGGTCCTGTAAAACCCTGAGCGCAAAGACGAGGCAGCAAACCACTATGGTCTATATGCGCATGTGTGAGCACAACAAAATCGAGATCTTTTGGCGAGAATGGCAAAGGCTCAAGGTTTTTATTGGTTGCTTCGCGCCCACCCTGAAACATGCCATAGTCAACCATGAAATGCCTTGACTCTCCAGAAAGCATAGCCTCAACCAAATGGCGAGAGCCTGTTACCTCACCTGCTGCACCAAGAAATTGAATCTTCATATGTCCAGCATACTCTTTCCTATAATTTGCTCAACACCCCTGAAATCAGAGCGATACTAGTGATATGAACTACCAACCTACAACCCTCGATGTACTTAGCTTGGCAAAGCTTCTAAAGCGCGAGCCTGCAGAACATAAAGGCAATGCAGGCAAAGTCGTATTAATTGGTGGGGCATCGGGAATGGCGGGCGCTCTCCTATTGGCGGGTAATGCTTGCTTACATCTAGGAGCTGGCTGGACCATCCTGGAAATGTTGGACCCCGCCTCAGCGCACGCTGCTGTTGATAACCCCGAGCTCATGATTCGTCTTGCTACGAACAATATTCATGAAATGCTTGTCATCACCAAGCCTGATGTGATTGCCATAGGTCCAGGTCTTGGTAAATCGGTATTAGCCTCTCAATATCTAGAAGAAGTGCTTGCCTCAAAAAAAATCCCTTTGGTAATCGATGCGGATGCACTCAATCTGATTAGTGAGTCTGATGACTTACTGGCCCACTTGAAGAAACGTAACTCTGATTTTCCAGGACTCACTGTTCTGACCCCTCACCCTGGCGAAGCAGCCAAACTATTAAAGATCACCACAGAAAATGCTCAAGCTAATCGCCTAGATACCATTCAAAAACTGGTTGAACTCACACAATCCATTGTCATTCTCAAAGGACAACACACTCTCATCGCCTCTCCACAGCAAACTCCATTGCAATGTCTTGCCGGTAACCCTGGAATGGGTACAGGCGGTATGGGAGACATTTTGACTGGAAGTATTGCTGCTATTGCTGCTCAAGGCATTCGCCATCATTTAAATTTATGGCAAGCCACTGGGATTGCAGTTGAGTTGCATGCTACTGCAGCAGATAGCCTAGTTAGCAAAGGAATTGGTCCTATTGGTCTCACCCCTTCCGAGACCATTTTAGAAATGCGAGCCCTTCTAAATAAACTGTTATAAATAGTGATGCATTCCGTAAGCGCAGCACATCATCACCGACGTTATCTCTATGGCATTCTGATGGCTGGGGTTGGCTCCATGCTTTTTTCAGGAAAAGCGATTCTGGTAAAGCTGGCATTTGCATACGGAGCCAATGCAGAAACTCTTTTGGCCTTACGCATGCTGATGGCGCTGCCCTTATTTTGGGGAATCTTCTGGTGGGAGTCTCGCCGAACAACAATGAGTCCAATTACTTGGCTTGATCGCGCTAAATTATTTTTCCTCGGATTTTTAGGTTATTTCTTATCTAGCTATATTGATTTCTTGGGGCTGCAATATATCTCAGTTGGTCTAGAGAGAATTGTTCTATATCTCACGCCAACGATTGTCCTACTCATCTCCTACTTCATATTAAAGAAATCCATCTCCCGTCTGCAGTGGTATGCGCTCGTTGTTGGTTACATAGGGGTTTTTATTGTCTTTATTCAAGATGCTAGCTCAACAGGAATCAGCGCTTGGTTTGGCATGGCACTTGTGTTTGGAAGTGCCTGCTCTTATGCGGCCTATATGATTGGCGCCGGTGAAATGGTAAAGCGCATTGGGAGTGTTCGTTTAGTCGTGTATGCCAGCTCTGCCTCAGCAGTCCTCAGCATTGCACAGTCAACTATTCATAATCCACTCGCTATTTTTGAACAATTGCCACAAATCTATTGGTTTAGCCTTCTTAATGCCAGCTTTTGCACCGTCATTCCGATGCTACTCATCATGATCGCGATTAATCGTATTGGCTCACCGCTAGTAGCTCAAGCTGGAATACTTGGCCCAGTCTCTACGATCTTTATGGGATATTTAATTCTGTCAGAGCCAATCACCTGGACTCAGATAGGCGGCATGACTTTGGTGATGACAGCAATGTGGTTACTCGTCCGTAATGATGGGCCAAGAAAAAAGTCACCGGACCCCAAAAGATCTGATGACTTTGATAGCGCAGAACCCCTCAATTAAGAGAGGTTGATGTATACGTACTACTGAGCCGCTGCTTCGGCAGCTGCTTTCGCTTTCTTTTTAGACTTCTTCTTCGCTTTTTTCTCAGCCTTCTTTTCTTTCTTGGCTTTTTTCTTCGCCTTCTTCTCGGCAGACTTCTCGGCTGGAGTGGCAGCAGGAGCTGCCACAGGGGTCGCAGCAGGCGCCGCAGCTGGAGCTGGCGCGGGGGCTGGATCAGCAGCCATCACAGAGATTGGGGCAATACCGATAGCAGCAGAAATAAGGGAGGCCAGGCTCAAGCGCGCGATACGAGAAATCATGTAATTCTCCAGAATAGTTTGTGGATAATTTGATAATACTCAAAAATTTGAGATAAATGCTTCATTTTTAGAAAGCTAGCGATGAGTAATTTCCCGAGCGATATATTTACAGAACCCCAGGGCTACTCTGTTAACACCCTAGAGCAGCTCGGACCTTTGACCAGTATGGCTGGAATATGGGAAGGTATCCGCGGCCTGGACGTCAAGCCCAAAGCGGAAGGCCCCAAGAAACAAGCCTATGTAGAACGCATTGAGCTTCAGCCAATTGATCCCCAGACAAATGGTCCTCAATTGTTTTATGGCTTGAGGTATCACACCCACATCACCAAACCCGATCAAGTTAAGACCTATCATGATCAGGTTGGTTATTGGCTATGGGAGCCGGCGACTGGTAACGTCATTCACACTTTAAGCATTCCCCGAGGAATGATTACGATGGCAAGTGGAAAAGCTACACCAGATGCAAAGCAATTTGAGCTGTACGCTAGAGAGGATGATCGTTGCGCAGGGATCTCATCGAACCCATTTTTGGATTACGCTTTTAGGACTATCGAGTTTCGGATTCAGGTTTCGATTCACGATGATGGCACTTGGTCTTATGAACAAGACACTGTGATGAAGATCAAAGATCAAGCAGAATTATTCCATCACGTGGATAACAATACACTACACAAAATTGGTGAAGCCACTCCCAACCCACTTGCTAGATAAGATGCTAGCTAGAATGAATAAAGGCCATCAAATGATGGCCTTTATTTTTTTAACACTTCACTACTGAACTTATTTACGCAGGCTGCGCTTCAGTCTCAGTAATTTTTTCTAATGCAGTTGCAAGATGTCCAACAGTACGATCTACATTTGCCAGCTTCTCCAAGCCGAATAAACCAAGACGGAAGGTACGGAAATCTGGACGCTCATCACACTGCAAGGGAACACCGGCAGCAGTTTGCAAGCCAAGCGCAATGAACTTCTTGCCAGATTGAATCTCCGGATCTTTGGTGAAGCTCACGATGACGCCCGGTGATTGATAGCCTTTCACTGCTACTGATGGGTAGCCTTTGGATACCAAAAGCTCACGGACCTTAGTGCCCAATTCAATTTGCTTAGCCTTTAGTGCTGCAAAACCAAGTGATTGAGTTTCTTTCATCACATTGCGCAAAATCTTTAAAGCATCGGTAGGCATAGTGGTGTGATACACATGACCACCCTTTTCATACGCCTCCATAATCTGCAACCATTTTTTCAGATCCATGGAGAAGCTAGTGCTTTGAGTTGAGTCAATGCGCTCACGACCTCTCTCGCCTAAGGCAATCAAGGCGCAGCATGGTGAGCTGCTCCAGCCTTTTTGTGGCGCTGAAATCAATACGTCGACATTGCATGCCTTCATATCAACCCACATCGCACCAGAGGCAATACAGTCCAATACGAAAATGCCATCAACAGAACGCACCGCTTCACCAACTGCTTTGATGTAATCGTCAGGAAGAATGATGCCCGCTGAAGTTTCAACATGCGGCGCAAAGACAACCGCAGGTTTCTCTTTCTTAATAAATGCAACGACCTCTTCAATCGGAGCAGGTGAAAAAGCGCCTTGGGCAGAGCTATCTACTTGCCTGCCTTTTAAAATCGATACATCCTTGAAAGAACTATCTAAATCAAAAATTTGTGTCCAGCGGTAACTAAACCAACCATTACGCAATACTAGGCATTTCTTATTGTTGGCAAATTGACGGGCAACAGCCTCCATACCAAAAGTACCGCTACCAGGAACGATAACTGCAGAGCTAGCGTTGTAAGCATCTTTAAGGACGCTAGAAATATCAACCATTACACGCTTGAACTCTTCGGACATGTGATTCAAAGAGCGATCGGTGTAAACAACTGAGAATTCCAATAAACCGTCTGGATCAACGTTGGGAAGTAAGCCTGGCATAGTAATTTCCTAGGGATTTCAATGATTAGCCCTAAATGATACCGATTTAAGACTTTTTTGGGGGCTTGGGGCTAAAACCCCTCTTAAAAGGGCATTTTTGACTGTTTTGGCTGCTTCATCTACCTCTTTTAGAGGAGATCACAATACCGGCAACAATCAGGGCAAAGGCAAGACCATGAAAGGCCTGTGGAGGTTCCCCTAACATCGCAGCAGATAGAAGCGCAGTAAATAAAGGGATGAAATTAGCAAAAAAGGCAGCTACTGTAGGTCCGGCCCCATTCACACCAAATCCCCAGCAACGATAAGCAATGAGAGAGGGACCAATGGCGACAAAGACAATCAAAGAAGCAGTCCACCAATTGAGGTCAATAAAGGCATGACCAGTGGCAATTTCAAAGCCATCAAAAAACCCAGTCCATAAAAGACCCACCATTACTTGTGCCATTAAGAATTCAGCCCACGGCCATTTACCTTCAGTGCTGGAACCTGGACGACTTAGCATCCAACTGTAAAAAGCCCACAAGATGGTAGCCAACATAATCAAAAGATCACCCACTACCATTTCCATAGACAGCAAGGCGGCGAGGTCACCTCGTGTGAGTACGATCCCAACACCGAGCAAACTCACCACAGCACCAACCATTTGCAAGATGCTGGGCTTAACTTGATAAAACACAGCCCCTATGAATAACATCCAAATCGGCATGCTGGCACCAATCAAGGTGACATTAATCGCTGTAGAGGTTTGGAGGGCAAGATAAAGCAGCACGTTATAACTACCTACTCCGAATAAACCCAAGAGCAAGAAACGTTGCTTGTTTTTCCATAAGGCGCTTCCCGGCATAAATACACGCCAACCCAAAGGAAGCAAAAGCAAAGCGGCTAATCCCCAACGTGCCGCACTTAGGGTAATTGGAGAGACGCTACCCACCAAAATACGCCCAGCAATTGCATTGCCTGCCCATAAGGCCGTAGCTATAAGCAAGGAGAAAATGGTGGAGAAATTCAGTTGTTGCATTCAGCTGCTTATTAGGGAAGTAGTTATTTGAGGTCCCCAAGCAAGGGATACTCTAGCATTGTAGAAACAAATCCCCGGTATTGCTAAGATAGAGCTTAAATTAAGCTTTTGCTTCAACAAAATAGCATCAATCAGAAGGAATCATTGTGGCAATCATTACCAACATAGAAGACTTGCGAGTCCTCCATCAAAAACGTACCCCCAAGATGTTCTATGACTATGCCGATTCAGGATCGTGGACTGAATCGACCTATCGTGCCAATGAATCTGATTTTCAAAAGATTAAATTACGTCAGCGTGTAGCAGTGAACATGACGAACCGCACCACCAAGACAACGATGATTGGTCAAGAAGTGGCTATGCCAGTTGCTCTTGCCCCGACTGGCCTCACCGGAATGCAACATGCTGATGGTGAAATTTTGGCCGCCAAGGCTGCTGAAAAGTTTGGCGTGCCATTCTGCTTATCCACGATGAGCATTTGCTCAATTGAAGATGTGGCAGAACACACGACAAAACCATTTTGGTTTCAACTCTACGTCATGAAGGACCGCGGCTTTATTGAGCGTTTAATTGAACGTGCTAAAGCAGCCAAATGTTCAGCCCTAGTACTTACATTGGATTTACAAATTCTAGGTCAGCGTCACAAGGATTTAAAGAACGGTCTCTCGGCTCCACCCAAATTGACGATTGCCAACATGCTCAATATGGCAACCAAGCCACGCTGGTGCTTGGGCATGGCAATGACCCCACGTAGAACCTTCCGCAATATTGTTGGGCACGCTACTGGTGTTGGCAATATGTCCTCCCTCTCCTCTTGGACTGCAGAGCAATTTGATCCAGGCCTCAATTGGGGTGACGTAGAGTGGATCAAAAAGCTATGGGGCGGAAAGCTCATCATTAAAGGCATCTTGGATGAAGAAGATGCGCGCCTTGCCGCAAACTCCGGAGCGGATGCACTCATTGTTTCTAACCATGGTGGCCGCCAATTAGATGGCGCAATTTCCAGCATTAAAGCTTTGCCTGGAATTGTGGAAGCCGTTGGTAAAGATATTGAAGTATGGATGGATGGCGGTATTCGCTCGGGTCAAGATGTTCTTAAAGCGTGGGCCTTGGGTGCACGCGGCACGATGATTGGTCGCCCATTTCTATATGGCTTAGGCGCTATGGGTGAGGCTGGTGTTACTAAGTGCCTAGAGTTGATCCACAACGAACTTGATATCACCATGGCATTTACAGGCCATCGCGATATTCAGAATGTAACTAAAGATATTTTGTATCCAGGAACCTTTTAAATTTTTCACCTTCTCAACTACCCTATTGCTGTCTTTGGCGTATCACTAGTTGTATTTGCCTTTGCTGTTTGGTTTGGGCATGCTGTACTTAGCCGCTATCGCACAAAAGACACTGAGACCTCTGAAGACCTAGGCATCATTCAGACGGCTACTTTGACCTTGCTAGCCTTAATTATTGGCTTTACTTTCTCTATGGCTATTGATCGCCATGATCAGCGAGAGATATTTGAGGAAGGTGAGGCAAATGCCATCGGCACTGAATACTTACGGGCAGATCTCTTGCCCCCCAAGGTATCTGCCGCCACCAAAGATCTCCTCATTCAATATATTGATCAACGCATTCTGTTTTATTCAAAACAGACCCCAGAAAAGATTCAAGAGATTCGCATCAAAACAGATCAGCTACAGACTGCCCTATGGAATGAAATTCTGCCGACCGTGAAAACGCAAGGCACACCTACTATGGCACTCGTTGTATCCGGCATGAATGATGTTTTAAATTCTCAAGGTTATGTTCAGGCCGCTTGGTGGAATCGCATTCCCTATACAGCCTGGGCATTGATGGCTGCAATCGCCATTTGCGCCAATCTGCTTGTCGGGTTTGGTGCGCGTAATTTTGAAAAGAATACTGGCTTGTTCTTGATTTTCCCTTTTGTCATTTCGGTTTCGTTCTTCTTGATTGCCGATATCGATAGCCCAAGAGGTGGAGTCATTCGCATCGAAGCTAGAAACTTAGTGGCTCTAAAAAATAACCTAACCCAACAGATGGATGCCGGTAGTCTATCCAACAGCAATAAATAAGCTTCACCATAAAGGCGGTCCAGATGAAACGTGTAGTGGATGTATTTAAAAACCGTGGCCGCGAGCTAGTCTGGACCTATGTCATTCATCTTCAAAATGATGAAGAATTTCATCCCGGACAACTAGACTTTGAGGTTGAAGCGCTTAGGCTCTCCCAGGTAGATAAGCGTGGCGCAGCCAATGAGCTCAGCGCAAAGGTAAGACTCAATAACTAAGGTTTGGTAGTGAATTTTGGGGAGAATACCCCTGATATTGCTAATGTTAATGAGATTCATTATCATTTATGATGAATCCACCTAACATCTAGCAACCATGACAAGAACCAAATATCACCCAGTTTCCATATTCTTCCATTGGTTTGTTTTTTTCTTAGTGATCGCTGCCTTTGTAGTGATTGAACTCAAAGGGCAGTTTCCCAAAGGGAGTGAGCCTCGTGAGCTATGCAAAACAATCCACGGCGTAATCGGACAACTCATTTTTTTAGTCATGGCTCTGCGCCTGATAGTGCGCTTCACTTATGGTGTTCCTAAGCCTACAAACCCAAAACGCCTGTTTGTTTCATTAGCCACCGCAATGCATTGGCTGCTCTACGCCCTACTCTTAATATCCCCCATCTTTGGCCTCCTGTATTTTCAGTATGGCGGTAAAGAAATCCATTTCTTTGGCTTAGTATGGCCTCAATTCGTCACCCCTAATCCAGAGATGAAAAAAGTGGTTGAAGGGATTCATGAATTCCTTGGAAACTCACTCTATTTTTTAATTGCTATCCATGCCTTAGCAGGTTTGTGGCAACATTACGTCATCAAGGACGATACACTTCGTCGTATGTTGAATAAAGTACGTGCCTAAACCAAAGCTGGAGCTACAAATGAAGCCACTCTCAAAAAAAGCCAAAATGGCAATAGGCTGGACAGTCTTGATGACCGTTGTGGGAACTGCCATGCTGCACCAGTGGCAATTTTTTGCCATGGGCTGCGCCTCCCTTGCTCTTCTGCTAGTAGCTAATCAC